>CALCNX010000033.1 GCA_937899715.1 uncultured bacterium | reverse complement strand
GCAGGATTTCGTCGAGTGTTTCTTGAATCGTGGCGTATTCTTCGTCTTGGAGCGTTGAAATTTGGTCGTAGATGTCGCTTATTTCCTCGCCGGAAAGCTCGCCGTTTCGGAGCTGGTCGCGCAGTTTATTGATTTCGTCTTCAAATTCTTTTGTGCGCTCTGCCAGCAAAGCGCGAAATTCTGCGGTTTTGCCACGAATTTCATCATCGGAAAGTTTGTCGTACTCGGCATAGTATTCGTTGATTTCGTCAACGATAGGAAGCATTCGTTTCACGTCTTTGTCGTGTTTGCTTCCAAAGATTTTTTCAATAAATTTCAGCATGGTTTTGATAAAGTTGAGTTATACGATTTGTATTTTATAGTCAGTGTAAGGTAAATTTTCAAGGCATTATTCCTTGATACTGATTCTTGAAGATTTCGCATCCGGCAGAGAGCTTCGGAAATACCGACTTGTCTATGCACCGATTACTATCCGTGTAATCAGCGAAATCCTCTTCAATCCGTGTCAAAGCCAAAGAATGAAACTTGACTTGTGACATACGAAAGGAAAATATCAAAGGGAAAGCCGCATCAAGCGGAGGCTTGCGGGAAGTCGTAATCGTCGGGAGGCGTAGAAACAGCGAGGAGATGCGCAGTTTGCGAGGTGTGTTCTTTACAGATAGTAAAGGTCTTGCGAATTTTAATAAGCTGTTCGCTGCCCTGTATGCTTCGGAGCGTCGCATTTTTTGCTGGAGCATCCCACAAAGTGTGGTTATACGCATCAGGCAGGGCGAATATTTTTAGGGAAGAATGTACATCCGGCACGAAGAAAACACGGCGGAGGTCACTTGTCCGGGTACGAGTATTTCTTGCACGTGTGCTTTTATGAGTGGTCTCGGCATTTTTCTCTGCGTGCTTGTCGGCGCTTGCCTGTACGCTTGAGGCGATACTTTGCCGCACGACAGTAAGCGCCCATTGCTCATGCACATCCGCACTCCGTCCCGACGCAGAAAGCGCCAGAAGAAGCGTATGAATCATGGAATGAACAATGCCGAGAGTGAGCATACTTATACGAACATCTAACTCAAGAAATACCAATCGGTACAAATTTTTGGGATACAGATTTACAATATACCACTTTTTTTAGACGCAGCCAATTCTGCAAAAAGTGTAATCACCTATCATCAGGCGCTAAACTCATACATCGCCACACGAATATCGAAGGTATCGCCAGAGTTATAGGGAAGCGTTGCATCAAGCGCTTCGGTCACGCGGACAGTTGCCCAGCAGCCGCCGCTATATTTCAGAATTTCTGCCGCATAGACAGGCGCACCCTGATGCAGCAGCGTGTACGTGCCACCTTCTTCAGGGCGAGCATCTTTGGGCAATTTTTCGTGTTTGATGTGCATTTTCATACGGGATGAGGATAATATTGCGGAAAATATGACTTGGATGGAACCATCGCTGGGGCGTGTACTCTTCAGAAACGTACTACCATTTGCGTTATTGTGCCAGTGCGTCTTTCAATGCCTCACCGAAGCGCCAAACATCTTCAAAGGAGTTGTAGAGCGGTGCAGGAGCAGCACGAATAACATTCGGCTCGCGGAAATCAACCATCACGCCCTGCGCCATCAAGTAGTTAAACACATCTCGTCCATTTTTTTCGGTAAAGAGCGAAAGTTGCGCCCCGCGCTCGGCAGGATTGCTCGGGGTGATAATCTGAATGCGGCTTCCGGCAACATCTCGAATGACAAACTCCAGAAAGCCTGTCAATAATTCACTTTTCGCTCGGAGTCGCTCCATTCCTGCTTCGTCAAATATTTCAATGGCGGCTTTATGCGCAGCCATGAGGAGCACAGGAACGTTGCTGAGTTGCCATGCTTGCGCACCCTCGGCGGCTCGGTAGCCTTTTTTCATCTGAAAACGCTCTTTTTCGTCATTACCCCACCAGCCCGCCAAGCGTGGCAAATCCTTATTCGTGGCGTGTTTTTCGTGGATATACAACCCCGCAATACCGCCCGGACCGGAGTTGAGATATTTGTACGAACACCACACTGCGGCATCCACGTTCCAATCATGGAGCATAAGCGGCACGTTTCCGGCGGCATGAGCAAGGTCAAAGCACACCATAGCACCGACTTGATGTCCTGCGTATGTAATGCTCTTCATATCGAAGACCTGTCCCGTGTAATACTGCACTCCTGCAAACATAACGAGAGCAAGACGATTACCTTCTCTTCGTATTGCTTCGAGAATGTCTTCGGTGTGCAGTGTTTTTTCACCGTCGCGTGGGGCAACTTCGACGATCACTTCTTCCGGCTTCAAGCCTCGCATCCGCACGTGCGTTTCGAGTGCATAGTCGTCGGACGGAAACGCCCCTGCTTCGCAAAGAATTTTGAAACGCCCCTCGGTAGGCTGATAGAACGTCGCCAAAAGCAGATGCAGGTTCACCGTTAGCCCGTTCATAGCGACCACTTCGTGTGGCTTTGCGCCGACAATACGTGCAAGCGGTGCTTGGACAGGCTCGTGATATTTCCACCACGGGTTTGTCGCGTGGAAATGCCCCTCCACTCCGAGCATTGCCCAGTCTGAAAGCTCCTGCTCAAGCGCAGTACGGACGGATTTTGGTTGTAAGCCAAGCGAATTACCCGTCAGGTAAACAACCTCGCGGTCGTTGTGCTGCGGGAAAAGAAAACGATGACGGAAGTCCTGAAGCGGGTCGTCTTCGTCTTGCTGACGCGCAAAATCAAGGGTATTGTGAAAAACAGGAAGCATGATGTAAAAGGTAATAATGAGGTTTTACGTGGCATGATAAACATTACTGCCTGCAAGCCTGCACTGGTGCCCACAGGGATCAGGCACATTAGGGAACAATTTTTGTGAAATTGAGGAACATTTGTGGTTTCACAAACATGACCCCCTTCGTCACAACGGTATCGCCTTCTTCTAAGCCTCGTATTACTTCGACTTTATCGGCAGTGCGAACACCGGTTTCCACAAAGCTCACAACAGCTTTTCCATCACGCGATATGATGACACTTTTGCCACGTGTTTGTGGTATAATAGCCTGAGTTGGAATCATAATGCCTCGTTGCTGCCGGAGTTGAATGCGAACGCGAGTAAATGCGCCGGGCGCAAGCCGTCCTTTGGCGTTATCGAATTGAGCACGGACGCGGAGGGTGCGTGTGGCGGGGTCAATCTTGGCATCCACCGCATAAACACGGGCTTTGAGTGTATCGGGAAGGCTTTCTGTTGTGAAATTAACCACCATGCCCGCTTTAATATCGTCGCTGTATTTTTCGGGCAGCGTAAAGTCCATTTTAAGCGATGACGTTTGCTGTATAGTGGTGATACTTTGCGTTGGCGAGACGACTGCACCGACGCTCACCGTACGCAATCCGGCTTTACCGCTAAACGGTGCTCGAATCTCGGTTTTGGCAATATTTGCTTTTACGACCTCAATATCAGCACGGGAAGCTGCAAATTGCGCTTCAATAATATCCAATCCCTGCTGGCTCGTGCCTTGTATTGCCAGCAATGCTTTTTCGCGTTCCAGCGTTTTTTGCAACACGCCAAACTGTGCTTGGGCACGTTGCGCTTGGGCTTGCAAGTCGCCGTCGTAGAGTTTCACGAGTAGTTGCCCCTGGCTCACGGTCTGCCCTTCAGTGAAATTGATTTTGGTAATCCTTCCCGTAATTTCTGCCTTGATTTCCGCTTCCTCATTCGCAAGCAGCGTCCCACTACTCAGCGCTTCACTAGACATCATCGTTGCTTTCGCAATAGTGCCTTCTACCATAACCGGTAGGTTTTTAGCGGCAGAGGCGGCAGTAGATTCGGGTTTGTCGGTCTTTGCAGATTTACTGCGTTGGTAAAGATACATTGCCCCAAGAGCGGCAAGAATACAAGCGGTGATGAGAGCAGGCTTCAAAAAGCGTTGCATGATGCTACAATAAAAGTGAAGTACCCCGATATGACCATCGAGTGTTGGTGTCTATATTGATATGCTTAAAAATGACGAACTACAAACTTAACGTATTAGCTTCATTCTACCACGCTTTTTCACAGAATTTATTGCAAAATTTCTCCAAAAGCGCTGCGTTTTGTATGTTGCACTTTCTTGTTTGTATTTATCTGTTCACTCCACAGCATTGTGTCACGTTATCACGCATTATTCAATGAAAATTACTAAAATCACAACCGCGACCCTTGAAACTCTCACCGCCGAGGACAGTAGCCGTATTATCGAAATGGCATGGGAAGACCGAACACCGTTTGAAGCCATTTTTGCCCAATTTGGCTTACGCGAGCATGATGTCCGCAAACTCATGCGACGCTCCATGAAGACTTCCAGCTTCAAACTCTGGCGCGAACGCGTCAAGGGGCGCAAAACCAAGCACGAAAAGCTCCGTGCACCAGAAGAACACCGCTTTAAGTCTTCTAATCAGAAGTAATGCGCAATGAAAGATAAGAAATTTTGACACGGATTGAAGAGGATTGCACAGATTACACGGATATTGCAGGGCATTACAAATACCAATTTGTATTATTCTTCAAAAAATCCGTGTAATCAGCGAAATCATGTCTAATCCGTGTCAAAAATTGTGCTGGCACGGTGTATTCTTTATCACTCCGCTTCGCCTTCGGCATCCTTGCCGACATTGGCAGCATCTGCTTTGGCGCGTTCTACCATGTAATTATCCAGCATGAACATACCGCCCGGATTATCGGCAACCATTCTCACTTTTTGCAAGATACGGTCAGCTTGCGCCTCTTCCTCAATTTGCTCCATCACGAACCAATGCAAAAACGCTTCGGTAGAGTGGTCTTTGTGCTGTCGAGCCACTTCCACAATTTTGTGAATGGATTCGGATACCTTGCACTCGTGTTTGTACGCATCTTCGGCGGCGGCGGCGGGAGATTTCCACGTTTTGACGGGCAGACCAATAGCGGTCATGTCGCGTTTGCCGCGTCTGTCACCGATGTAGTCATAGATTTTCATAGCATGGAACATCTCTTCGTGTGCCTTGACCTTGAACCATGCGGAAAATCCTTCTAAATCAATGCCTTCAAAGTACGAGGACATTGCCAAATAGACATACGCAGAAGCAAACTCCATGTTGAGTTGCTTATTCAAGCCTTCTAAAACTTGCTTATTCATAGTGGTATAAATTGAGTGTGAGAAGTAAAGAATGGTGGGCAGTTGAGTCAGTATTATGGTTGTGCTGCTTTTTCTGCTTCTTCCTCTTGCAATGCCTGTTGGATATGGAAAATATATTGTTGCGCAATTTGGGATTCGGGATTGATTTTATAGGCGGCTTGGAAGGCAGTGAGAGCTTTTTGATAGTCTTTTTGCCGCCCATAGACCATGCCTAGATTGATGTAGGCATTTTCGCTATTTGGATTAAGCGCGAGTGCAGTTTGCAGGTCTCGTACTCCGGCATCAAGTTTTTCTTCGTTGATACGCTGCGCACCGCGCGACACATACACCGAAGCCAGATTCCGCTTAAAAATGGGTTTGCGATGAATAGCCAATCGCGTCGTAGAATCCAACGCCAAAGCGCGATTCGCGCACATGATTGCCCGATCGTAGTCGCGGCGCTGCAAGGCAGAAAGCGTCTGGAGGTCATAGAGAGCTGGGTCGGCGGTGGAGTCAGTCTGCAAGCCACGCGCAATAACCGCATCGGCTTCATCCAGCAGAATGCCGCGTTCGGTATCGTTTTGCACACGCCCGGCACGAAGAATAAGCTGTGAAGCGTAATTGCGAGCGGTCATTATGCTTTCAGGACTTGTTCGGTAATCTGATTGAAGTAGCTTGTAATCGGTTTGCCAATCCGGAAGGCGCATGGAACCACGTGCGGTATATGAAATGGCAACAAGTAGCACTATGGCAGCAACGGGCAGCGTACGGAAATTTTTGCCGGATGCACCAAACACGTCAAAGAGTATCCACAGAAGCCCCAAAATAGCAAAAAGACTAGGCGTGTAGAGAAATCGGTCGCCCAACATACTTCCGGCATAGACAAAAAGATTCGAGGCTATTACAAGCGTTGTAAAAAATGCAAGGATGGAAAATGCCACCACATCACGCTTCATAAACCGCATTACTGCTAGTGCTAACAAACCTAATGTTGCCAGCAAGCCTGCTATTGCTCGCCCGTCATCCCACGAGACGACCGCCCACGCATTGTAAGTGTAGCCTTCCGAAAGCGTCCACGGGAAAATCGCTTTGACCATATACGCACCAAGCGTCATAAAGCCTGTGGCTGTGCGCTCTGCAAACGATGCACCGACAAAAGGATTATGCAGGCGATACGCATACAAGCCTTCCTCCACACGCCCTACCAGCCCAAACCAGATAAGCAGAAACACTGCTGTTACGCCCAAATACGGAAGAGAAAGACGTATAAGACGTTTTATATCAAATTTTGTGAAGGTATAAAGCAGACCGCAAAGAACGGGTAGCATCAGAACGGCACTTTCTTTCGAGAGCAAAGCCAATGCGAAGGCAGCAAGGCTTACGGCAAGATGCTGTACGGCATTGGTGCGCACATACTTAAAAAGAAATAATGCAGAGGACAGAGCGAAGAGCAACGCAAACACCTCATCACGACTCTTGATATTTGCCACGACGGCAGTATGTACGGGATGGAGCGTAAAGAGCAGCGAGACGGCAAAGGGAAGCATATTTTGCGTTGCCGAGGTCTCGGCATCAGCAAAAAGGCGGCGCAGGAGAAGCAACACCACTACTGCTGTGAGTGCATAGAGCGCAGCATTCACGCCATGCGCTACGGCGGCGTTATTATTGAAAAACTGCTTTTCGATAGCAAAGGAAATGAACGAGACGGGGCGATAGGTTTTACGCTGATTTGCGCGTTCATAGTTCTCGTCGAATCCGGCAAATGAATCCTTCGTGAGGAGCGTGGGAATCCCTGCAAAACCTTGTTGCACGGTTTTATGGTCAGTAATGACCATATTATCGTCCAGCACTAAGCCGAAACGAAGAGTTTGCGCATACATGGCAAGCGCCACGAGTATGAGGAAAACAGCTTGTACACGAGAGTTTTGGTAGAACGGTGTTTTTTTTGCCGCTTTGGATTTGCTTGTTTTTTGGTGAGATTTTGCCATGATAGTAGAAAGAGAAAACAACGGTGTGAAAAACTTAGAACGCCCCAATAAACTCTATGCGTGCCATACGATAGGGCTGGGTAGCATTGGGCAGATTGCGAAAGAGGTCGCGCACCTGCACCTCAACCGTAAAGCCCCGTCCGGTACTAACACGGAGAGCGGTATTGAGCAAGCCGCCACGCTGGCGGGAACGTAAGTCATCAAGCGTAGGATTGTACTCAATCACAAGCGAAACAACGCTTCCGATGGTCTTTTCAATACCAATGTACGCATTGGGAAAGCGCTCGGCAAGAATTGGGTCGAAGGAATAATTGATGCCGCCATGCAAGGCAAGTGAGCCGAGAAATGAAAAATTCTTACTCGCAGCGACAAAAATACCCGGAGAGTGTGTCAGGAAGCGCCCGCCGCCATACTCACTACGCCCTTGGGAACTAAAACCAACAGTAATGGCAGGAATGGTAAACGTTTCATCAAAGGCGCGAAATCGTGCATGAAAGCCGGGGAGGGATTGAAAAACAATATTCCCATTTCCCAAGAAGCCTGAACCACCAAAACTCAAACCCACTTGAAGATTTGTAAGGGGCGAGGCAGTAAATTCTGCCAGCACACCGCTATTACCAAACACATAACCATCGGCAGCAAATCGCCCTTTGGCAAGGACACCTGCTGTTGGCATATCGACAATATAGCGCGATTCGCTTGCCGCCTGCTCTCCGGCGCTTGCTTGGGCGTGGAGATGTATAGCAACGAGTACGTTTGCAAAATACAAACAGATGCCAATGAAAAAAAAACGCGAGTTCATATTACGTGAATTCAAGTTATTCTTAAATGTATGGTTGTACATTCTTAGCGGGACGTTTGAATAGGTACATTATGAAATGTCAAAGCCCCGACACCGCGTCTTGTCAGAAGCCATGGTCCCGAATAAACATCATCCGGCGCGGTCGTATAGAATTTGTCGGGAATATAGCTAATAGTTTGAGCAGTAACGGCATTGGCAAAAGTAACAAACACTTGATTTGAGGTTGTGCGTACTGATAATGCGGGTAATTGCTTACCGTCCAGAAGAAATGCACTTTGTGCGAGGGTTTGCAATGTCCTGTTCACTTGTATATCAGGACTAATAACTAGGGAATCATTGGTATCAAATTCTAATATAATTTCTTTGTGGTCTGCACCTGTCCAAGCAGCACGAAGGAGCATTGGAGAGGCGATACCGACAGTATCGGCGGCGGCATAAAAGTCACGTGCCAGCAGCCGCGCCAATTGTTTTCCCAAATCACTGTATCCTGCATTGGAATAATGGCAATTATCAAAGCCTTGTACACCTGCCGAAGCATGGAGCGAAATAACGGGGGAAATTTCTTTGAAGCGGCGTTGCTGCTCTCGTAAAGATGCCTGCCCCACCTGCCCGCAACGTGCGGGGCGTATTTGCACAGAGTAAATTTTGCGCAGCGAAGGATAATCTTGCTGCCAGTAGTGAAAGAGTGTTGCAAATTTGCCAAAGTAATCTTGGTCAGTGTTTGCCTCACCATGATACCACAATGCTGCTAAAAAGGCTTTCTGTAATCCGCTTTTTTTTGCGTAGCGCAGTGTGTGAGCATACCATGTTCGGTTTATCATTCGATTAGTAATATCATCTTTCGGTAAGTGAAGTTCAATAACAGAACCACTTAATCCACTATGAATAATTGCTACAGGTATTTTACGTGCAGCAACGTATTCCTCGGCCATTTGGAGTACACAAGCACCAATATTATAGTCGTCGACGTTGTTGTTGGCAGAGGCAAGTCCCCAATATGAATCACGAACACCAGAGGAAAAGGTGCGGATATAATTATTATGTGGCGTTGGAGGTAAAGTGCCTAAAACAATATTCGATTGTCCTGCCACCAAAAAAGCATCGCCACAAACAATACTATCACGCCTGAGTACTATTGTATCACGTATTGAGGTTGTTCCGAAATTACGGTCTCTGACTTTGAGTCCAACATTGAAGGCATAGAACGAACACTCCGCATGAATACCTATCTGTAAATTCATTTTGGCAGCGCTGCCTTCATAGAACAGAGGAACGGCATAACGCTTTTGCGGAACATTATTTTTTAATACATCAACATAAACCGAGTCATACTCTTGATTTCCAACACGCTGAATTTGCGCCTCCAGGTTTACTACCGCAGAATCGCTGTTGTTGCGTGGAAAAAGCTGCAGTGAAGCGGGAAAATTTTCTGCCGGTAGAATGATTTGCTGCCGTTGAAAGTGCGCCCGAGCTTCTAAAGAGAATTTGAGTTCCGCGTCGCTTATTTTTTTTTCCTCACCTTCAAACATATAGGCTTTATCTATATCGGCAAGTGCACCAAGAGTATCGCCAAGCGATAGACGTGTATTAGAACGAGTTAAATATGCTTCTGTTGCAATACAATATTGCGATTTGTCGGCAGCATTGACTAAGCCTAGTACATTGCTAAAAGCTGCATTCTCCTGAGGATTGTACCGTAATAATGCAGAAGAAACATCTAAAGAACGATCTAATTGACCAAGTTTATGATATGCCTGCGCCATAACCAACCGAGCAGAATGATAGGTAGAATCAATCTGCAAAGTGCGTTTCGCATCGTCAATACTTTGGGCATATTCGCCCATTGCCAGAAATACGCAGGCACGGTTGTAAAATGTTAAGGTGCTATTTTGACCATTTTTGATTAAATAGGTCAAATCATCAATGGCTTCGGAAAATCTACCAATAACACGATAAGAATAAGCACGATTGGTACGAGCAATTTCCTCATTCGGGAGCAAGGCGAGTGTGCTTGTAAAGTCTCTAATGGCTTCTTGATAGCGATTCTTTTTTAATCTAATTATTCCGCGCTCCTGATAGAGCAGCGGGGCATTTGGAAAATATTTCAGACCTTCGCTTAAGACATCTTCGCTTTTGTCGTAATCAAGTAGAAACTGATAGGAACGCCCCCAGTTGAGGTACACCTCCATATCCTTGGCGTTTATCTTGGCAGCTCTCCTGAAATCCTCAACAGCCCCGCGAAGATCTTGGGTATTGAGACGACATATACCTCGATAAAAATATGCACGAGGAAATTTATCCCATAAACGAATTGTCGTAGTTAGATCTAAAATTGCTCGCTCCCAATTATGGAAGTAGCCGACATCTAATATCCCTCTGAGTGCATATGCAAATGGATCACGGGGATCAGCTACAGTAGCTTGTGTGTAAAATTTCATTGCCAATAGATAGTTTTTTTGCTTCTCTTGATCTTGCCCTTTGAGCAAAAAGGGCATGACTATTGCTGATGGACGGCGCTCAAAAGTATCCGTACGCTGTGCACTATAAATCTTCGTATGAATTATTCCTAAACACACGAAAAAAAACAGTACGAGTATAGTTCGTCGTAATAACAAAGTAAAAATATTGTGGATCAATAAACGTTTCATGGCAAAAAAGAAAAAACTTGTATCATCATATAGACTCAAATATACCGATAAAAGCTAATAGCACGAAAAAATGGGGAATTATGGTTTATATCCCACAGCAAAATAGACTGCCAAGACGATAAGTAAAAATGACACAATATAGTTCCATTGTAAGCGCTCTTGCAGCACAAAAACGGCAAAAAGCAAGAATACGACAATAGATACTGCCTCTTGGATAATTTTCAGTTGCGTAGCATTGAAATAACGGTATCCCAAGCGATTTGCGGGTACTTGCAAACAATACTCGAAAAATGCAATACCCCAGCTAATCATAATGATTTTGGGTAATGACTGCCCATCACCCTTTGCGAACCGTAAGTGCCAATACCACGCGACCGTCATAAACACGTTTGCGGCAATAAGCAGAACAAGAAAAAGCATAATTACCTATCTCAGATATCTACTTCGTAACAGTGAGGTTAATCGGCGTACCAGTCTTAACGGAATCCATTGGCGGCGGAATTTGCTTGATAACTGTGCCGGGCATGAAGGTATCGTTGACCTCGCCATCGGTCACTTCGCCAACGGTAAAGCCTGCTGCGCCAAGGATACGACGCGCTTCGTCAAGCGATTTGCCCTCCACATCGGGAACAATAACATACACAACCTCAGGTCCTAAGCTGACAGAGACATCTACCCTTGCGCCAAAACCGACCTTTTGCTTTGCGGTGAGGCTTTGAGAAAAAATAATATTGACCGGAATACGGTCGTTAAATTGATAGGCGGCATTATTAAGGGACAAACCCAAGCGGATAAGCGCTATGCGAGCATCGCGTACCGTTAGACCGACAAGATTGGGAACCTCCAGAAGCTGCTTGCCCCTAGAAAGCGTCACATACACGGTGCGGCTTTTTTTGACGAGGCTTGCCGGAAGCGGCATTTGGTTGACAATGTGTCCTGAGGGAATAGCATTGTTGTAATACTCGCTTGCCACTTTCACCGAAAAACCATTATCCTCAAGTATCCGTGCTGCTTGGTTGTAGCTCATTCCGGCAACGTTTGGCATTCGGACAATATCGTTATGCCCCACAAACCACGGCATAAATACGAGGTCGAGGAACCCAATCGTAAAGATAATCGTAAAGAAAATAAGAGTAATACGGGAGCCGTACCGCACCCATTCCTTACCTTCGGGCGTTGAGGCACGAGATTCTAAGCGCTGTTCAAACAAACGATAGCGCTCAATGGCATCTAACGTTACTTTTTTGAGAGTGGAGGTGATGTTTTGTGCCATAATCTTTTAGAAATCAATAGTTGCCAATACCGAAGCGTATATGCTTTCCATCTCATCGCGGGGGATAAGTTTGCGCCCCGTAAAGGTGAGGTCAGAAAGCGTACACTCATAATAATTCCCGAAGGAGGAACGAAAGACTGCCACGCGGTTCAGTGTTGCTCCGTTGTCCGTGGTGTAGCGGTATAGGCAGAAATGCTTTGTACCGACTATTACTTCCTCAAACTCGCCCAAACGCTTGATGTTGCGCATCTTGGTATCGCGTTTGGTAGCGCTAATTTTACCAATACCTACCAAACCGTCTTTCTGAAAAACTTGATCGAAATTTTCTTCTTTGCGTAAGACCGAGTAGGCGAGGCTTGCAGTGTATGAATTATTGACGGCAACACTAAAGACTTGCACCGGCATATTCGTTTCAATATTCACCAGCGACCATTCGGCAGGAAGAAGCGACACCATATCACCCAGTTCTGAGCGCACCACTTCATCGGACATGACGACAACGGGCTTGGAGGCAAGTTGGCGTAGAGGGCGCTCAACTTCTGCTTTTGCCGCACTTTTTTGTTGTGTTTGCGGCTGCTTTTGTACAACTACAACACATCCGGCGAAGAGAAGAACAGAAGAGACAACGAGCAGACAAAACCGCACGAGGGTGAAGGGGAATGTATAGTACAAAACGGCGAATCTATGCTGCATGATGGCGGATAATAGGTTACTTTCGCGGATGAAAAAAAACTTTTTCTCCCGCTTCAATGCGTACAGCGAGGGTGTTTTCCTGCGGTACAAGCGGACAACTGTAATCTTCGTTGTAGTTACAGTACGGATTAAATGCGCGGTTAAAATCGAGAATAAAAGGCTCGTTTGCTCGTGGAATATCAACATCAAGGAAGCGACCCGGACGGTATGAATCAGTACCATTGGTAGCATCTTTGAAAGGAACAAAATACCCACGTTGCATTTTTCCTTCCAGCCCTGTATAACGATATGCCGTTAAATGGCATGAATCCTTGCCGACGATAAAGTGCAATCGTCCCACGCGAAGCATGAGCCGCACTTCGTTGTCGTTGGTCAAAATACGAACAGTATCTTGTGTTGGCAAACTCTCGAACCGTGCAACAATGCAGTATTCAGGATTCGGCGGGAAGTACGATAATCCTTGAAAAAGCGCTTTGTCTTCCGCTCTTAAGGGTGAGGCTTCGCCCTCGCGCCAGTAGCGGTCTTTTGCCACGCGTTCTTGGACAATACTATCCGGCTGAAAGTATGGGTTTTTGCCGGGCGGCTCGGAACCTTTACACGACGCAAGAACACAGACAGCCAACGCACAAATGAACAACGTTAGCGCTACGTCTTGCACTCCGGCAATAAGGGTGCAAGAACGCGAAGACAAGCCGTTATGAGAGTCTCTGTGCGCTAATTGGAATGGAAAAGAATGAGAACAAGGGTGCATGAAAACGTTCAAAAGTTTTTCCACATCATGGATTCAACGGGAAGATTGGTCTGTCCGTTATATTTGGCGTTTTTCTTTGTGTTGTAGGGCGTAAGAATTTCTCCGGCGACTTCAAAGTATATCAGTTGTCCAATCGGCATTCCGGCATAGACACGAACGGGCTGCTTGACAGAAATTTCGAGCGTCCATGTATTGCAAAAGCCAACATCGCCTTTACCGGCAGTGGCGTGTATATCAATACCCAAGCGCCCAATACTGGATTTCCCTTCCAAAAAGGGAACGTGCTTGTGCGTTTCGGTATATTCCTCTGTCACGCCTAAGTAAAACTTATTCGGGTGCAAAATAAAACCGTCGTCGGGAATGTCAAACGTCTGAATGAGATTGTGCTGTTTTGCGTCAAGCACCTCATCACGGTAGCAAGCGAGCGTTTTACCAAGCCGAACATCGTAGCTATTCGAGCCGAGCGACTCGCGGCGAAACGGTGTAATAACAATATCGCCAATGTCAATATGGCGAAGAATTTCTGCGTCGGATAGAATCATCTATGTGAATCTCACATTCTAGGGTTAAGAACAGATGACGAATGTACAGTATTTCGGGGGAAATTCAAGCATGGTACGTCATCCACAAAAAAATCACAGCACTTTACTTTACAGTATTTTCTTCAAAGCTGATTCGGTGCTATCGGAAATATCAAACACGGTATTCAGTCGTGTGATTTCGAGAAGGTTCATCACGTTAGCAGGAATGGCAGCAAAGCGCATCGTACCGCCTGCTTTTCGCATGGTGGTCAGCCCGCCGACGAGCATTCCCAAACCGGAACTATTGATGAGCGTAATTGCGGATAAGTCTGCCACAACGTGCTTCACCTTGCCGGCTACCAGTTTGTTCAAGTGTGTAGAAAATTCTACTGCTTGTGGTCCCCCTGTGATATGTCCGCGTAAGACAACCGTCGCAACGGCGCTGTTTGTAGGGTGAGCGATAAATTCCAATGCTTCAGGCATAGTTGCAATAAATTATATGAAGGAAAATGACTGGAAACAACAAAGGGACTTAAATTAAGCCCCTTTGTGGTGTTTTCCAAGTTTTTTTACGCTAGCATACCGATTCGGTGTACTGTTACACTTTTACTTTTAGGCTTTTGCCTTCGCAGTAATACTTGCATAGCTTTCTACGTGGAGGTCGTATTTTTTCACCGACTCTAAGTACCAAGCCACAAAAGAGCTTGCGACATAGATGGATGAATACGCACCGGTCACAAAACCAACAAGCATCACAAAAGCAAAACCTTGAAGCACTTCGCCACCGAACACGGTGATAACGATAAGTACCAGCACAGCCGTCATTACAGTATTGATGGTGCGGCTCAATGTCTCGTTGATACTAAGGTTCACCATATCAATAAACGGCATATTTTTGTGTTTTTCGCGGTTTTCACGGATACGGTCGAAGATAATCACGGTATCGTGTACCGAGAAACCAATTACCGTCAACATAGCCGCAAGCATACTTTGGTTGACTTCAAGATTGATGATACCCAAATCGTGTACCATTACCGCCATCACAAATGCCAGAATAGCATCGTGAACAAGTGCCACAATAGCACCCAAGCCGTAGAGGAACTCGAAACGGAACGCAATGTAAAGCATAATCATCAAGAACGACAGTCCAAGCGCCATAAACGCCTTACTCCGAAGTTCCGCGCCTACCTTAGGACCGATTTTGTCAACTTTAAGCAGTGTCAATGTTTGATTAGGGAATGCTTTTTTGAGGCTTTCCATAATGGCGGCAGAAGAGTAATCTTTGCCAACAAGATTAGGCAGGCGAATAAGAAACTCGTCTGACTTACCGTAGGATTTAATCTCTGAACCACTAAATTTAGCCTCGTCCATTGCCTTACGAACCTCTTCGGTCTGCACGGCTGACGAACCGCTAAACTTGATGCCGACTTCCGTGCCGCCAACAAAATCAATACCGTAGTCTAAGCCTTTGAAAGCAACGACTAAAATTCCAACGATATTGATGATAATAGATGCAAAAAAGAAAATTCGGCGTTTACTTAGAAAGTCAATTTTTGTATCGTGAAAGAATTGCATGATGGATGTTCTCCTCAGGTTAAAAATGGGTTACGCTTTTTCTGACGCGGGCTGACCAAGATTAAAGGTCGTCGCGCCACGCGAAAGGATGAGTTCAAAGAACACTTTCGACAGCGTAATGCCGGTGAAGAGTGTGATGACAATACCAATCATAAGCGTTACGGCAAAGCCGCGAATGGGGCCCGTTCCCAAGTAGTACAAGATTGCGCCTGTAATCATCGTGGTAATATTCGAGTCCAAAATCGCATTAAACGCCCGTTTGAAGCCTTCGTCCACCGCAGCACGAAGCGAGCGCCCGTGGTGCAATTCCTCACGAATACGCTCAAAGACGAGGATGTTTGTGTCCACAGCCATACCAAGCGTGAGAATCAAACCGGCAATACCCGGAAGTGTGAGCGTTCCGGCGAATGCTGCCAAGACGGCAATAATAATCGTGATATTGACCAAAACCGCCAAGTCAGCCAAAACGCCTGCCGTTGCGTAGTAGAGAATCATAAAGAGTACCACCAGCAATGCTGCAATCGCACCGGAGATGATACCCTTGCGAATAGAGTCTTCACCAAGCGACGGACCAATAACGCGCTCTTCTACGATTTTCACCGGTGCTTTGAGCGCTCCGGCTTTGAGAACGATTTCGAGTAATCGTGCTTCATCTATGGTAGAACTGCCTGTGATTTGCGAGCGTCCGCCCGTGATTTTGTTTTGAACAGTTGGCGCAGAATAAACGCGGTCATCGAGGACAATAGCGATACGCTTTTTGATGTTTGCGCCCGTAATACGTGCCCAGCTTGCCGAACCGTCAGCATTCATATCCATCATAACCATCGGGGCATTATTCGTCGGGTCAAATGTGGCGGTTGCGTCTGAAATTACATCGCCCGTGAGTTCCGGTTTTGCCAAAACACCATAGATGTAATAGAGCTTCACGCCTTGACGCTCAAAGAACGGCTCCGGCTTTGCGGAGATAATTGCTTGATATTCGGTGCCCATAATACGACGAACATCTGCACGAGCCATGATTTCTTCAAATTTCTGAACGCTTTCGTCAGGAATTTGGAAGCTATAATCACCTTCGGGAAATTCGTTCTTTTCATAGACAACGGGAATCGGTTGTTGACCTTCGCCCGGTGGGTTGAAATAGGTTACGAACATCGAAGTAAAGGGGTAGTCTTGCTTGAATTTTGCCCGTTTTTGGTCATCGGTCAACCCAGCGTACGGGTCTTTCTTTGCAGAATCTGCACCAGCGCTCGCAGTTGCAGTAGAAGCGGCTGTTGCGGTCGCGGTGGAAGCGGACGATGCGGTTGCAGTCGTTGAAGCACTCGCAGCAACACCCTTGTTTTTCAGGAGTTGGTCAATTGCATAGAACGTGCGGACGATTTGTGCGTTGTTGCGCACAAGTTTGAACTCCAAGCGAGCGGTTGTTTGAAGCAGCGAGCGAACTTCTGCCTCATTATTCACACCCGGAAGCTCAATAACAATGCGGCGTGTACCTTGCTTTTGAATGGTCGTCTCGGCAACACCGTATTTGTCGATACGCTGACGAACGACTTCAATAGCTTGGTCAATAGCTTCGTTGATATTGCGCTCCAGACGCTTCACAATTGCATCCTCGCTCAGGTCACGGTTACTACCCGCGTCGAAATACGAGAAAAGTTTGCGTCCTTTGGGACGAGCAATTGCATCGAAATTTTTCAAGAATACGGGCAGAACGTCGTCGTCGCCACCGGCATCCACTTGCTGACGGGTTTTTTCGAGTGTTTCCAAGAACACATCGTCAACCGCGTCACGCATAGCGGACTCTTCCAGAAGGCGTATAACGTCTGCTTCGAGCGTTACATAAATGCCACCACGCAAGTCCAGACCGAGCTTGAGGCTCTGTTCTTTATTTTTGCGCAGCGCCTCGCCGTTTTCTTTGTCGAAAGTGGCAAGTGCGGTCTCATTCTTTGCCTTTACCAGCTCCAAGCGTTGCTTTTCGAGCTGTGATGCGCGGAAAGTCGGAAATAGCAGAAGACCCGCCGCTACAAGCGGGAGTACAATAATAAGCCATTTCCCAAGTAGTCCTTTTTTCAAGGTCATTACTCCTTAAACAAATGTGTTGAAATTGTGCAAACGATTTTTGGTAGATTTGCCGTAAGGAATTACACTTCGTGCTAGACAGTAAGCCCCTCCCAGAGAGACCTTGCAGACGAAGGTGCGGTTTCAAAGCGTTGTTGTTGCGTGAAACGTAACAATTTATGCAGACTCGCAATATAACAGGAGATTTTGAAAAAATCAATACATTTTGTGCTTTTACGCACAATACCGCGAGTTTTGCATACAATTTTATACTTTTTAGAAACTGCGGCTCACAAGTCTCGAAAAAACTACATTTTCTCCGCACGTCTTCTCCGTGCCTTTTGTAGATTGCAGTTTGTGGATTCCAATCAATTCTTTTGTCCCACGTCCAACCGACGATATATTATGACGATTGTGCAACGCTTCTCTCTATGCTTGTACGCCACGCTCTGCCTGTGCTACGGCATTGTCTCCGCTCAGCAGCCCACACAGCAACGCTTCCTTCGCTTTCTGGGACAGCGCTCCGTTACGACGGGAACGCTGCTGCCCACGGTGGAGCCGTTCCGCGCCGGTGTGCCGACGACGGCGAGTTTGGTGTTTGCTATTATGGATAGTGAGGGAAGGATTTTGAAGGATGATAGTACCGAAGCGTTTTTACGACTACCGGATTCGCTGGCAACTACTGGTATCGTTTATGGTAATGATCCAAGGCTTTGGCAAACAGATTCAGTTATGCGTGTACGATACGGCATACTCTATGGAAATTATCGAACGCCCGGCGGTTTTGCACGTGCAAAATCCAAAGGCGGAATACTTGAATTCTATGGCTTGAGAATTATAGGAAATATTCATCCTCATATGCCTTTGCATTGCACAGCCGCAAATATCCAGACTACCTCTGTATCAGTATCACTCATAGGTGGATATGGTCTAATAGTAATTATTTCAAAATTAAAAAATGGCAAACGTGCAATACCGGGATTATCATACGGTGAGCAAGGAGCAATACCGTTTATTACGGTCGGTGAGCCTGTGCAATTTCATAATTCAGACACCTCTGATTACAACTATATTACGGCTCAAGTCCTGGATTACTGGGGAAATATACCTTCGTTCTCAACAACGGCAACAATCAGTATGGCTGGCGGAACAGAACCCATTGACCAAATACGAACACCTAGCATTGGAAATGTTGCCATGACTGATAAAAATGGTCTCGCAATCTTTAAGAATTTTCAGGTTTTTGGGGCGACTTCAGCGAATGTACAGGTTGTTGTCAGTGTTTATGATCCGTTTGCCTGTTGGGGGTGGTTGGCTCAAGATGCAAAAGGCTCTTCACAGCTTAATTGTTCGCCCGGTAATACAGGTTCAACTGTAACACTTATACCAAATCGGGCTGTTGCGATTACACCAGTTCTTGTTTCTGACTTATACAATCCGCCAACCATGCAATATGGCTATCGCATCCGAATGCCCTCACGCTTCACCATCGGCAAATCCAATGCCGACGACCCGCGCACGTGGTTCTACCTCCAAGCTGTTGACCAATTCGGCAACCGTGCCGATAACGGACCCAACGCCTACAATGGCGGCGTAGCAACTATTCGTATTGCACCTCCCGAAGAAGGGTTGCCACGCAGTACCACATCCAATTTTCAATTTTCCGCCAGTACCGACCCGTATGTCCGCGCAAACAGCCAGCGCTTTGCTGCCACTGGCACAAGCGCTGTTGCGGTTAATGGGCTATACACCTTCAACAACTTCACGCCGCTTGCTCCCGCTAGTAACAGCGCGACGGACACCGTTGTGCTGACGTTTGAAGCCCCTGTACTTCAAGGTTTCCGAGTTTTATCCTTACCTTATCCTTGGTCTATAATATTTCGCCCACTACCGCCCATTACGACTGCTACCACAACCTTCGTTCAAACAACAAACGTTGCTCTGCGCAATGACGCCTCGGACATTTCGCTTACTCCCAATCCCGCTTCCGATGCACTCCGCATCGCTCTCGTCCTACCGGAAAGCGCTCCTGTACTTGTGCGCGTAGAAGATATGCTGGGACGCACCGTACTTCGGCACGAGGAATTGTCTGCCATGCAAGGCGCATTTGCCACAACGCTGGATGTGAGCCGACTTGCGCAAGGTGCATACACACTGCACGTGCAGTGTGGGCGTGAGCGGTGGTCGCGGCGCGTCGTTGTTCTACGGTGAGAGAAGCATCAATGGTAGAAATATCAATACACGATTTTAGATTTCTTCTGAAATATCATGCCCGAACAGCCTGTTCCATCAATAGCCGAAGCCTCTGCGCCAAGCACTGCCGCAGCCGTTTCGCCCATTCAGTATATGCGAGGCATCGGACCGCGCCGCGCCGAAGCATTGGCACTGGCGGGTATACTCACTCCTGCCGATTTACTACGCTTCTATCCCCGTTCCTATATTGACCGCAATAGCGTCCCTTCGCTCCGCGACTTGCGCACCAATCTGCTGAACGCACAACAGCAAGACGCTTTTTCCGAACAAAATATGAACCTGCAAACGGAAATCACGGTTGTTGCTTTTGTGCGGTCTGTGCGGGACAGAACTTTTGGCAAGAACCGTACAATGGTGATTGTGGAACTGGACGATCATAGCGGAGTGAAGGCAGAAATCGTTTTTTGGCATCAGGCTGAGTATTTCAAACGCATTTTTGAAACAGACCAACTCCTTGCGGTGAGCGGTCTCGCCGAATTTGCTTACGGAAAAATTCAATTCAATCATCCCGAAATTGAGCGCATTGACCCCGATGACGCGGAATCGTACAGCAACGGACGAATTTTGCCTAAGTACCGCCTCACGCAAAAAATGAAGGATGCCGGGCTGACAATGCGGGTAATGCGGAACCTCATTACATCAGTCATTGAGCAGGAGATTCCGAACCTCCAAGAAACGTTATCCGACGAACTGCTGGCAAAATTTGACTTCCCCGGTATTCATGCCGCTGCACGGCAACTGCATTTCCCTGAATCCCACGAGGCGCTGAATAAAGCACGTGAGCGAATGAAGTTTGAGGAATTATTCTTTTTTGAAATGCTTCTTGCCATGCGGCATAGCGGTATAAAAAGTCTGGACAAAGCACCCGCCATTGCCGAAAAAAGCCCGCTTGCCCGCATGATGCTGGATTTGCTGTCCTTCGAGCTTACACGTGCGCAAAAACGTGTTTTAAGGGAAATTGTCGAAGATATGCGCACCACAAAGCCCATGAACAGGCTCTTGCAAGGCGATGTCGGCTCCGGCAAAACAATCGTGGCGCTTTTGGCGATGCTTGCGGCTATTGATGCGGGATTGCAGTGCGTCCTTATGGCTCCTACCGAAATCCTTGCCGAGCAGCATTACAACACGCTCCAAGACTATATCGAAAAGCTCAATGCCAAACTCACAGAAATCAGCGACCCGCGTAAAATCAACGTCGCGCAGCTTGTAGGCGGACAGAAAAAGCGCCAGCGCACTGCCGTCAGCGAGCAGATTGTTAGCGGCGAAGCGCATATCGTCGTTGGCACACACGCGGTGTTCCAGAGCACCGTTGAATACAAGCGTTTGGGCTTAGTGGTGATAGACGAACAGCACCGCTTCGGCGTACTACAGCGTGCGGAATTGAAGAAAAAAGCAACGGCGAGCTTTGCGGGCGCGAATAGTCAAACTACTATGTCGGAATTAGATAAAACAAACGCGGTGGCACAGACATTCTTGTCTGTGCAGACTACATCTGAGTTGCAAAGGACTCAAAGAAACTTGCCGCATTGGACAAAAGAGGGTTCTACATATTTCATCACATTTCGAGCGATAGGTAAACTGAGTCAAGAAGAGCAAGCGTTAGTATTTAATCACCTTATCGAAGGAGATGGAAAGTATTACTCTATCGGAGCAGCCGTCGTTATGACCGACCACGTCCATATTGTTTTGGCAAACCATGAGAACTACGATCTTAGCGCGATAATGAAAGGTATTAAAGGAGTTTCCGCAAGACTTGTGAACAAAATGCGCGTCATAACAGACAGTCCAGTTTGGCAAGATGAATCTTACGATAGAATTATTCGGAATGAACGGGAATTGCAGGAGAAAATAACTTACATCATCGAAAATCCTTTAAAAGAGGGATTGATTGGAGAGCAAGAGAGTTACCCATATTTGTACGTTGCAAATGAAAATGTGCGGCAGACTACACAGACAAGAATGTCTGTGCCACCATTGATAACAGCGACCTCGCAACATTCAGCAATGCACGAAATCTCTCCGCACATCATGGTCATGTCTGCAACGCCCATTCCACGTACGCTCTCAATGACCGTGTACGGCGACCTTGATGTTTCTATCATTGACGAGTTGCCGAAAAATCGCAAGCCTATCAAAACAAAAGTCGTTTTTGAAAGTAAAATGCCCGTCATTTTTCAGTTCATCCGTGAACAGATTGAGAAGGGGCATCAGGCATATATCGTCTATCCGCTTGTAGAAAAATCCGAGAAGGTCGAAGCCAAGTCAGCAGTAGAGCACTTCGAGCGGCTTCAGCACGAAGTTTTCCCCGACCTCAAAATGGGCTTGCTGCACGGACAAATGCTCTGGTATGAAAAAGAAGACGCAATGAAAGCATTCAAAAATAAGGAGTTTCATGTCTTAGTCGCAACAACAGTCGTCGAGGTTGGCATTGACGTTCCGAATGCAACCGTTATGCTGATTGAAAATGCCGAGCGCTTTGGGTTGGCACAGCTTCACCAGTTGCGGGGGCGCGTGGGACGCGGCGCGGAGCAGTCTTTTTGCCTACTTGCAACCAAAGACCACTTCAAGTTTCACATCGGCAAGCGCGAGAATGAAGCACAGGAACGAAAATCGTGTATTATTCGCCTCAAAACTATGCAAGAAACAAGCGACGGCTTCAAAATTGCAGAGGTTGACCTGAAATTGCGTGGTCCGGGTGACTTTTTGGGAACCCGCCAATCCGGTATTCCCGAATTTACTTTTGCAGATTTGGTCAGCGATGGCGATGTTATCACGCTTGCACGACGTGAGGCGTTTGCCATCGTCGCCGAAGACCCACACTTGCGTAAGCCCGAAAACGCCACAATACGCACGGAATTTTTGCGTCAACACCAGAAAGACTTTACATTGCTTGATGTGGCATAATACTTGAA
Organism: uncultured bacterium; assembly: GCA_937899715.1. Taxonomy (GTDB): domain Bacteria; phylum Bacteroidota; class Ignavibacteria; order Kapaibacteriales; family UBA4661; genus PH2015. Next base: position 94,751 of record CALCNX010000033.1, on the reverse strand, counting down.
AATGCTGACAGAACACGGGTTGTACGGGTTGTAAAGACTTTTCTCCATACTGCAACAAACTATTTCTATCAATTCTGAAATTTCTATGACTGCACACAACACCAACGGCAAAACCTACCATTCCTCGCATGAGCACTCGCACGGGCAGCATCCTGAGCCGTCGGCATGGACTCTCCTCAAAAAACTCTATTATCTTATTCATGCAGAAAAGCGTGATATATGGGTCTTGGTGACCTATTCTATTATTTCGGGGTTGCTCAGTCTAATTGTACCGCTTTCTTCACAAGCAATTGTCAATGCTGTTCAGTTGGGAGTAGTAACGCCACAGTTGATTGTACTCTGTATTGTTGTGGCGCTAGGCATGATGATTACCGGTGTTTTTACCCTCATGGAATCGTATTTAGTTGATCTCGTACAACGCCGCTTGTTCGTGCGGGCGGCGCTGGATGTGGCAACACGACTCCCCAGAATCCGCATGAATGCTCTCTCCGGCGAATATGCGCCTGAACTGGTTAATCGTTTTTTTGATGTTATCACCATCCAAAAATCTCTCAGCAAAATGCTCTTGGACGGCTTGAGTGCGTTATTGGTAGCTATGGTAGGCTTAGTTCTGCTGGCAGTATATCATCCGATTTTTATCATTTTCGATTTTTTACTCTTCTTTTTTGGAGCTATTGTCGTGTTTGTACTGTCGTATGGCGGCTTACAGACAAGCATTAAAGAATCGAAGAAAAAATATGCCCTTGTGGAATGGCTGGAGGAAATTGCTCGCAGCCACACGAGTTTTAAGGTCTATGCCACCGAGCAATTTATCATTGAGCGCGTTGACCACATTACCGACGAATATGTGAAAGCTCGCGGGAAGCATTTTGCGGTTCTAGCACGCCAGCTTATGGGTTCGGCGATTTTTCGCGCTATTGCCAGTGCGGGGGTATTGGGCGTGGGAGGCTTTTTGGTCATTGAGCAAAGTATTTCTATCGGGCAACTCGTTGCGGCAGAACTGGTGATTTTGTCTGTTTTAAGTTCCTTGGAAAAGCTCATCAGTCAGTTCGATATTTACTACGATTTGCTCACGGCGGTTGATAAAGTCTCACATATCACCGACAAAGCACTTGAAAGAAACGGTGGTGAGCAGTTCGAGCGCCAATTTGGTGCTGCTTCACTTCGCCTCCATAATGTTGTTTTTGGATATGCAGACAATCCGCCAATTCTGCGCGGCTTATCGTTTGAGGTTACTCCCTGCTCACACACGAGCATCGTCGGCGAACCCGGTTCGGGCAAGACAACTATTACCAATCTTTTAGCACGGCTTTACGAAGCCCAAAGCGGTGGAATCCTACTCAACGGTCAGGAAATACGACATCTGCGGATTAGCGACACGCGGGCGGCTATTGGAATTGTCACGACGAATTTGGAAATCTTCGACGGCACGGTGCGAGACAATATCACGCTTGGACGGCATTTTAGCATGGATGATTTAGAATGGGCGCTCAAAACAGCAAACGTCTATGAAGAAATCGTACAGCTGCCGGACGGCTTGAATACAGAGGTTCTGGCAACAGGTGTGAATTTATCCGAAAGTATCTTGTGCCGCGTGATGATTGCCCGTGCTATCATTGCTCGCCCTCAATTACTCGTGCTGGACGAAGCATTCCACACGCTCGACCAAGCCCGAAAGCTCCAGATTTTGGACACTATCTACGCTTGTGGCAATTGGACGATTCTTGATATTTCCAATGACACCGAAAATATCCGTCGCGCCGACCGTGTACTGGTGCTCAAAGAAGGTATTGCCGTAGAAAATGGCACTGCTGCAGAACTTGCCGCCAACCCCGATAGCCTCTTCTCACGCCTATTCCCAATGCTTTCAGAGGACTTGCGTGTTTCGTCGGAAAGTCGCATCAGCAGATAGACTGTGGTGGGCAGGAAAAGAAATTTCTTCAATGCAGTGAAATTGTTTCCGTTTATGAAAAATTTTCATAAATTCATTTCGTTCAGAGAAATACCGTCTGGAAAAAACTCTTGCGAATTGTGTGTTATTCATGCTTCCAAGCCTTTGCGTTGATTGACAGTTGATGTTTTCGCAGACTATCCACTTTGCCCAACACATACCATTTTCTTTCACCCTTTTAATCCTCCGGAGGAAGTATGCCTGCTACTCTTGATGCTCAAACAACCGCAGCGCGTCCATGGCTTCAGTTCTACGACAAAGGTGTTCCACCCACTCACGAGTACCCGGAGTTTGCGCTTTGGGAGCTTGTACGCGATTCCGCCAAAAAATATTCCGATAAGGTTGCCTTAGACTTCCTTGGCTATACCATGACCTATACGAAACTCTGGGAGCAGGTGCAACGCTTTGCTCACGCATTGCAAGCACTCGGCATCAAAAAGGGCGACCGTGTAGCGCTGATGCTGCCTAACACACCGCAGTTTCTTATCGGATTTTATGGAGCACATCTTGCCGGAGCAATGGTAATTGCGATTAATCCTGTCTATTCTTCGCGCGAACTTGAGCACGTTTTGCGGGATTCCGGTGCGGAAACATTGGTCATTATTGACTTAAAATACCCTATTTTTCGTGAAATTGCGGCGACCTCACACATCAAGCGTACGATTGTTACAGGCATACAAGACTATTTACCATTCCCGAAAAATCTCCTCTATCCTTTCAAAGCCAAAAAAGAAGGAATGTGGGTAGAAGTCAAGCAGGCACCGGACATCTTCTTCTTGAAACACCTTTTGGACAAATACGGACCCACGCCTGCCAAAGTCGATATCAATCCGAAAGAAGATATAGCCATGCTCCTCTACACTGGCGGCACAACGGGCTTCCCCAAGGCAGCAATGCTCACCCATTACAATCTTGGCACTAATGCTATCCAAAATAAACTTTGGACACCCGGCATTAAGCTGGGAGGCGAAGTTGTTGGCTGTGTATTACCATTTTTCCATAGCTACGGGCTTTCTACTGCCATGAACTATGGCATAGAAATCGGCGCAAAACTTGTCCTGTTCCCTAAATTTTCTGCCGGTGATGTCATTCAAGGTATTCAGAAGCACCGTATTACGCTCTTTCCGGGCGTTCCGACGATGTACGTGGCAATTAACAACTACCCCGACCTCAAGAAATACGATCTGAGCAGTATTCGCTGCTGTATGTCCGGCGGTGCGCCGCTTCCGGTGGAAGTGAAGCAGCAATTTGAATCCGTCACGGGCGGAAAGCTGCTGGAAGGGTATGGTCTTTCGGAAAGCTCTCCCGTACTAACGGCAAATGTTTTTGGCGGGAACCTGCGGGAAGGAAGCATCGGTATTCCTCTATCGGACACTGATATTCTGATTATGGACGAAGAAGGGAATCCCGTTCCCAAAGGTGAAGTCGGTGAAATCTGGGCTGCCGGACCGCAAATTATGAAAGGCTATTGGAATCGTCCTGAGGAAAACTCCAAAACTATACGTGAGTACGGCGGAAAGCGATGGCTCGTGACGGGCGACATGGCACGCATGGACGATGATGGATATTTCTACATCGTTGACCGCAAAAAAGATGTTATCTTGGTCGGTGGCTTCAATGTCTTCCCGCGCGAAGTGGAGGAAGTTCTCTACGAACACCCGAAAGTCCAAGAAGCAGTCGTGGCGGGCATTCCCGACAAATTCCACGGCGAAACCGTCAAAGCCTATATCGTTCTGAGTGCAGACCAAGAAGCCACAGAAAAAGAAATTATTGACTTCTGCAAAGAGCGTATGGCTGCCTACAAAGTTCCGAAAAAGATTGAATTCCGCAAGGATTTGCCCAAAACAATTATCGGCAAAATCCTGCGCCGCGAACTTCTTGCTGAAGAGAAAGCAAAAGAAGCGGCGGCGGCAAATTGATATTCTCACCATGAAAAATCTTCAAGCCCGCTTCAGCACGTGTTGAGGCGGGCTTTATTTGTTTCTCACAAACTAACAAAAGTATGTGGTTCATCACACCAACTCTTGAACAAATCAACCAAATGTCGCGCAATACGATGGTCGAGCATTTGGGCATTATCATTACTGCCATTGGCGACAACTTCATCGAAGCTCGAATGCCGGTGGACAAGCGTACACATCAGCCAATGGGCTTGCTTCACGGCGGCGCATCGGTCGCGCTCGCTGAATCCCTCGGCAGTTTCGGCGCTTTCCTCTGCGTGAATCCCGAAGAAAAATCGTGTGTGGGGCTGGAAATCAACGCAAACCATATTCGCTCGGTGCGCGAAGGGTTTGTGATAGGACGCGCCACTCCAAAGCACATCGGCAAAACGACGCAAGTATGGGAAATCACCGTCTCGACCGAAGAGGGGAAACTTGTGTGCGTGAGCCGCTTGACAGTGCAGGTGCTAGATATTTCGCGGTAAGAGCTTATCACGATATTGCTCCTTGAATTCACGTTCCAAGAACGTTGGCGGCTGTCAGAAAACAAAAATGGCTGTGGTTCAGTTGGAAACCACAGCCGTTTTCTCTTTTTTTCGCTTATCCTACCAACTGAAGTTACGCTTTCTGAAATTCCCCTTCACTGTGTGAAGGGGTGGCAGCCCAGCGAAGCGGAGGCTGACGGGGTAGTCCGGCACAGAGCGGCATCAATACACGAAGCAACACCCCGTCCTCGCTGCCGCTCATACACCCCTCTTTGTTACAAAGAGGGGAATCTCTTGACAAAGCGTAACTTCAGCTACCAATTTCCTACCGAATGAACTGCACCGGTCGCGATAATTTATCGCGTTCAGTGTGGAGGAGAATCCTGTATGCACCGCTTGGAATGCCGCTTGCATCAAATTCAACACTATGATCCCCGCCCTCAAACCAGCCTTCGGCAATCGTTTTGAGAAGATTTCCTCGTGCATCCACCAGACTTATCACAACGGCTGTTTCTACGGGCAAAGCAAATTTCACCGAGACGATATTTTGTGCGGGGTTGGGGCTAATAACTGTGAGAGCGGCGGCGGAACTCCGACGCTGAACTAAACGCCCGCCCGTCAGCGCCGTAAAGTTCCCGAAAGCGCTTCCTGGCTGAGCTTCCTCCACAAATACTGTTTGCCCACTGCTCATAGTAACACTCATCTGTTCAAATTCAAGCGGTGTGGTGTTCGTGGAGCCATAGTACACGCCAACAGGCACACTACCCAAAACCAATGTCGGTGGAACTGCTGCCGAAAGCGCCAATACTTGCGGAGTGAAGTTTACACGCTGAAGCGGATTGCGCGGTTCGCCATTACGAACAAGCGTGAACTGCCCTAGTGCCGACGGACTCGGAGCACCGGAATTCAATGCCGTAAGTAAAACGTTTTGATTCCACCGCACCGATGCTCTCCACTGAGCCGCACTTGTGCGCAAGCGGTCAAGATTTTGTCCGCCCGTCAACTCAAGGCGCAGTGCCACATTTTGTCCGGGCACAAGCGTATCGCGTTCTGCCACAAAGCGAGATTCCAGCACAATGTCGCTCGCAAGCGGCGCACGGCTGAATGCGGATACGTTTGCAAAGCCTGTATCGAGAGCACTTTCCACGCGCAACACACTCTGCAAACTCTGCTGCATTACGCTGGGCAGGCAGCGAATAATTGCCGAAACCGTGTCGCCCGCACCCACCCATCGCGGGGACGTTCCCGTGAGGAGAAAAGCACCGTCGCTTTGCAGACGCAATGCTTCTATACTTGCAGGCTGGGTGTTACGGTTGACAATCACAGCATTGCGCAAAGTGGAGCGTCCTGTGCGAACGGTGTCGAAGTTCACAGCCGCTACTTGCCAAAGCCCTGCCGATGCCGTGAGGAGCGTATCAATCGTGCCACTTACGCCTTGTATGCTTGCGCTCACCGTCGCAGTCTTTGCGCCGCTCGTGCGGGGTGCAAAGGTAACGGTTACTTGCGTAGATTCATTGCGGCGAAGCGTAAAGGTATTCGCTGAACCGAGTTTGAAATTGTCTTCTGTCTGCGAGAGTGAAAGCCCCACGCTGACGGGCGCAGCACTTTGGTTAATGATGGTGAGCGTACTTTGTTGGGTATCGCCGGGGAAAATTTTTGTAAACCGTGCGGGTTGTAGCAGGAGCGCACGAGCGGGTGCTTGATACGTGAAGCGTCCGGGCGCAGTAATGCTACACGCTCCGGCAGTAATTACAACGTCGCCGCTTTCTACGCTACCTATTGTTACGGAAATGCGCGTTGGAGACTGAAGCGACCATGCTCTGACGGGTACGCCGCCAATACTGATACCCGTTACAGCCTGCAAGCCTACTCCCGAAATCGTCATGCTCGTCTGGGGATTGCCGCTTGCGGGTACAAAATTGTCAATACTTGGGCAAGGGATAAATGTAAAGCGGGTCGTTGCAGTGGTCTCACCGCCACGTGTGCGCAGGGTCAGCGTCAAATCTGGCACTGTCGTCATACCGAAATCCGGCACGGTAACAGTCATCTGCGTTGGGGAGAGAACCGTAAAGACCGCATCACGACTACCAATACGCACCGAACTTGGAGCGGAAAATCCTGCACCGGAGAAATTCTGCCCCGTGAGTGTGAGCGTGGAACCTGCGCCGGAGGTCGTTGGCGTAAAACTTTGTATGCTTGGAGGCGGGAAAAAGACGAATTGCTGCGTTGAGCGTCCGCTATCAAGCGGGTTTGCGATAAGAACAATGCCACTTGCGCCACTGCTTGCGACCACAGCGCGTATTTCTGAATCCGAAACAACCTGAACGCTTGAAGCCGCCACGCCACCAAAGGTTACACGATTTGCACCGCGAAAGTTCGAGCCGCGAATGGTAATGGTTGTGCCTTGTGCGGCAGAGTCGGGTGAAAAACTCGTAATCTGCGGTGTACGCACGATAACAAAGTCGTTTTGCGATTGCCCCGTACCAATGCTGTTGGTAACACTAATACGACCTGTTTCTGCACCGTTGGGCACTTGCACCGTAATTTGCGTATCGCTGCTGCCCGATGGCACGGCATCAATCGTTCCACCTGCTGCATTGACAAAGCTCACGCGCGGCGTAGCGCCAAAGTCCCGTCCGGTAACCGTAACGCTTGTTCCCACGCGACCCGCTTCAGGGCTGACGCTTGCAATAACAGGTGCACCCTGCTGAACGCGCACGATGAATTGATGAGTCGCTATGCCGCCAAGCCCGTTATCGGCAGTAACAATCACAGCTACGGTGGAGCCGGAAATTGCGGTGGGGAGAAGTGTGAAACGTACAAGCGGTCGGCTGCCTTGCGATGCCGCACCTGTGCCGAGGCTTACAGTGAGGCGTGTAGCATCGCTTGACCGAACGGTGTATTTCAAGGGCAAATAATTATCATCGTAGAAAATATCTTTCGGAAGAACGCCTCCGTTTTCGGCAGAGCGCAGAGATGTCTTTCCAGGGTCGGCTTCTGCTTCGATAAAGACAGAATCAGTGCGCCCTGCAAACATTTGGCGTTCCGCGACAGGATTGATAACGGCGGGTGCCGTGATTGGCGGGTCGTCCAGAATAACCGTTGCCGTTGCGTTCTCGGTGTCCACATCGTACTGTGCCACAGGCGACGGCAAAAGCTGCACGACCATACGCCGCTTGCCCTGCCGACCCACACGCTGCGACAACTTAGCGGCAATAAATCCCTCAGGATTATTCACATACAGTTGGTCGCTCCACCGTGCGCGGACAATGATGGGAGCAACATCAGCCCTATTTGCCTCCGTGAGAGTGGGGACACCTCGAATGGGAATAACACTTTCTCCGAAGCGCAAGGTATCAAGCGTGGATGTACTCCGCACGGGCAGAAGGTCGCCCCACAAGCCATTAATAGGAGCAATAGTTCGAGCGGGGAAAAATGGTAATTGACTAACCGCAACGGGCGGGATAGGCATTTGAACGTCTGAATCCTCAGGACGCCGAAGAGAATCGGTTACCGTAATTCCTCTCAGAAACGGTATAGAAACATTATTGCTATCGAAGTAACTAATACTGACAACCGCATCCACACTCACGTTCCAGTTGCGCCGCTCGACAAGAACAGCACCTGTTTGTTGGGCTTCAGGCGGGTAAAATGTTGCGCGGCGCTCGTTCAACGTCAGCGTCTTGGCTGACTCATTGATAACAGCTCCTCCGGCGACATTTCCAAGCCGTAAAGCCACTTTGGGACGAGCATACTCTTGCTTAACAAAGACAATCCTTTCCGGCGCAACCGTCGAGCCGCCATCGGCGGAGAGATTCACGGGGATATTGTCCACAAATGCAGAGTTGATAAGTGCGGGATAGACAGCAGTAATTGTTCCCGACGTACCAATCGTGGCGACAAGAAGTGTATCGCTTGCATTGACGACAGAAATGGGAGTTACCCCACCAAAAGTGACCCGGGCGTTGACCAGATTTGTACCGCGAATATAGACCGGCGTACCGGGTCCGATAATTGTTGGCGTGACAGAGGTGATGACGGGACTGGGAATAAAAGTAAATACCTCACTTGAAACAGCAGTACCGCCGGGCGTTGTAATTTCAATTTTGCCCGTTCTGCCGTTGCCAATATTGATAATTACACCCAATTGATTTTGTGAGACAACTTGAGCGGGTGAGCGCCCCACGTGCACAGATGTGATATTTTGTAAGTTTGTTCCGCTAACGGTGATGAGTGTTCCGGGGCCGCCTTTTATTGGACTGAAACCAGTAATGATCGGGGCTGCCTGTGTGGGCTGGACGCACTGGAGTTGAGATGTTGATACCGCGAATGCGCCCGCTGATTGTGGATTATTTGATTTAACAGTAATAAAGCTACTTGTGAAGTTCTTTGCCTCAAATTCGACAACAAGCGTATCACGTGGCACAGGTGGATCACTGGTAAAATCACTTGTCTGAATACGATCAACAATTGGGACAGTGGCTCCACCAATAATAACTGAAACATCAGGACGAAACCCGCCACCATAAATATATATCCTTGTTTTGCCTCCGCATGGAATTATCTTGGGAGTAAAGTCATAAAAAACCGGTGCCTCAAGTATTGGAATACATTCCATGGGAAATTGAGCACGACCGCAACCACTCTCAACATTAATAGAACCATTCAAACAGCCACCAATATCAAATTGTATCAATATATCAGAGCGCATCTTAATAGTTTGCGGTATACCACTAATGTTTACGCTTGCACCAATTAAATTTCGTCCATAAATAGTCATCTCTGATCCAATCCCACCTTTTGCAAGTGTCCCAGGTCCGAAAGCACCAGAAACACTATTTCTTACGCTATCAATTATCGGGGCGCACTGTTGCGCTTGAACCTTCTGCGAAGAAAACAGCAGTGTTCCTATGAAGGCGAAGACAAATAGTAGCTGGAAGGAGTTCGATGAAGCAGCAATAGTTTGCACGAAGCGACCACGACGTGAGCCAAAGAGCAGTATGGACTGGAGCATGAGTACAACGAAAACAGTGAAGGGGAATGTGTCGCAGAGTGAAACACCGTCGCACGGATGCTAATGCCACAGCGAAGAAATGTTTCAAAGCAAAACACAAAAATACATTTTTTTGAGTAAACAGAGGTCAATCCCCAATTTTCGTGCCGAAAGTTGAATGAATTTTTGATGGCATGGCGGCAGCGAATATGAAAAAGACAGGTAAAAGTGCGCCATCTATATTTTTTCGGGGACGTAGAGACCGCATAAAAACTCAAAACATGACATACCCCTCAAAAATCGTTGCGGGGGGTGCACTATTTTCCACTTGAGCATTTTCGTATTTTTGTACCATAAGTTTTGAAAGCATCTAAAAAATGCTTCAAAATAATTCTACGAACGTAAACGCCGCCTGTATCATACTGTTATTGTGCTGTCGGCGACATGAAAGCGGGTGTGTATCTGGTTGAAGTGCACACCGAGGGCAGATGCCTACTACGCTTGGTCTTGTATAATTCAAGGCACAAGCGACAGCTGAAGAGAGGCGGCTGCGTAGCGCAATTGAGTGTCCTCACTTTTTTAAACGGCGCATCCACACTGCTTTTCAGCAGCATAGATGCGCTGTTTTTTTGTGCTGTTGGGAATCTTGCTATGCGAAATCGTCAGTGCCGTGCCCGAAACTCTTCATCGTCAAGAGGCAGATTAATTTTATAGGCATTTTTTCCGATAAGGACACCCGGACCCGTCTTGAGGACAATCGTCGTTGGCAGCGTTACCCCGCCAAAAACACCGTACTCCCGAAACTCCTGTAATGACTTGATGATTCCTTGCGGTGTCTGACGCATTTCCTCAATAGATGCCAGTAAAAACGTTTTCCCATCCAGCGCTAATGTTTTGACAGTACCGCTCTCGGCTGAGGCTTTAAGAATATAGTAACCGTTGCGCCGCCCGATCAACTCAGGCGTAAAACCGCATAACTGCATGGTGAGCACGGGAAAAATTTGTGCATCAAAAAGGGCGCTTTCCGTTTCTTTGGGCGAACGCTGCGCGAGTGCCTGTTCTTGCCCCATCATCTCGATTTTATCGAACGCAGTTTTACCGTCGCACCAGAGTTCTTGCAGTATTTGCGTTGCGACAATTTCCAGCTTCCGGGAAATTTTATTGGGAACTTTTTGCTTGGTAAGAATTGTACCGGGGAATTTCTGTGCCATCACCGAAAGTTGTGTTTCTGTAGTCGTTGTTAGCGTCGTGATACCGGCAATCGCCTCTGCGCCGCCCAAAGCCTGCGAATGCAACCGTAATAGGCTGTCGAGAGTAATATCAGACTCATCAAGCACAAGGACTTCCTCGCCCGCAGGAGAATAGCGATGCACTTTGCCCAATGATTGAATCCCATCTGCAAGGGCACTCTTCCCAAGCACAATCACGGGCGGGTGCTCCGTTGCCATCATCGTCGTAGGCTGCACAACACGTGTAGAGGCGGCATGTATTGCTTGCGAGGTGAGCGCCAGCAGACGCTTGGGATAGCTTTGGAGTTCTTTCAGCGAAAGCCCGTTGGCATTGGTATTGAGAAGGAGGGCGGCAAGAGATTCGGGGCGGCGCAGGGCATCAACGTAGCGCTCCAAAAGAATGCCCTTGCAAGATGCAATTTCCACATCTTGCTCGCTCGGTGCTTCGGCGAGGAAGCGTTGTAATTCATCGCGTACAAGAGAATATGAAGCAAGAAATATCTTTGCATCAGAAGTAGACTGTTCTACCCGATTATCCACACTCTTGAACCATTGCTGACAAACAAGAGCATTTGCATATTTATTGTCCGAAAGCGTAAAGGCAATGTGAACAGAATCGTTTGCTTTATTTATTGTCAGCAGCCGAGCATTGATGCGCCTTTCCAGCAGCGTGGCAGCAAGAAGCGTTGCGTCATAATCCATATCGTTGCGCGGTGGAGCCTCGAAAGCAAGAGCTGTCACGGGGGCAATGGTGTTGAACTCCACCCAATACACACCTTGCTCCATCGGCTGTGGACGTGGGCGTGTCATGTAGGGCGCATCAGCACTTTTCCATTGACCAAAGGCTTTGGTGAGCATGGGGAGAAGGATTTTTTTCGTTACCTTGCCAACAACAACCACTGTGGTATTATTCGGCATACAGAGCATCTTATAGGCGGCTTGTATATCGCTCGGTGCCAGGCTGCGCAGGCTTTGTTCGGTGGCATTGCGCGAATAAGGATGCTCCGAGCCATAGACAATCTCGGCTGTCATCGCGTCAAGCGCAAGACGCGGTGCATCGGCGCTGCCGTGCGCTACTTGATTGGCAACAAGGACATGCTGCCGTGCCGCATAAACATCGGAAGCAGTGCCCGAAACAATGAATGGCGGACGTGATAGAACTTCACCAATCAGTTTCACAATTGACGGAAATTTTGATTGCGATACCGACACGCCAAATGAAAAAGCATCGGCAGCGCTTTGCATCGTGACTGCAACACGACCAGTGTCATTATTGGCAACCGCACCGACATCAACCGTTGCACCGACACGTGCTTGCATGCTTGCCACGAGCGTCTGCGCCAGAACCGCACTCGTGCCTTCCTTGCCGACAGCATCCATAGCGCTGCCTCCCAAACATTGTACATGAAAAATAGTGCGTTCCAGTGCTTGATTCTCAGCAAGAACGACCTTCAGTCCATTTTGCAAACGAAATTCTTCCACCTTTGGGAATGAGGGTGCAGCAAAGGATTTTATAGCAGAGAGCTTTGTGGCAGAGGGCTTTGTGGCGGGTTGCGGACTGTTCTTACTTATGGTTTGCGGGGTTAGCATCGGCACGAGACCGTTCATAATACTCAGGCTGAGGATACTGAGAAAACACTGTAGTAGTCGCATAGTGGCAGTGTGGTAAGAATGGGGAGAAGAAGCTGTTATGCGTTTTTTCTAGCCTTGCACGGCAGGAAATTCGACAATAAAACGGGCACCGAAGCCATACTCAGATTCGCACCAGACACGCCCGTTCATCAATTCTACTAACTGTTTGGTGATTGCCAAGCCCAGTCCGGTGGAAGATTCGCCGCCGGTAGGCTGGGCAGAGAGGCGTGCAAATTTCTGAAACAACTGGGATTTATCGCTATCGGTCAAGCCGGGTCCTTCATCAATAATACTAAATCGGACACATTCATCAAAAGATGTATCACTGAGATTATCCATCGCGTCGCCCACAAGTGCTTCGTTATGCTTCACCACATACACCGTCTCGACTGCGATGGATACATTCTTGCCCGGAGGTGTATATTTCAAGGCATTGGAAATAAGGTTATCCAATATCTGAATAATAACACTTTCGTCGGCACGAACAACCATAGAGTCTGTTGGTTTATTATAGTGTATCGTGATATTCTTACTTTCGGCTTGCTGCCGATAGTTGTCTAATACCAAATCAATAACTTCGGCAAGATCGAACTGAATAAACGTTAAGCGCAAATGCCCTTCCTCAGCGCGGGCAACATCCAGAAAATTCTTTACGAGAGCGTACATTCTATTGCTTGTCCCCAGAATCACACCGGAAAATTCCTTGTACTGCTCAAGCGTAAAACTTTCGGTATTCATCATCTCTGCAAGACCTTGTATCGCAACGATGGGGTTTTTGAGATCATGCGAGACCATACCCAAAATCATATTCTTTTCTTCGTTCAAGTCCTGGAGCTCGTCGTTAGTAACTTGTATTTGCCGTAGTGCCTCGGAAAGTTTTTGATGACTTTCTTGCAATTCCATTTGCGTCATGCGAAGAGCATCGTTGGTATTGGCAAGCGATTCTGCGCGGGCTTGTAAGTGCTGGGTTCCCGCGCTCTGGCGTTTATACCGCCCGACAAGCCAGAGGAACGCTGCTACCAGTAGTGCGATAATAATGGCAACCACAATGGTCAAAAGAGCATTAAAACGCCGCTCTTGCTCGAAGACGCGAATTTGCTGCTCTTTGTTTTTTGTCTCGTATTCAATATTGAGCAGAGCATTTTGTTTAATACTCCGTTCGGAAAAAATACTATCGCTCAGAATCTTGTGGCGCTTGTACATCTCCAAAGCTGCTTGGAACTTACCTTCGGCGGTATAGCTTTCTGATAAAAGCAAAGCCGCTTCTTTTTCAAGAACTTTCGCGCCGATGGTGGTGGCTATCTGAAGTGCATTATTGGCATACAATGCCGATTCCGTCGGCTTTTTCATCGTGAGTAGAAGCGTTGCCATGGCATTATTACCGACGGCGAGATTATAGGTAATATGCTTGCGCTCAAAAATCGCTAATGCTTTAGAAATATAGTCGTATGCCTTGTCATATTGTGTCATTGTTGTAAGCGCCTTGGCAATAGCCAAATAGACATCCGCCACATAAACATCCTCACCGCGCCGTGCGCGTATCAAAACAACTTTATCGGCTGTTGCCAATGCCAGTGCGTATTCGCGGCGCGTGAAATGGAGATCGGCGAGAGTAAAAAGACAAAATGCCAGCAGCGCCTCATCTTTCATCTGCTCTGCAAGTGCCACAGCACGGTGAATGTACACATTGGCTTCATCCACATTGTTTTGCAAAAGCATAATGCGTCCGAGCGTATTGAATGAATGTGCTATCTGCACACTATCGCCGCGCTCTTCGTCAATGGTAAGGGACTTATACACCAGTTCGGCGGCTTTCGCCAAGTCTCCCGCATTGCGATATGCCACTCCAAGAAAACGATAAATTTCTGAGCGTTTGCGCGGGTTATTCTCTTTTTCCACAAGCTGTTGTGCTTCGCGCCCGTAGATAATAGCCTGCACGGGGTCAATCGTGCGTTCTTCCCACATAAGGCGCGTGAGTACAGTGGAGCGCACCGAATCTGGCGAAGCTGTTCTAAGAGCAGTTCGCAATGAGTCAATGACAGGGGTTTGCGCCGTAAGCAACTGCACACTGATAAAACTCAGCGAGAACGTACTTCCGATGCAGAACCATAAACCATGTATCATCCAACTGAAAAGCGTGAACCGTCGGAAGATGCTCATAAAACCTCATTCTGTGATGAGCATGAAAAAGCAAGCGTGATAATCAGTAAAAGCCCATTTTTATGGGCTTTGTACAACCATTGTGCGATACACCACACGACGTTACAAGTCTTCGCTGTATGTCGGTACGTCTTTGATAGCACGTGCCGCCGAACCCAAAAATTTTCCATCGCGGCGCTGCATAGCCACAAGCGCCGAAGCATAGATGTCGCGCCATGTCATTCCGAAACGCAGCATGAGGTCTTTGCCGTCGCCGCTTCCGCCAAACATATCTTTCATGCCGACCATTTCCATCGGGACAGGATGATTTTTCACCAAGACCTCCGCCACTGCACCACCCAAGCCGCCATGCACCTGATGCTCTTCGGCAGTAACGACTGCACCGCACTCGCTTGCTGCTTTGACAATGGTTGCGCTGTCAATAGGCTTCAGAGTATGGCAGTTAATGACACGGGCTTGGATTCCATGCCGTTTTTCAAGTTCCTGAGCGGCTTGTATCGCTTCCCACACGAGAAGTCCGCACGCAATCAGCGCCACATCGTTTCCATCGCGTAATACCTCCGCACGACCGATTTGGAACGGGGAGTCGGTGGTGGTGAACATTGCAGAATTGTCGCGGCTGAAGCGCAAGTACCCGGGTCCGTGCATCTCACCAATAGCGATAGTGGCACGTCGCGCTTCTTCGTAGTCGCATGGCACTACAAGAGTCAGGTGTGGCAGTGCACGGAGCAACGCTAAGTCCTCCAAGACCTGATGCGTAGCTCCGTCCGGACCAACGGTCACGCCCGAATGACTTCCAGCAATTTTGACGTTGGCTTCGTTGTAGCACACAGAAATACGCAGTTGGTCGGCATTGCGCATCGTTGTAAAAGCGCCATAACCCGCAAAAAACGGGACTTTGCCGGACAGTGCCAGCCCTGCGGCAACGGTCGTTGCGTTCTGTTCGGCAATGCCGATGGAAAAGAAACGGTCAGGGAATTTGGCTTGAAACATGGATGTCAGCACCGAGCCGCTTACGTCTGCACCAAGTGCGACGACATTTGGGTTCGCTTCGCCAAGTTCGACCAGCCCTTGCCCGAAGCCTTGACGGGTTGCTTTCATGCCGGGGATTTGTGGTATCGATTGAGCCATGAAACTGAAAATCGTTTGAGAATGAAGAATATGCCTGTAATAAAAGCAATAATTAGCGGTTAATTTACAGAAGAAATCAAGTGTGCGCAAGCAGAAAACGACGGACAAGAAAGCAGTCGTACCTTCTCTAGGCATCATTGCTTTTGTACTTTCAAGTGTCGGATTGAAAAAAAATTTCTTTCTTCGCCTTTCCAGCACCGATAGGTGCTTAAAAACGATTTGCATACATCAAAATTCTGCGTAAATTAGTTTTGGTTGATTCGGGAACAAAATGGGTGCTTCCCCTCAATCATGGTGCAAGATGCCTCGGTACTAAAAAAGGTGCTTGCAGTAATAAAGTTCGTTCTGTGCTATTTGGCTTGACTTTACTCTACGACGATTCTAATTCACTCTTCATCGTTATCATTCAATGTTCGGGGGCTGTTTTTATGCAAGATTTTAGTATCAAAAGTGTGTTGATTTCATCGGTCGCGGGTTCGCTCATAACGCTTCTGATGGCGTATGCAAGCGGCTCGTCGTTTGCTGCACTACCTTTTCCGATTATGGCTATATTAGCCGGTTTTCTGATAACCGGCATTTTGGAAGGCTTGATTTCGCGGGATGTTAATTTACTAGAACCGACGATTAGTGCGGTGGTGGTCAGTGTGGTGCTGTATTTTACGCTCCCAGCGCTGCAGCTCAAAGGCTTGCTAGATATGACACCAACGCTTCTGGTTGTCATCCTGATGAATGGCATTGTACTTTCCGCACTCGGCGGCTGGGCTGGCGAAAAACTCCACGGAACCATTGCATATGGTGTCCGCGAAGAACCTGTTGAATGGGGTTGGGCGCTGTGTGGTATCATTTTGGGCGTGACCGCCACTATGTTCACCTCTAGTACGCTCGTGATTGTTTTAGGCTTTAAGCTGATGGAGCATTTTGCCGCATATCTTATCGGGTTGTTTCTTGCCGGGTTCATTATTGGCTTGCGCTCGCGCGGCGTGATATTTGAAGAAGCAGGCATTGCAGGGTTTACGACGGTCGTTGTCAACGTTGATATTGTGTGCATAGCGCTTGGAATGCTGGATCTACCTATTATTGCGGGTGGTCTTGCCGTTGGCATCATTGCTACCTACTTTGGCGGATGGGTGGGCGAGCGCGTCCATTCTTCTCGTGCGCCGGAGCCGACACGTCCGGCGAAATCACTATTTGGTGCGATGATGATGCCGCGAACAAAGTAGTACTTTGTTGAAGAGATTTTTATACTATACTATGAGGAGTGCGGAATTTTAATTCCGCACTCCATGTTTCTAGCTATAATTATTATCTAAACAAAGCAGTAGCCTAGCTTTTGAGAAACCAACCTCTCAAGTACATTCAAAACAACAGAAGCTCACGGCAATTGATGCTGTGGGCTTCATTGTTTCCCACCGAGCCAATTACTACGACAGTGACAAAAGGTTTCTTTTTTCCTCCGGGCGGGTTTCTTACCTGAGATTTTCTTATATTTGCTTTCGGCAAATCCTCTCTGTCCGATGCTTTCCTCTTTATCAAACGTACATTATGAACACTGTCACAACACTTTTAATTCTTCTTCCCTATTGTGTACAGGCATTTGCCTTTGTGGTCAAGCGCCCGCTCTGGCTGCGCATGGGCTTGGTGCTTGGCTTTGCGCTAGAATTGCTCTATTGGATTTATATTCCACACGAACTTCAGTACATCAACATTGTCGGCACGAGTGCCCTTCTGCTTATCAACCTTTTTCAAGGTGTTGTGCTTGTTCGTGCTCGCCACCTTGATTCGTGGAGCGATGAAGAGCGGTTCTTGCAGTCCACGGCGTTTCGTAGTCTGCCGAACGATGTTTTCAAAAAACTGATGGAAATTGCCGAATGGAAAACGATTGGAAAAGGTGATACGCTTATCGCCGAACACCAAGACGTAGAGCGGCTTATGCTGGTCTATGACGGAACGGCAACGATTCATCTCGACGGCAAACCAATTACCTATCTGCGCGATAACAGTTTTATTGGCGAAATGAGCTTTCTTACCGGCAATCCGGCATCGGCAACGGTGAAAGCCGCAACGCCGATGCGCCTGATTACATGGCGCAAATCGGAGTTGTACGACCTTATGGCAAAAGAACCCGATCTCAAAGCCGGACTCCAAACGCTCTTCAGCTATGACCTTGCCGGAAAGCTCTCCAAGCAAAATGTCCGGCAGCCGAAAGACAGCTAAGAATACTTATCTGCTCCATCACTTCCATTTGTTTCTTTCTCTCGGAAAATCTTCGTGAATACTCCCCTATCTGCACCTCCCATCACCGAAATTGATAGTTACCGCCACATCATGTCTTCGGGAGAGATTCCGGCAAGTGTAAAACATTACTGGGGCTATCAATATCGTCTGGCAAAAGAAGTGCTGGTTCCCTACCTTCAAGAACAAGGTGTATTCAAGCCCGGCAACCACGTAGCCGAGGTCGGCTGCGCCGAAGCGGGCGTACTGATGGCATTTGCCGAAGCAGGCGCACAAGAAGTGCTTGGAACTGATATTGAGCAGATCCGCTTAGATATGGGAGCCACTATCGCTTCCCAGCTCAACATACCGCTCACGCTTTCTTCGCACAATGTTCTTTTTGACGCGCTCAAGCCCGAATGGCAGCAAACATTCGACCTCGTTATTCTCCGTGATGTGATTGAGCACTTGGACGATACGGAACTGGCGCTCAAAAATGTGCAGCGCCTTCTGAAGCCGGGCGGGTTCCTGTTTGTTGAGTTTCCGCCCTACAACTCGCCGTTTGGTGGACACCAACACTTGCTTCGTAACACGATGGGCAGGTTTCCTTACACCCATCTGCTGCCTAAGCCGCTGTTTGAAAAGATGACAGCATCGGGCTGGCACAAGGTAGATATTGACGAGGTGCGCCGTCTGGCAGCAATTCGCCTTATGCCCAAATCCTTCAAAGCCGCCGCTACATCTGCCGGGTACACCATTTGCCGCGAACAGTATTATCTTCTGCGCCCGGTCTTTAGAATGAAATTTGGATTGCCAGCTATTCCTCTTACGCCCATCAAATGGATTCCGGGCGTAAAAGAGCTTCTGAGCCTCGAAGCAAATTACATCCTTCAATATATGGGTCAATAACTGCTATGCTCTGCCTGCAAGCCGACACCAACGCAGGCTGGATAGAAGCCGCCAGCCGCAATATTATTGCTCTTCTCTGCGACCATGCGCATTGTGAGCGAAAAGCCGCCATGAACGGGATGTACCTTATTATGCACTATCCCCAGCACGACGCACTCGTGCGGGAGATGATTACGCTCGTCGAAGAGGAAACCGCCCATTTCAAAATGGTAGTCGGTGAGTTGTACGGGCGCGGTATTTCGCTTCGACCCGACCGTGGGAATGTCTATGCAAAGCGCCTTGCCGAACAAGTCCGCAAGCAAGACCCGGAGCGGCTTATGGACTCACTGCTTGTGGATTGTCTTATTGAGGCACGTTCCTGCGAGCGCTTTACTATTCTTGCGGGCTGCGAAGATATTCCTGAAGATATTCGCGGAATGTATCACTCGCTCATGTCCTCCGAAGAAGGGCATTACCTCACTTTTGTTGACCTCGCCAAACTCTATTTTCCCCACGCAGCCGTTGAAGCGCGGTTGGCAGAACTCTCCGCTGCCGAAGCCGCTATTGTGCGCTCCCTAACCAATATGCCGCAGATGCACGGCTAATAATTCCGTACCATAATTAAATACAGGCGGTGATTTACAACTTCTTGAGAAAAATTTTACTAGATAGTATTTAATTTTTATTGATTCTTTACTTAAAAAAAAGTAGATTGTGGCGGTTAAAAGTTAAAAATCTTAGTTTTTATTCACTCATTCAGGGTATAAATATGACACGATTGCAACAATCTTGTTCCCGTATTTTTTGTGTGGCGCTTGTAAGCATTGCCATTACTGCTTACAGCAGCTTTGCACAAGATAAAAAACCAGCGCCGCCCGTCATCACGTTTTCCGGTTATGTGGATACATATTACGCTTTTGATAATGATATTACCACTCTTCCCAATCAGCCTGCCGGTGCGCGACAATTCTCTTTTTTGGGCTACGTACGGAATCAATTTAACCTCAATACTGCTCAACTGACAGGTACAGTCGTTCATGACGACTACCGAGCAGCCCTGACAGTTGCTTACGGCGATTTGCGTAATTCCGCATATGTACCTCTCACACGTTTCAATACGCTCCAACAAGCAAACGGCGGATTCCGCATTGTGGATAAACTCTGGATTGATGGGGGATTTTTTATGACTCACATCGGCGGTGAGAGCCTTTTGCCAAAAGATAATTGGTTCACCCTCTATTCATTTGCTACCACCAACGAACCTTTCTATCAAGCCGGTGTACGACTGTCATATGAAGGTAGCCTTGTGCAGGCGCAAATACATTTGCTCAATGGTTATGGTATCTTTGAGGACAACAATGATTCAAAATCTATTGGCTGGTTTGTGGGCTTTACTCCATCCTCTCAATTCACTGCCTCCCTTTCTGGTATAGCCGGTAACGAGCAGCCCACTGGTTCGCCCGCCGCCACACGCATCTACAACGATCTGGTGCTCACATATCAGCCAACGGATGCTTTAACTATTCGTGCGGAAGCTGACTTAGGCTTAGAAGAAATTCCGACCCTGAATCGTCAGTATGGCTCATATTTAGCAAGTTTCATTGCACTACGCTATGCGATTATATCGAATGTCTTCGTGTCGGGGCGCTTTGAATATGTGGCTAACGCGAATGGCAGCAAAGGAGATATCGGCATCATTACCACCGCACTTCGGGGAACAGGCTATTCAGCATCGGTAGAATATCGCCCCATTGCAAATTCATACGTACGCGCTGAGGTACGTGCCTTGCAATTTGATAATCAATACACACTCTTCACCGACGCAAGCAATCGCCCCACCAGCTCACGCTTAGAAGGTGTGGTCAGCCTTGGAGTTTGGTTCTAAAGTTCTTTTTACGCTAAATAAAAAGGTGTAGTCTGCTTTATGCAAACTACACCTTTTTGCTATTAAACTCTCTTGCGATAACCTTTCTTGCACTCTACTTCTTGCGAGGCTCTAGGGTAAGCTGTTTTGTCATGGTTTTATCGCCGCGTTGAATCATGAGCGATAATTTTTGCCCCGCAATCCCGTCATTGATAACGGTCAGAACGTCATTCTCTCGACGAATTTTCTGCCCTTCGATTTCAACAATCATATCACCGGGCTCAAACCCTGCCTTCTCCGCCGTAGAACCGTAGGCAATCTCACTGATAACAACGCCCTGCACTTTTTTAAGGTCGAGATATTTCGCAATGCGCTCGTCCACCTGCTGCACACGAAGACCTGCGTTAAAATCTCGGTTGATAGAGCCGTCGCGCTTCAGCAAGTCCATGATTTTACGAACACGATTCGCTGGTATCGCAAAACCAATACCGATACTCCCCGCACCAGAACCATTCTGTGCTGTGGAATAAATGATGGTATTCATCGCAACAACCTCACCAAGCGAGTTCACAAGCGGTCCGCCGGAATTGCCGGAGCTAATTGCGGCATCGGTCTGAATCATACCGCGATACACACGTCCTTCCTGTACCATATTTACACCGGAATTACTTACCACGCCAACGGTAATTGTTGGTTTTGCATTAACGTCAAAAAGACCGAACGGATTACCAAAAGCAATCACCCATTCGCCAATAACAATATCTTCGGAATTTGCAAAACGGAGCGCTGGAAAAGTAATACCTTTCGCGCTTTCATCTTCAATCTTGAGCAAGGCGACATCACTCGTTCGGTCAGTGCCAACAAGCTTTGCATTGTATTTTTCTCCGCTCGTGAGCGTAACGACAATTTTGGAAGCATGACCCGCAACGTGGTCGTTGGTGAGAATATACCCGTCTTGTGAAACAAGGAAACCCGACCCCAAGCCTGCTACTTCCTGACGATACGTCTGCGGCTGCGATCTTTGCCCGAAATACTGTCCGAAAAAGGGATCATTGAAAAAACCAGCGAAGGGGTCATTCACCTGATACTCACGGACTTCCACAACGTTGATACCCACGATTGATGGGCTACATTGGCTTACGGCTCGCGTAATGGCATTGCGCCGAGAATTAGTCACGTCCTGCTGTGCTGCTTGCAATTCTTCGGCAGAAACTGTCTTCCTATCAGCGCTACCCGTCTCGTTTTCAGTTTTTGAAGGCGTATTATCCGAACGATTAACAAATGCGCTAAAGCGTGATTGTAATGAAGAAGAAGAGTAGAGCGTAGCACCGCTTACGGCTACAAACGCTGTAATGATAAGGAGTTTGGACTTCATAGACATCAATACAATTGGTGGAATATAAAAATAGTTACTGCAAATTTACGGTAGGAAGAACATCCAACAAAATATTGAAGAAAAATTGTCATTGAAGTTGTTTAAAGTTTTTTTCATGTTTTGCCTTGCAGAGTCGTTCAAAGCTATTTGGGCGAACAGGATTGAAGGAAATTGCACCATTCGGCAAAAGCAGACCTAATGCGGTTTTCAGAAAAATGTTAAACAACTTCATTAATCATTCGCATTATGACCTATTAAAGTTTACTTACACACAATTCTATACATAACACACAACAACAATCTGAGTGTGTACAAAATTTTGTGTAATCAGCCCTCATCCCCCGCCTTCTCCCAGAGGGAAAAGGAGCTAAAACAGAAAAATCAACCTATTCTAAAGCCTTCGCCCTCTGGGAGAGAGCTAGGTGAGGGAGGAGTTTACACAGAACAAGTCACATTCTCAAAATTTTGAAAAATGCTCAGAAAAAAAATCTGGCACAGCGTCTTAAAGATTCTTATTTTACGCGCTTTGGCATGGAACAATTTTCTTATTCACCGTCATCGCAACCCCATTATGAAGCGCATTGTTTCGACCTTCTTCGCCTTTACCCTTCTTTTTGCCCTCATTTTCGCGGGCGCTCAGAGTTTGACCGCCCAAGAGAGCTTCCCCGCAAGCAAGGGCGAAGCCGCAGATAAAAAGCCGGAGTGTTATGCTCTGACGAATGTTCGCATTGTCGTTAGCCCCACAAGCACGATAGAATCGGGAACGGTTGTTATACGCGAAGGAATTATCGAATCAGTCGGTGCGAAAATTACGATTCCGCCTGATGCTGTCATCTATGACCTTAAAGGCAAAGTGGTCTATCCGTCGTTTATTGACATGGATAGCGATTATGGTATGCCTGTACAGCCACCGCCAGTCGCACCACAGTTTGGTCGTCGCGGAGTAGAGCCGCAGTACGATTCCAAAACACAAGGCGCGTACTCATGGAACGAAGCACTCAAGCCTGAGAAGCAAGCAAGCACGGTGTTTGTTGCTAACCCCAAAGCCGCCGATGAACTTCGCCGCTTGGGATTTGGTGCGACGCTCTCGTTTCAGCACGACGGTATTGCGCGTGGCGCGGCAGCATTTGTTTCTTTGGGTGATGGCAAAGAAAACACCTTGATTCTCAAAGATCGCGCGGCGGCTGAGTTATCATTGAATCGCGGTTCGTCGCGTCAGGAATATCCGGGTTCGCTCATGGGTGTCCTTGCGCTCTTGCGCCAGACATACCTTGATGGTGCATGGTACAAACAAGCGCGTGCTCAAGAGCCTCTTAAAACCGAAACAAATCTTTCGCTCGAAGCATGGAATGCACTCCAGTCTTTGCCGCAAATTATGGACGTTTCCGGCAATCGTTTGAATGCCTTCCGTGCTGACCGCGTTGGCGATGAAGCCGGTGTGCAGTACATTTTGCGTACCTACGGCGATGAATATGCTTACATCGAAGACGTAAAAAAGACACAAGCACCTTTTATTACCTCGCTGAACTTCCCGCTTGCCTACAACCTTGACGATCCGCTTGATGCCTTGAATGTAACGCTCATGGAACTCAAAAACTGGGAACTCGCGCCCACAAATCCGGCGGCACTGGAAAAAGCAGGTGTACAATTTGCCCTTACCAGTGCGGGACTTCGTGCGAAGACCGATTTTATGCCGAACCTGCGCACTGCGATTAAGTACGGACTTTCCAAACAGCAGGCACTCGCCGCACTGACGACCGTTCCAGCGCAACTGCTCAAAATGGCGGATAAAATTGGTACGATTGAAAAAGGAAAAGTGGCGAACTTGCTCGTTGCGTCTGGTGATATTTTTGAGGCGGAAACGACCATTTTCCACAACTGGGTGCAAGGTAAGCTCTATGAACTTGCGAATCCTGCCAACGGCGACCTGCGCGGCACATACACGCTCTCGCTTGCAAACGTCGGTGAATACACCTTGACCGTGAAAGGCACTGTTTCAGCGCCACAAACGGAACTTGTGCAGCCGAATGACACCGTAAAAATTCCCCTGACGCTCGACCGCACCGGTGGCGGAAACCTTATCACGTTGCGTTTTGCTAAAAAAGCAGGCGTAAAGAGCGAAATGGCACTGACGGGCTGGATTGACAGCAAAACAAATGGCGACGCATGGTCGGGCAAAGGGCAGGACGAAGCTGGCGTGTGGTTCGCGTGGTCGGCAAAGCGCGTGAAGGCGTTTGAAGCACCCGCACCGAAACCTGACACAACGAACCCACTTGCCAAATTGGGCAAACGCTCCTTCCCACCTGTGGAGTATGGTTTCGCGGCACTTCCCAAGCAAGAAACCGTTCTCATCAAAAATGCAACACTTTGGACAGCCGAAAAAGACGGCGTTATGAAGAACACGGATATTGTGCTCAAAGGTGGCAAAATTGCGGCTATCGGAAAAAATCTCACCGAAGCAGGCGCAACGGTTATTGACGGTACTGGCAAACACGTTTCACCCGGAATCATTGACGAACACTCGCACATTGCGCTGCAAGCTATCAACGAAAGTGGTCAAACCATAACCTGCGAGGTTCGTGAGGGCGATGTGGTTAATCCCGAAGATATTAACATATACCGCCAGCTTGCTGGTGGCGTTACGACATCTCATCTTTTGCACGGCTCAGCAAATTCGATTGGCGGGCAAACGCAGATTATCAAATTGCGTTGGGGCTTAGGAGCTGAACAGCTCAAGTTTGAAGGTGCTCCGGGCTTTGTGAAATTTGCTCTTGGTGAGAATGTGAAGCAGGCGAATTGGGGCGATGCCTACAATGTGCGCTTCCCGCAAACGCGCATGGGCGTTGAGCAAGTTTTTGTTGATGCCTTTACCCGCGCCCGCGAATACGAAGCCGAATGGAAGAATTTTTCTGCTGCAAAGAACTCATCAGCCATCGCGCCGCGCCGTGACTTGGAGCTGGACGCATTGGTTGAGATTATCAATAGCAAGCGCTTCATCACCTGCCATTCCTACGTTCAGTCCGAAATCACAATGCTGATGCGCGTTACGGAACAATTTGGCTTCCGCGTGAACACCTTTACGCACATTTTGGAAGGCTACAAAGTTGCCGATAAAATGAAAGCGCACGGTGCAAATGCTTCGTCATTCTCGGATTGGTGGGCGTACAAAATGGAAGTTGCCGACGCTATCCCCTACAACGGCGCAATCTTGCACGCAATGGGGCTTAACGTTGCCTTCAATTCAGATGATGCAGAAATGGCGCGTCGTCTGAACCAAGAAGCCGCAAAAGCCGTTAAATACGGTGGTGTACCGGAAGAAGAAGCATTGAAATTTGTGACGCTCAATCCCGCAAAGATGCTGCACATTGACGCAAAAGTCGGCAGCCTGAAAGTCGGTAAAGATGCAGACATCGTGCTGTGGTCGGACAATCCGCTTTCTATCTATGCCCGCGCCGAAAAAACCTTTGTGGATGGAACACTCTACTACGACCGCGAGCGCGACGCACAAGTACGCGAAGACATTCGCCAAGAACGCGCCCGTCTGACACAAGCAATGATACAAGCAAAAAAAGGTGGCGCACCCACGCAAGCAGCACCGCCACGCCGCAATTTTGAAAAAATTCATTGCGATACTGTTGGCGAAGTAGGTTGGTAAAAAGCCACACTACTCGAAAATCTATGAATACTTTATTTATGTTTTGTTTACTCGTCGGCGCTGCTAGTGCATCTTGCAGCGCCGCGCTTGCGCAAACGGTAACCCAAAAGAAAAAGGATTCGGGAAACACCATATCATCTTGTTCTAACCCATTCCTCACAGGCTTGACTAGAGAGGACAGTCTTTTGCTTGCACGTCCCTTTGATTCTGTGAAAATAGATAGAGAGCCATATTTAGATATTCAAGAGCTACAGAAAAGGGTAACTGAACATTTTCCCAAGTTGAGTAACGGCAAAAAAGAGTATTTAGCTCACATTCGTTCACGATATACCGTTCGTGTTCGGGCGTTGATAGACCGAAATGGAAAATGTGCCAAGACACTTGTAGAACGAACCGACAGCGATATATTTAACACAGCCGCTGAAAAAGCTATTCAAGAAGTCCAATTTGTTGCCGCTTGTCGTCAAGGAGAAAGCATTTCGGCATGGACAACAATTCCGATAGTATTCGTTGTTGTCTTGTAGCACATTGTTGTCGTAACAAATCTTTCTGTGTAATTTGTCCGTTCCGATTTGTTTCATATACCAGTGAGGAAAACGTTGAAACTCAAACCCGAAAAACTTCTCGAAGAACTCAAGAACATAGCCGAAACCATCGGTGTTCAGGTAATTATTGACAAAGGTAATTTTTCCGGTGGGCATTGCCTTGTGTACGACGAGCGCAAAATTGTCTTGAACAAACTCCTGCCACCGGAGGTAAAAGCCGCAAAGCTCGCACAAAGCCTCACATTTTTCTCATTGGAGGGCATCGAACTCAAGCCCGCGCTCCGCGACTTTCTGAATACCGAAAAGCAGCGCCTCGCCTCGCGCGCACAAGATGCACTCAGCGACGAAGCGCAAGCAGTCGTTAATGATGTTCTGGCAGGGACATAAAAAGTACAGAAAAAGCAAACAACAAACTCAATTACAGCATAATTTTTTCACACAACAGTCTTTGCTTCTCCCTTACAGAAGCAAGACAATACAACACTCATGGCACGAAAACCACCCTCCCGTATTCCGAAGAAGAAAGTGTCGGCAGCGCAAGAATCTGCGCTGCCCGTAGAAAAATCTGCTGTGCAATCTGCACCGCACGTTGCGCCGCAAGAAGTTCCGATGCACGACGCACAACAGGAAACAGTGCCCGTGGCACTTGCCGAGCCGCAAGCACAGGCTCCCAAAGGCGCAAAATCGAAACCAAGTCCTAAAAATCAAGCGCCAAATCCTAAGCCGCAATCGCTGAAGCAGCAAAACGCCGAACCCGTGCAATCTGCGTCGGCAAAGCCCGCTCCAACAAAAAGCGAACCGACGCCGCCGACAAAATCTGCTCCAATAAAACCTGAACCAACTCCGCAGATTCTGCCATTGCCGCAGTTTTTGGCACAAAAGCATGGCTTGCACAATCTTGGGCAAATCTTTTACAATCTTTCCACTCCCGAACTCTACGAACATATTTTGTTCTTGCGTGAAGGCGTGATGTCGGCGTATGGTGCGGTGATGGTGGAAACGACTCCGAATACGAAACTTGCTGTCCGTGATAAATTCATCGTTGAGGAAGACGTTCACAAGGACAATATTGCGTGGGGCGAGGCGAATCGTGCTATTGAGCCTGCAAAATTCAACGCGCTCAAAGCCCGTATTGGAGCATACTTGCAGAAACGCAATATCTATGTGCAGGATTGTTTTGCAGGTTCTGATTCACGCCTCAAAGTACCAATGCGCTTTGTTACTGAAAATGCGTGGCAGAGTCTCTTTGTACGCAATACATTCATCGAAGCACTTCCGGCGGAACTTCGTCAATTCGACCCTCGTATGACGATTATTGCGCTGCCCGGCTTCAAAGCAATTCCCGAAATAGACGGCACACGGGCAGAGACATTTGTCCTGTACGATTTTTCGCAACGCCTCGCCATCATTGGCGGAACGCGCCATGCGGAGGAAATTAAGAAAGCAGCCTTTACGGTGATGAGCTATGCGATGCCGCTCCGCCGCGTGCTGCCGATGCGCTGTGCAGCTACTAGCGGTGCAAACGGCGATACGCTTCTTCTTTTTGGCACAAACGGTGCGGGCAAGACCACACTTGCAGCCGATTCCACGCGGAATCTTATTGGCGATGACGCAAACGGTTGGGGCGATGAGGGTGTGTTTGCCTTTGAAAGTGGCGCTTATGCGAAGGCGCAAGGTGTTCAGCCCGAAACAGAACCCGCTATCTATGCTGCATCACGGGCGTTTGGCACAATTCTCGAAAATGTGAAATTTGACCCCGCAACCCGTATTGCTAATCTTACCGATACCTCTATCAGCGATAATGCGCGTATTTCTTACACGCTTGGGCAACATTCTCCGCACCAACCGCTTGCAGCAAAGTTGCGCGGCGCACACCCGAAAAATGCTGTGTTTTTGGTGAATGATGCGTTCGGTGTGCTGCCGCCGGTGGCGCGGTTGACACAAGAGCAGGCACTCTTTTTCTATTTGTCGGGCTATGCAGCGAAAAATCCTGTTGGTGAACCAAAAGCCGAACCGCGGGCAGTTTTCAGCGCGTGCTTTGGAGAAACGTTTATGGTGCAAGACCCGCTTACATACTCGAATCTCTTCCGTGAACGTCTGCGCCGCAATAATACGAAAGTTTGGCTCGTCAATACAGGCTGGCAGGGCGGTACACAAGCAACGGGAAGCCGAATTAAGCGTGATTATTCTCGTGCGATTATTGCTGCCATCACTTCCGGCGCTCTCGATTCGGTGCAGTACAGCGCTGACCCCGTGTTCAATCTGAGTGTTCCCGCAGCCTGCCCCGGCGTTCCGGCAGCAATGCTGAATCCGCGCAATGCCTGGGCTGACCGCGCTGTGTATGAGAAAACTGCCCAAAAGCTGCTTCAGCTTCTTACGGAAAATTTCAAAAAATACGCCTCACGTGTTGATAAATCCGTCGTGCAATCACTCTCATCGGCTTCGCCACAAGTTCCACAGAAACAGACTCCGCCCCAAAGCAATGCACCACAACCCACCAAGGCAAATGCTAAAACAGGTATTCAAGCAAATGCTCAAGCAAGTGCTGATGCGCCGTTGGAAGTTCGTACGGTAGCTTCTGAAGTTGTTGCGCCGGAAACGCTTATAGAAGAAGTACCTACGGGCAAAAAAATTCCGGCGAAAAAAGCGAAATTGCCTAAAAAAGCACAGCGTAAGCCAATTCATATTGATGACGACGACGACGAGGCAGAGGTCGGCGATACAGGCTCGCACGAAAGCCTTGAGGAGCCATATATTGACGACAATGGAAATGGTGATGACAATGTTATTATTCCGCCAAGCCTCTTTGCGAGCGAACCGGGCGGTGCATTCCGTCCGGATGATGATATGCTGACAGCACCTGCTTTTGATGAAGAAGATGACGACGACAACGAGGAATCAGAAAGTGCCGCCGCAGAGGGCGGAGCGGAGCAAGATTCCGGTCAGACCGCCTTCAAGGGTGGTCGCCGCCGCAGAGGTGGTCGTGGTCGTCGTCGTCCACGATGAAATAACTATCTCGCTTGAACCTGTGCAGGCGCAAGATTGTACAAGTGACCGTTGATACAATTTTGCGCTCGTATTGTTTTCTGAGCGCTATGAGACTCTCCAACAATGAAGTTCTCAAAAAAAAATATTGGCATTCTTCTCC
Source organism: uncultured bacterium (assembly GCA_937899715.1). Lineage (GTDB taxonomy): Bacteria > Bacteroidota > Ignavibacteria > Kapaibacteriales > UBA4661 > PH2015. The sequence continues at coordinate 65,544 of CALCNX010000033.1, read as the reverse complement.
TGCTCATTTTCGTTGCGGGCATAGCCATTGCATTTTTTGTTCCATGGCGTTTGGATTTGCCCGCACAAGAACTGAATGACGGGGTGGTGGAAATACGAGTGGCACAATATCTCTATCATACAGGGATTATTATGCCGGTTCGCACGGCAGACGTTAACTGGAGCGAGACATTCCCCTGTTTGCGAGATAAACGTTCCTTTGAAATTGGTTGGGGCGACCGCGATTTTTATATGAGCGGCAGCATCACGGCAGGTTTGGCGCTCACGGCACTTTTTCGGTCGAAAGCATCGGTGGTGAACGTAAGCGGCTTCGATGTGGACGTGGCGAATGATTTCCAGCCCACGGCACCCTTTTCGCAGAAAAAACTGCGCATCAGTCCTGCCAACTACAAGCGAATGGTCGCATGGATGCTTGCGTCCTTTGCTTTTCAGAGCGAGAAACCTGTTTTTCTCCGCGAAGGCTTTTGGGGTACATCCTCGGCATTTTACGAGGCAAATACCACCAATGCGGGCACATACAGCATTGTCAACAACTGCAATGTCTGGAACAGCAGAGCGCTGGATGCCGCAAACCTTCCTGTTCCGATGTGGGCAGGCATTCCGCACCCGCTTTTGTGGATGCTTCCTGAATAGTACGTTAATTCCCATGAGTACTTGAATTTTGTTATATCACCATTTTCCGGGAGTACCGCGCATGACGTTTCATTCCTACAACCCCGAAGGCTTCTATGATGAGCTTTTTCAGCCCGACGGCACACCACGTGCGGGCGCAAAAAAACTTGTGGATAAAATTAACTCGCTCGGCACGGACGACATCCGTCTTCGGCAGCAAGCCGCTGAGAGTACACTGATGAATCTCGGCATCACCTTCAACGTCTATGGCGACGACGAAGGGGTAGAGAAAATTTTTCCGTTCGACCTCGTGCCTCGCATTGTGGAGGCGGTGGAATGGCACAAGCTCCAAACGGGCTTGTATCAACGTATCAAGGCGCTCAATTTATTTTTGCAGGATATTTATAACGAGCAAAGAATCCTGAGAGACGGTGTGATTCCTGAGTTTGTCATTACGACCAGCAAAGCATTTTTACCACAATGCAAAGGCTTAAAGCCGCCGAAAGACGTATGGTGTCACATCACTGGCACAGACATCATCCGCGACAAAGACGGCACGTTTTATGTACTGGAGGATAATTTGCGTTGCCCGTCTGGTGTTTCCTACGTTTTGGAAAACCGTCAAGTGATGAAGCGCACATTTCCTGAGGTCTTCGCCACATCGAATGTTGTGCCGGTGGATGATTATTCTTCGCGTCTGCTGGACGTGCTGCAATGGCTTTCGGGGCGGAGCAATCCTGTTTGTGCCGTTCTTACTCCCGGCATTTACAATTCTGCCTACTTTGAGCACTCGTTTCTTGCGCGGCAGATGGGTATTGAACTCGTGGAAGGACGTGATTTGGTCGTTGTCAATGGCACAGTTCAAATGCGTACCACCAAAGGCTTGCGCCCTGTGGATGTGATTTACCGCCGCGTGGATGATACATTTCTCGACCCAACGGTCTTTAATCCCGAATCGCTTTTGGGCGTTCCGGGTATTATGGACGCCTACCGCAAAGGAAATGTTGCCCTTGCAAACGCGCCCGGCACAGGTGTTGCCGACGACAAAGTCGTCTATGCCTACGTTCCAAAAATGATTCGGTATTATCTGGGTGAAGAGCCGATTTTACCGAATGTTCCAACGTATGTTTGCTGGGAGGACGAGCAGCGTGAGTATGTGCTGGATAGCATTGAGCAACTTGTTGTGAAGGCTGCAAATGAGTCTGGTGGCTATGGAATGCTAGTGGGACCACACGCCACAAAAGAAGACCACGCCAAATTCCGTGAGCTTGTCGCAGCAAATCCGCGCAATTACATCGCGCAGCCAACTATTTCGCTCTCCCGTGTCCCCACCTTTGTTGGCGAAGTTTTTGAGGGACGACACGTGGACTTGCGTCCCTACATTCTCTATGGTGAAGATATTTTCGTAATGCCGGGCGGACTGACGCGCGTGGCGCTTCGCAAGGGTTCGCTGGTGGTGAATTCTTCGCAGGGCGGGGGCAGCAAAGATACGTGGGTGCTGGGGAGTTAGAGGCTTCATTGCAGCATCAAGCTAACGTTTTCTGAACCAATGTCTGCACCGAAAGATGATTCTCGAAAAATCGCGGTTACAGCGCAGACATTGTTGCATTTTGGGGTAATCTGTAGTAACTTTGGTACTTTCATATAGGATGAACTTTTCCATCGATAAAGCATTACAATTCATTTGACACCGCCATTTCAACCACTATTATCAATGGAAACAATTGCAGTGCGAGCGGGAGTTCGCAAAGACCAAGCAACGAAGCGAACTTCCGTTCGCACTCTTGACAACAGAATCCTTACGTTGATGACACCACCATTTTATCTCTCACTATTTATTTTCTCTCAAGGAGAGTTTCACGATGAGTTCTTTCGTTAATCGTTTTATTCCTGTCGAGTGGTTTGCTGATAAAGAATTATATCGAAAAGCCAGGCTGTCCGCTATATTTGCCATGATAACTATTGTTTTGGGTTTGGTTTATGCACCGATGCTCTGGCTTGTATTTGGTGCGCAGTGGTTTGTCGCAGCAGCGATTGCTCTTGCGGCTCTGCAAGGCGCAGCCACATTGTATATGCTTCGCTCTAAAGTGCGTATCGAAGTCATCGGGCACAATCTTGCGTTTTGTTACTTTTGGGTGCTCTTACTACTCTGCTTCTTTAATAGCGGCGTTACTAGCGACACGGTTATCTGGACGATGATTGTGCCGATTATGGCGGTCATGCTCTCCGGCAAACGGGCGGGGCTTTTATGGGCATTGCTGACAATTAGCGTGCTGACGTGCTATGGCATAGCAGAAATAATGGGGTATCAGTTTACGACATTCCTGAAAACAAGAACCGATGTGATTATGAATGCCATTGCCGGAATGCCCGCAATTTTTGTCGTGTTCCTCCTCACTGAAATCTTTGAAACGACAAAAGAACAAGCGCTTGCTTCTACGGGAGATGCGCTCCAGACAGCGCAAGAAACGGCATCATCCTTGGAAGCAGCATCGTTGGAGCTGGCAGCGGAAAAACAATCTGTTGAACAAGCCCGTATTGCTGCCGAGGCGCAGCGTAAAGACCTTGCCAAAAGTGTAGAAGATATTTTGCCCAAGATGCGCCGTCTCGCCGCCGGAGATTTGACGGTTGAGTTCCGTGCTAAACGAGATGATGATTTTGGGCGCTTACGGCGAACCCTGAACGACACAATCCAAGACATTCGGAGCGTTTTAATTGCCGTCAATGCCTCCGTGGACGAAACCGTAGCAATGGGCAAATCCATTACCGATAGCATTCACCTCGTCTTTGAAGCAATGAGCCGCCAAGCCTCTGAAACCGAGCACGTTGCCGGTGCTGCCGAAGAAATGACGGCGACCGTAGAATCTACTACGCAAAACTCCTCACAGGCGGCATTCGAGGCGGCAGAAGCGAATGAAGAAGCAAAAAGAGGCGGTTCGATTGTTACCACCACTATTCACGATATGAATAGCGTTGCAGAGCGCGTTATTGCTTCAGCGCAGACGATTGAAGCGCTCGGCAAGTCCAGTGCACAAATCGGTGAAATTGTGCAGGTCATCGAAGAAATTGCCGACCAGACGAACCTTCTGGCACTCAATGCTGCCATTGAAGCCGCTCGTGCCGGCGAGCAAGGGCGTGGCTTTGCAGTCGTAGCCGATGAAGTTCGTAAACTGGCAGAACGCACCCAAAAAGCAACCAAAGAAATTACCGTGATGATAAAGCACATCCAATCCGATACGCACAAAGCTGTCAACGCCATGCACGAAGGACGTACCCAAGCAGAAAAAGGCTTGCAGTCGGCAGCACAGGCACAGTCAGCATTGGAGGGCATTATCGGGCGCACCGGCAGAGTTTCCGACCTCATTTCACAAGTGGCAACTGCCGCTACTCAGCAGAGCACAGCCATTGACGAGACAGCGCGTAATATAGACCGCATTAGCACTATCACCCAGCAAACAGTAAGCGAAGCAGCGCAGATAACTCATACCGCCGCCGATTTGCAAAATGCAATGACAGAATTACAAAATGTCGTCCAGCATTTCCGCCTCTTTGAAGCAGCACCCCAGCAAGACCATGTAACAGAAATTGCAAGCATTTCTAACAGTACCACTCGCCCACAATTGTCGCTCCGCTAAATTTTTGCTATGCTAAAACGATATGACCATTTGATTTTTTACTCTGTTCCCCCTTGCTATGGCTACTCTTCGGCATTGTATTCTCTTCCTTGCTGTGTCTTGCATGGCAATATTTTGTGAGCCATTTTGCAATGAGTTATCTGCTCAACTCGTTGACCCGGCTGTTACGTTACCGTTCATCCCCATTTCACCGAAAACGATACGCGATAGCAAAGGAAAAGATTTTTGGCTTGGTTTTCCGCGCAATCACCACGACGGAAACAGCATATACGACCGACTCTACATCAATATCGTAACCGAGCGAGCAACGCAAGGGCAAATCGAATATACACTTGCAGGGCAGCGACGTGTACAAACATTTTCCATCGCTGCAAATGATATTTATACCTTTGAACTACCATATTCCGATATGGAGCTTGCAGAGCAAGGTTTTATGCGCAATACATTCCATATCACCGCCAACGAAGAAGTAACGGTCTATGGTCTCAGTATTGCTAACACCACAAGCGATGGTTTTCTCGCTTTTCCAACGGATGTTCTGGGGCGCGAGTACGTCATAGCATCCTATCCAAGCAACATTCTCTATCAAAATAATAGCAACCGCATTAATACTGCTACGACTACAATGTCGCAGTTTGCTATGGTGGCTGCTTACGACAGCACCATCGTGACGATAACGCCGACAGTGAAGACGTGGAATGGTGATTCAACGACGTATTCAATTGTATTGAATCAAGGACAGGGATATTTAGTATCGCTCACCCAAACACAAGATAACCTGATGAAGGATTTGACCGGTTCGCGCATTGTGTCGTCAAAGCCGCTTGTAGTCTATGGTGGACATGAGCGGGCTGCTATACCAGTCGGTGCAGGCTCGCGCGATTGCCTTATTGAGCAAATGCTTCCCGTAGAAGTCTGGGGCAAAACGGCGCTCGTTGTGCCTTACCCCACGCCAAGTTCCGGTGCTCCTGACTATGGCTGTGATCCCATCCGTATCATCGCGGGATATGACAATACGGTAGTGAACGTGAATGGTACAACCGTAGCAACCTTGCGGGCAGGAGCATTTTATGAAATGACAATGACCACTGCTGCCTCCGTTGTTACGTCGGAGCCGGCGATTGTGGCGGGCTACAAATGTAGTGCTCGCGGAGGGGGACAGAATGCGCTCGGCGACCCGTTCTTGGCAATTATTCCCCCGGTGGAGCAGTTTCTGACGCGGTACCGCTTTGTGTGCGTCCAAGGTACGCAATTTAACGGGAACCGCATCGAACCTGCTTTCCAAGAACATTATGTGACGATGATTGTACCGACGACCAAGGCTACAACAGTTGTGCTAGATGGAAGTACCGTCTCAATTCAATCATTCCAACGCATTCGAGACACGGAGTATTCATACGCCTCTGTGCGTATTAGTGAGGGAAGACACAGCATTAGTGCTGATACGGCTTTTGGTATTACCGTTGCTGGCTATGGGCGGGCAAATTCGTACGGTTATATTGGCGGACAGCGCTTTGAAACGGATATTCGCTCTCCGCAAATTGCTGTGCAGCGCTCCTGTACAGGCATTAGCGGTAAGGCATTCGACAGCGCCTTTACCGACTCGAAGATTTTTTTCTACGATACACTCCGCTCATCACAGCGCAATATCCGTTTTCGCTTTGGTGCGCTGTCGCGTCCGGCAGATTCGCTTGGCTTCCAAGCAGATTTAATCAACCCCTACGAAGACGGTGCATTGGGGCTTGTCGTTGTTGATTCATTGGATTTACGGACAGTACAGCGTGTGGTTGTGCCGGGCTTCACAGTGCATCCCAATCCCACCATTCGCACCGATGCCGTTTCTTCGACAACAGCAATCATGCGGCTTGCAACGGGGCGCAATTACTGCTTCCGCATACCAGTTGCAAATTACGGCGCAACCAACCAAACCGTGCAGAGTGTAGGATTTACACAATCTTCACCTCAGTTTACGCCCCGCAGTGCTGTAACGCGCATAGAACCGAGTTCTACAGGAACAGTAGAATACTGCTTTCGCTCGGATGAGGATGGCATATTTTCGGATACGCTCACGATTAGCAACGGCTGTCTGACACGCAAGGTGTTGGCTATTCGCATTGAAACCGGTCAAGACAGACTGCCGCCTATGGTGCAGCGCAGTGCTGATTCGTGCAATCGTACAATTACGCTCGACCTTGCGGATAATCGCACATTCGATGCTGGTTTAGCGCCCGTGCAACTTTCGCTCCAAAACATGACCGCACGGCAAACACAGTTCACGGATGCAGCAAGCACAACAGACAGCACGAAACGCCCCTTACGAATAACGCTTACGGTGAATGACCCTCGTGCAGATGCGGTGTATGCACTGACGGCTGCGGATTCGGTTGGGAATGTAACAACTGTGCGAGACACTATTCCCGGTTTTACGGCACGGTTTGTAGCGGCTCCCGATACGAGTGCTGGTAGATTGCGTACGCTTTCGCGTGATAATTTTGCAGGAATAAGCGAGTATCGTTTTACGGGTGCTAACGCGACATCGCTTACGTGTGGAACAATTCTGATACAAAATACAGGTATTGTACCGTTTGTACTGGAACGCGCGTTTTTAAGCCGCAATTTGCAATTTTCTTTACCACCCTCACAGTTTCCTTTTGTTGTCCCCGCCGGAAGTTCCCGCCCCTTTTCGCTATGCTTCAATCCGGCTCTGGTGGCGGTATATCGGGACACGATGACGATTACAAAATTTTGCATCACCGAGCAGATTATTCTCCAAGGCGAGGGCTTACCCGGAGACCGCATTGCGGGAACACGATGCGATGCAGTGGTACGCCTCGGCGCTCGTCTGGGCAATAATGCACTCCAAGCCTCACAGATACTTCAAGTACGCCACTTCCCCGACCCTGCACATGACGAATTAACCTTACAGGTTAATCTTGAAGAAGCACAAACGCTCACCGTAACGATATATTCAATGCTGGGAACAGCCGTAGCTTCACTTCCGGCACAAGCAATGGAGCGCGGTGCGTGGGATATTGCACTCAAGCTAAACAACCTTGAAACAGGGGTTTATTACTGCGAAATTCGGTCGAATACGGTCTCGAACACCGCAGGGAATGGTCGCTGGACAGGACTTGTTCGAGTGGCACGGTGATGGAGTTTTTACTCTCAAGGTACTATTTACTCAGGGCATTATTTTTGTAAACTTCGTGCGAGCATACAAGATTTCAAAATTCATAGCTTGCATATTACGCTGGGAGACAGTACCGGGCTGCGTGGTAACAACGGCAATATCGCATCCTGCATCGTGTGCAAAGCGCAGACGCTCCATAATCAGCGCTTTCTGAACACCGCGATTGCGAAATTTGGGCTGCGTACTTGCGCCGGAAAGCATTGCAACATTGTTCAGAATCGTAATGCCGCCCGCACCGGCAATTTCGCCATTGAGCTTTACAGCAAACCCTGAACTGCCTGTGGTATGAAACGATACCACAAAAAGCTCGCGGAAGTCCGATGGGATTTCACCTTCGCCGATATTTTGCTCCAAAAAGCCCGCAGCTACTGCATCGGCAGCAGTCTCTATTTCCGATACCTCTAAACGGTATGGTTGAAGTGATGATGGGGTATGTTTAAGATTGCCAAGATTAAATCCCAAGACATGAGAATACTCTAAGACGGTATAGCCACGCTTGCCAAGCAGAAGGGTTAGGTTCATATCAGCAAGATTTGACACTTCAATATAGGCAGCCGCGCCACGAGAAAAGAAAAACTCTTCGAGTGTGTCAAGTTGGTTTTCTATGGCGCTTTCGGTCGTATCGCTGCCCTCAAGTCCCAAACCGAACGATTGCGTGAGCGGTGATTCCACGCCCGCATAGAGAGCTGCACCACTGCCCACCGATATAACAACGGCGGGTGTGCTGCATTGGAGTTTACGACATGAATCGGCATAATCTATCTGGTTTTGTGCTTGGGCTGTTTCGATGCGCTTGGCAAGAGTTTGGTCTGGGAACATAGAAGAGAGTTTGTGATAAATGTAGAATGAGTATTGCCACGCATATTGGGGCTGCAATACTCACGGTAGTATTAGATTTTATGCGGCAAGCGGCATATCCGTGTTTCTTGGCAATTCAACAATGAATGTTGTTCCTTTGCCCAATTCGCTTTCCGCCCAAATTTTACCATTGTGCAAATCCACAACGCGCTTCGTGATTGCCAAGCCCACGCCGTGCGAGGATTCGCCGCCCGTCGGACGGGCAGAAAGGCGCTGGAAAAAGCCGAACAATTTTTGCTTATCTTCATCAGTCAAGCCCGGACCTTCGTCCTGAATTTCAAAACGGATACTGGCAGCAGTCGCCAGCACACGTGCCGTAATTGTCGTTTCCGATGGAGAATATTTGATGGCGTTGGAGGTGAAATTTTCCAAGACCTGATGAATAAGCCCTTTATCGGCATAGAATTCAAAGTCTTGACCTTTGGTTTCGATGTTAAGCGTCTGAGCTTTGTTCGTAAGATTGAGGCTATTTGCTTCGACAACGCGCTCAATAAGCTCTTTCCCGTTGCACGTTGTTTTATTGACCTGAATTCTGCCCATTTCCAGCGCCGAACTGGCAAGAAGGCTTTCGATAAGGTCAATCATCCGCTCGCAGGATTGCCGAATCATACCGCCCACTTCGGGAAATTCGGCTTCGGTAATATCACCCATCTCAATAAGTTTGATTGCTGCCAAGACTGACGTAATCGGGCTTTTCAAGTCGTGCGAAACGATACTGAGAAGTTCGGTTTTGCGTGAATTGGCTTCTTCAGCTTTCTTGAGCGAACTCTGGACTTCTTCGAGCGCACGGCGTATGTTCCCGACCATATGATTGAACGAGTTCGCCAATACTTCTACTTCATCGTTTGTGTGGATACTCACTGTTGATTCCAAATCACCGGCAGAGACCTTACCTGCTGCACGCGCCAAAACTTTGAGTGGCTTCACAAGGCGGCTACTAAGCACAAGCATAATCACACCGCCAAGAACAACAACCCCCGCACCAATGCCGAGAGCAATCAAAAGGCTTTGGAAGGCATCGTTATTCAATTCTTTGCGGCTGATACCGACAATTACTTTACCGACCACGCTTTGTTTGGGCGGTTGGGCATTGTTATCCGTCCAGACGATAGGTTCTGCGTACAGCGCAATATCATCAATGTCAATAATTTTGAGGTTCGAGGCAAGCGTTTCTGATTTGATAAGCGCTGTAATAGTAGGAGCTAAAGACTGGTATGTGTTGTCTGGTTTGTAAGCACCAAATTCATTCCCTAGTGTATCTATCACAAGAGCTAGCTTTACGCCCGGCAGCGATGGAAGCACACCAAGCGTAGTTTTCATTCCATCTTTGTCGTCAAAAGCAATCGCAAACTGAGCATTGTAGGCAAGAATCTGTGCTGTTACTTGAATTTTTTCATTCAAGTATTTATTCATCTGTGATTTTTGGCGCTGCGGGAAAAAGAGAGCGATAAATGCACCAATTGTTACAAGAAGAACCAGTACAAGCGTCACAAATTTCTGTTGAATACCAATGCGTCGTTTCATAATCAGCCGGAATAAGCAGTGTAAGGAATGTCAGAGTTGCAAAATCTGAAAAGTTCCGTTGAAGAACAACAGAAACTTCAGAAAGGACGGAAATAATACAAGAAAAATTCCGCCATGCAGGCAATCTTGTGTGATTTCACCTCAATTCCCCGAAGATGTATGGTCGTGAATAATTTTCCATCCCTGCGGCGTTTTGCGGAACGTCAATGTGAAAAGTCCGTGCGGACGGTCTTTTTCGGTCTTGTCTTGTTCACGCATGAGTTCCCATTTCCCAAAGACTAAGGCAGCATCGGCGGAAAGTATGGTTGTCTCAAGATTGGAGAAGGTGAGTTTACCCATAGCTGCTTTATCAGGGTAGCCTTTGCGATACCGTTCCAGTGTTGTTTTCCAACCGTATTTGACGCTTCCACCAGAGGCAAAGCGCAAGGAATCCGACTGCCAATAGCCTTGCATAAATTCTTCGATGTTGCCCGTATTCCAAGCCTGTACTTGTGCATCCAGCACCGTGCGAACGGCTTTTTCGGGAGAAACTTGCGCCGAAAGGCGCGCAGGAGCAACGATATATGCCACTGCCAAAAGAAGAAGTATTGGTGCGGTTTTCATCTGAATTTGATTGTGAGTGAAGGAAATTATTTCAATCCAGCAAACTTTAAGATACGTCAATAATCTTCATACAGCAAACTGCAACTTTCTTTTTGTATGAATGCAATCCTGTAATTTTGTGATTATCATTTCTGAAAGAATTACGTGGCGAAGCTGCTCGAAAAATGAGCAGCAAAGAATCCTCATATATGCAGAAAATTTGCTATCTTTGAGCCTTCTGATATACAACAACGAGTTGTCAAAACCTACGCAATAAATAATCATTGTTAGTTTCAATATTTTCAATACACTATGGCAAACCGTACCGACAACACACGCGCCCAGAAAATGACTTTCTGGGAACGCATTTATCTCCCTGAGATAGCGAAAGGACTTGCAACAACCTTCAAACACGCTATCGGTCCGAAGATGACACGCAATTATCCCGAAGAGCGTTTTGAACCGACGGGATCATATCGCGGTCGTCCGGTGTTGGTACTTGAGGAGTCTGGTGAGCGTTGTGTTGCCTGCGGTCTATGCTCACGTGTTTGTCCTGCATTGGCAATTGAGGTGCAAGCAGGAGAAACGCTTAGTCGAGACAAAGAACGCTATCCTGAAAAATTTGAAATTAATATGCTCCGCTGCATTTTTTGTGGTTTCTGCGAGGAAGTCTGTCCCGAAGAAGCTATCGTAATGAGTAAAGACTACGAAATGATTTACACCAACCGCGAAGATGCAATCTTGGGTAAAGATAAACTTCTTGTCCCGATGGCGCAACTTCAAGACCGCCTTGAATATCTCCGTTCACATCAGTACTACGAGCCTTCGCAGACAACATAAATATCCTAGCTAATAAATCTTATAGTCGTAGCCCTTCTTCACCGATAGTGCTACGACTTTTCCATGAAAATCAACCTCCGTTTCTTCATGCTCAGTTCATTCAAAAATACTCTTTCTCGCCTCTGGCATTCCAGTAACGCCAATCACAAACTTTCTCGCTTGTTGGAGATTGAGACCGAAGATTTTATCCAACGGCATCTTTTTCAAAATCCACGCTACGCATCATCACAACGATTAAATCGCTTTGAGCATAAAGTGTATTCGCAAAATGGCGAAGACGGAATTATTGAAGAAATTTTCAACCGTATCGGCACAACAGATAAATTTTTTGTGGAATTCGGCGTTGGCAATGGCTTGGAGAATAACACGGCTTATTTGCTTATCAAGGACTGGCAGGGAGTTTGGCTGGAAGGACATCATCCTTCGGTAGAATTTATTCAGAGTGAGTTCTCCCGCGAAATAGCCGCCAAGAGCCTTCGCATCCAAGAAACCTTTATCACAGCAGAGAATATCGTTGCACTTTTCGAGCAAAACAACATTCCGAAGGAATTCGACCTGCTTTCAATAGATATTGACGGCAACGACTATCATGTCTGGAAGATGCTTGCGGCATATCGTCCACGTGTTGTCGTCGTGGAGTATAACGCTACATTTCCACCACCAACTATGTGGATAAAAAAATACGACCCTGCATGGATGTGGGATGGCAGCATTGGATTTGGCGCAAGTCTGAAAGCATTTGAGCATTTAGGAACGGAATTAGGCTATAGGCTTGTTGGTTGCAACTTCGCAGGAGCAAATGCTTTTTTTGTACGAAACGATCTTTTGAATGAGAGATTTCACGCTCCTTTTACTGCTGAGGAACATTACGAACCACATCGAAGCTATTTGCACTATACAAGTGGTCACAAACGAAGGATGCATGAGAGGCATCGTATAGCATAATTTTATGACCTTAGGACTTTCGCCAATAGCAAGAACGAACATGATTTGGAGTGCGGAATTTTAATTCCGCAACGTATTTCTCACGAAACGGCGGAATTAAAATTCCGCACTCCCTGTTTTTTGCGAAAGTCCTAGACCTAATGAATTCATCTATCTTGCATCTGCTAGATTACCCAACCAGTCAACAAAATTTCATTTTCTATCAACACAGAACCCATGAACATCACCCTCACTCTCCCCGACGGCTCGAAACGCGAGTACGCGCATGGCACAACAGGATTGCAAGTTGCCGAATCTATCTCTCAAGGACTTGCTCGCAATGCGGTGGGCATTTTCTTGAACGACACCCCCAATGACCTCTCCACGCCGATTATGGCAGATGCCAACGTCCGTATCGTTACCTTCGACCAAGATGAAGGCAAGCAGATTTTCTGGCATTCCACCGCGCACCTTATGGCGGAGGCATTGGAAGCATTGTATCCGGGCGTAAGATTTGGCATTGGTCCCGCTATTGAACAAGGCTTTTACTACGATGTAGATTTGCCCGGCGATATGAAATTATCCAGCGAAGATTTGCCCAAAATTGAGGCAAAAATGGTGGAGCTTGTCAAGCGTGACGTGCCGTTCCAGCGTGAGGATATTTCGTGGGACGATGCTGTACAATATTTCAAGGAAAAAGGCGATGAGTACAAATTGGAGCTTTTGGAAGGCTTCAAAGGGCAGAGTATCACGCTGTACAAGCAAGGCGCATTTACGGATTTGTGCCGTGGGACGCACGTTCCTTCAACGGGGATGCTCAAATTTCCGAAACTACTCTCCATCGCTGGTGCATACTGGCGCGGCGACTCAAATCGTCAGGTTTTAACGCGCATTTACGGCATTGCATTCCCCAAAAAGCAAATGCTGGAAGAGTTTATTACCATGCGCGAAGAAGCGGAAAAACGCGATCACCGCAAACTGGGTAAAGAACTCGAACTCTTTATGATTTCGCAAACTATTGGCGGCGGTCTTCCGGTTTGGATGCCGAATGGTACGATTTTGCGCCGTTTGCTGGAAAATTTCTTGCGTGATGAACTTATCAAACGCGGTTATCAGGAAGTTATCACGCCGCATATCGGCAACCTCAATATGTATCGCACATCGGGTCATTATCCGTATTATTCCGACGGAATGTTCCCGCCAATCCAATTTACCGACGAAACCGGGCGCGAGGAAGAATATTTGCTCAAGCCCATGAACTGTCCGCATCATCACCAAGTTTATTCCTCCAAACCGCACAGTTATCGCGATTTGCCGATTCGCCTTGCAGAATTTGGCTCGGTCTATCGCTACGAGCAGTCCGGCGAACTGAGCGGACTCAGCCGTGTGCGCGGTTTTACGCAGGATGATGCCCATATTTACTGCACGCACGAGCAGCTCAAAGACGAACTTATCAATGCCATCGAACTCACGCAACTTGTGTTCAAGACCTTTGGTATGGAGGTAAAAACGCGCCTGTCCTTCCGCGACCCCAATAACACCGAAAAATATGCCGGCACGGACGAAATGTGGAATCAAGCGGAACGCGAGATTCAAGAAGTTGCCGATATGATGGGGTTGGATTACTTCATCGGTGTAGGCGAAGCCGCATTTTACGGACCCAAATTTGACTTTATTGTCCGTGATGCTATCGGTCGCAAATGGCAGCTTGGCACGGTGCAGGTGGATTACGTCATGCCGGAACGCTTTGAGCTTGAGTACACAGGCGCAGACAACGCCAAGCACCGACCTGTGATTATTCACCGTGCTCCTTTTGGCTCAATGGAGCGCTTCTTGAGCATTTTGATAGAGCATTTTGCGGGCAATTTCCCGTTCTGGATTGCGCCTGTGCAAGTGAGTGTTCTTCCCATTACCGACGACCAAATCCCTTACGCACAAGCACTGACGCAACGCTTGCTTGACTTGGGCTACCGCGCAAAATTGGACGACCGTGCGGAAAAAGTCAACCGTAAAATCGCGGAATCGGAGCAAAAGAAAGTCCCATTTGCGCTCGTGATTGGCAAAAAAGAAGTAGAGTCGGGGCAAGTGTCGGTGCGTGAGCATGGTATTGGCGACAAAGGTGCGATGAATGTGGATGCGGTATTGAAGGTATTTGCGGAGTTGAAAAATGCCTGAAAATATCGAAAAAAAACGTGCTTCAATGAATCGTACACTTGTTTTGAGCGATACAGACCGTGTATCGCTCAAAAACTCGCTTTGTACATTATCCGAATCTACCTCGGTTCAAGGTATTCTTGACAAAATCTACCGACAAGACTGCCAAACTGCTCTTCAATACTTGCCTTCAGGTTGCGTGGATCTGCTTGTTCTCGACCCACCGTATAATCTCACCAAATCTTTCAACGGGACAACCTTCCACGCAAGGAATGATATGGATTACGCTGTATGGATGGAATCATGGTTTGCGCCAATCATGCGCCTTTTGAAGCCAACAGCAAGCGTATATGTTTGCGGTGATTGGAAGTCGTCGGCAATTATTATCACAGTTGTGGAAAAGTATTTGCACATTCAAAACCGCATCACGTGGGAGCGCGAGAAAGGACGCGGTGCGAAGGCAAATTGGAAAAATTGTTCGGAAGATATTTGGTTCTGTACCGTCTCAAACGATTACACCTTCAATACGGATGCGGTACGGCTTAGAAGGCGTGTCATTGCTCCTTACCGCGAAAATGGTGTGCCGAAAGATTGGCAGGAAACTGACAACGGCAATTTCCGCGACACTGCACCGTCAAATCTTTGGACGGACATCAGTGTGCCTTTTTGGTCAATGCCTGAAAACACCGACCACCCGACGCAAAAACCAGAGAAATTGCTTGCAAAGCTGATTCTGGCGAGTTCCAATACGGGAGATGTTGTCTTTGACCCGTTTTGTGGCTCAGGTACAACGGCGGTTGTCGCAAAGAAATTGGGGCGGCACTTTGTGGCAATTGAGCAGGAAGAGGAGTACTGCTTGTGGGCGTTAAAGCGTCTGGCTCAGGTGGAATTCGACACGGCAATTCAAGGCTATAATGATGATATTTTTTGGGAACGAAACTCGTTAGCGGCGCAGCCAAAACAGAATAAAAGCAAGCCTGTATCAGGCGTATCAACTCTTTTTGAATGAGAAATTTCAAATGAAAAGTACTATCTTTTTTACCAATGAATTCAAACGTATTGAGCAAGAGGTGAAGCAGCTGCTCAATCAAGAGCCGGAATTTCTTACGCAACGTACTTCGGGTAGCACTCGTGCGGTTGGTGATGCCGTGCAAGATATTCTTGGTGAAAAGCTTCCAAGTGTTCTGCAACGGCATATTCACGAGTATTCGGCAGATTTTGCGCGGCGTTCAATGGCAGATATTGCCTTTACCGACCATGACAAATTTCATTACTTGATTGATGTAAAAACGCATAGAAGCGATACAGTTTTTAATATGCCAAATCTAACATCAGTCGAGCGTCTATCACGCTTGTATGCGAGTCCTACGGACTACTTTGTGCTGCTTTTGATTGAATATACTTTGGATCAAACAGCGATGGAAGTCAGCAATGTTCACTTTGTTCCAATTGAATTTTTGAGTTGGGAATGTCTCACTCTTGGAGCATTGGGCTGGGGACAAATTCAAATTGCTAACGCCCGTCGTCTCATCATTCAAGAAAAATACTCGCGCAAACAGTGGATGCTTGAGCTTTGCGACCAGCTTTTTGAGTTTTATCCACGAGAAATCAGGAAAATCACTGAGCGTATCGCCCACTTTGAAAAAATCCGCGATTTTTGGCTTCAACAACCTGATTAACCGCATCCGCATTCATAGAGAGGACGGCACGGTAGCGGTGCGTGAGCCTGGTGCTGGCGATAAAGGAGCAATGAGTGTGGCTGCGGTGGAATGTCGCTTGGCTTTACGAATGTGGGCTTTGAAGTAGCGACTGCCTTGATGACTACTTCCCAATTATTAAGGCTTGAATTCAACTGCCACATTCAATCTTCTCACAAACGACACAAACCCACTGACAAATACCCCCCTTCATGCTCACTACCCACGATTTCACCAATGATGTCAGAGGCGAGATAGCCGCTTTCAGGCGCGAGTTTAATCTTGCCGCCGCAACCGATCTACTCTACACAAAACCTGATGGTAGTGGCGACGGCGAGCGCGTTGGGTTTATGGATGTGGTTATCGAAGGTGGCGGCGTGAAGGGTATTGCGGCTCTTGGTGCGCTTTTTGCGCTGGAAGAGTGCGGGCTGCGCTTCCGTAAGATTGCTGGCACAAGTGCCGGTGCGCTCAATGCCGCTTTTCTGGCGTGTGCAGGGCGAAGCGCTGCCGACCACAGAACGTCGCAATTATTGGAAGTGCTGGCAAATATAGATTTCTTGCGCTTTGCCGATGGTGGCGACGACGCACAAGCAGTGGTGCGCCTTCTGACGCTTCCCGAAAATGACAGTGCCCTCGAAACCTTTATGAACCGCGCAAAAACAACAGTTGCCATGCTGCGGAATTTGAATGAAGTAATTTTGCGTTTGGGATTGAATCCTGGCGGACGCTTGAAGGGTTTTTTGTGCTCCGAGTTTGAGAAGCTCAATCATGATGAGGAGTTTACCGTCGGTTCGCTTCGTCGCAAGTGGCGGCGAGATGCAATAATGATAGACGACGAGTATCTTGAGCAGGATTTTCAAGTCGTGGCGACGAATATCTCGCAGCGCCGGAAGGTGGTCTTTCCGCTTGACTTGGAAGACTATGTGCGCGATGCAAACTCCGTGCTTGTTGCTGATTTGGTGCGGGCTTCCGCCTCAATTCCCATGTTTTTTTCGCCCTTTCGACTGCGTGATTTTTCTACTTCGCCCGAAAACATCAAAGCGCCGCTTTCTACCTGCTTTGTGGATGGTTTTATTGTTTCCAATTTCCCGCTTTCTATTTTTGACGTTTCGGATTTTGCTCGTCCGCCGAAATGTCCTACTTTTGGGTTGACCATTGAAGATGATTCGCCACAGACGGAAAATCAAGAACTGGACAACCTTGTGAAAATCGGGCTTGCGATTTTTCAAACTGCCAGTCAGCATGGCGATAAAGGCTACATTCACGGTAATCCGCACAATGCCGCACGGATTGTGCATATTAGCAACCGTATTCATCGTGCGGAGAAAGAGTATTTTGTCAGCGCGATTGATTTCAACTTGAGCGACAACGACAAAATTCAACTCTTCCACAACGGCGTGCGGGCAGCGTTGGAGAAACTCGCAACGTGGAATTTCCACGATTACATCAAGCATTATCGTCGTTAAAGCACGGGCTTCCATTTTTACTCCCCTATCATTCTTTTTCCTGCTATGGCTACGTTCACTCGTGAACAAAAGATTGCTCAAAGCGCTGACCGTCATTTAGCTGTTACCGCTGGAGCCGGTGCGGGTAAGACCAGCGTTTTGGTGCAGCGTTTTGTGTATCTCCTTTTTGACGACGTTATTCGCGCCGATGTGCGGAGCATCACCGCTATCACCTTCACGCGCAAGGCTGCTGCGGAAATGCACCACCGTATTAGTCAAGAAATTGAAAAGCGCCTTGCCAATCCTGAC
This sequence comes from uncultured bacterium, assembly GCA_937899715.1. GTDB lineage: Bacteria > Bacteroidota > Ignavibacteria > Kapaibacteriales > UBA4661 > PH2015. The sequence goes on along the minus strand of CALCNX010000033.1, from coordinate 47,775 downwards.
TACAAGCCAAAATGGGGACGCATCAAAGCCGTGCGCGAGCGTTTTTCCGGTGCCAATATCTCGACCATTCATAGCTTTTGTGCGCGATTGCTCCGCGAATTTCCTATTGAAGCTGGTGTAAACCCAAATTTTACGGAGCTTGAAGACCACGAAGGCGTACAGATGAAGGAACACGCCATCATGGAAACGCTGGAAGAATGGCTTGAGGAGAAGACAGAAGCGCCATCGAAAGGGAAACGTGAGGCGCAAAAAGTAGAAACGGAGCCGTCTGCAAAGCAACTCGACGCACGGCGCGTGTGGATGCTCTTCGGCAAAAAAGATTTGGTGGAAATGCTCAAGTCGTTGTTGGGAAGTGCCGAGCGATTTCAGGAGTTGGAAGAATTGTATCGCCGCCACGATACAGATTCCCTCTTGCAGATGACCGAGCAAGTTTTTGTGCGGCGCTTTTTCAAGACCGCCGATGAGTATTGCTCAACGCTGGACGGTGCGCTCAGAGCGCTTGATTTTAGTGCTTTCTCCAAAACGACACTCCCTAAATTGGAGGCGCTTGATTCAACGCTGGGCATTCTTCGGCATCAACTTGTTTCATCGACTAATTCCATTGCTGAAGCGAAATGGCGTACAGCGCACGACTTTTGGAATCGTTTTTGTCCGGCAATGTTTGAAAGCGGCTTAGTATCAAAGTCCACAGGCACAATAAGCGGGACGAGTGTTAGTAAAAAATCCGAGAAAAATTTCGTTGACCGCGAGCGCTATCTGCATCTGAATTACGAAGCAAACGCACTTTTTCTTGAAATGTCGGCGATGGCAGGAGTGATGCCGCATTACACACACGACCGCGCAATGCTGGAAATTATTCATATCCTTCTGGCACTTGCCGCCGACGCATGGAAACTGGTGCGGGAGGAAAAAGAGCGCTTGGGAGCGCTTGACTTCGACGATTTGCAATTGAAGGTGGACAAACTTTTGGATAACGACGACGTATGCGCCCGAATCCGCATGAAAACTCGCTTCTTGATGATAGACGAGTTCCAAGACACGAACGAATTACAATATCGTTTAGCAAAAAAAATTATCGGGCGGCTTGGCGAACAACTCACGCCGGACGAGGAAATCTCTGCCTCCGGCACAAATCTCTTTATCGTCGGCGACCCCAAGCAGAGTATTTATCGCTTTCGGGGCGCGGATGTACGTGTTTTCGCCAAAGCAAAGCGTGAGATTGAGGCACTCAACGCACGGTTGCTGTCGGCAGAGCAGATTGCGCCGGACTTCCGCACACCTCAGGGTAATGTTTCGGCAATGAATGACACGGAGAAAGCGGGAAATATCGGTCTTCGCGCTACGTTCCGTTTGCTGCCCGAAATTGCAGCGTTTGTGAACTGTGTCTGTGGCGACCAACTGCGGCGCACGGCAACGGAGTTCGACGTTGAGTACGACGATATTGTGTGCGGCGTGAGTTCATCGGCGGTACAGGGTACAGTAAGGATGCTGCTTGCACGGTATCCCAGCAAAAAAACTTCTTCTTCCGCCGAACAAGCCACTTCCACCGAAAACGAAGCAGAGACGGACGATGAAGATGTTGCAGGTGATGAATCCTTCGTTTCCGACGCGCAGCTTCTTGCCGAATACCTTCGCGCTGTTGCTGAAGGTACAACTGCGGAGCCTGTCATGGTACGCTCTTCAGACGGCTCACCGCGCTCGGCAACGTACGGCGACATGATGATACTCATTCGTTCGCGGAGCGGTGTGGATAGTCTTTTGGCGGCGCTTCGGCGTTGTAATGTGCCGTTTTTGGTTGTGGGCGGGCGTGGGTTCTACGAGCGGCAGGAAATCTTGGATATTCGGTCTTTCTTGCTCTTTTTGCAAAATGCGAACGACGACATTGCGCTTGCCGCCTTGCTGCGCTCACCGTTTTTTGCCGTCACAGATACCGAATTGTATGCCATTAGTCGCACAGAAGTCAGCGTTAAGGACGGTGGTAGCATAAACTCGCTCTGGGAGCGCTTTGGTGAGTATTCCGCCGCCGCCACTGATGCCGCCATGGGCAGCACGGCAAGCCCCAACGCGCAACGTGCCTATACCACTCTGACGAATTTATTACCCTTGGCTGCCCAGCTTTCGATACCGACTCTTATTCGCACGATTTTGGAGCAAACGGCATGGCGAGCCATGATTGCTGCCGACGAGCGCTTCGATCAAGTTGAAGCCAATTTGGAAAAACTACTTGTGATTGCTCGCAAATATGAAAACAAGGGCTTTCGGAATCTCTACGATTTTGCCGAAGAACTGCGCCGTTTGGCACTTTACGCCTTCAACGAAGGGGAGGCAGATTCCGGCGCAACAAAAAATGCCGTGCAGATAATGACTATTCACGGCGCGAAGGGTTTGGAAGCACCTATTGTAGCGGTGTATAATGCAAATGCGCGGGCGGGCGGCTTCGGCGGCGGTTTGTCGTTCGACACGGCACTCGGAATGTCCTTCAAGATGCTTCGTGCCCGCGAGGACGGCACGATGGAACATCTCTCTACACCGCTTTATCATCTGGCTTCCGAGAAAGACCGTCTTGCGGATGAAGCAGAACTGAAGCGCCTCCTCTACGTGGCGCTCACACGGGCAAAAGACCATCTTATTATTGCCGGAAAAGCGCATGAAACAAGCAAAGGCGACATGAAGAAGCCGGAAGGCTTGCTCAAAATGATAGTAGAAAGTCTTAATGCAGAGGGTTTGAACCTGCTGCATGAGCCGTCTGTTGGGCTTCCCAAGCAAACACTTGATATTCTGAGCGGAGAAGAACTTTCCAAACGCGAGGTGCAATTTCCTATCGCGATTCTTCGTGCGCGGGAGCAGTTTCTTGCTGATTCCACCCTGTCTGCATATAATCCTGCGCAGAATATCGCAACCGCCAACGCACACAGTGAGAGCAGCACTTCAGTCAATACAATCAACGCTGATAGTGGCTCGTTTACAGGCATTCCACCATTGCTTTTAGGAACGCTTTCCACGAGTATCGAAGGCGATTTCTACTCTGCTTCGCAATTACAGCTTTTTCGCCGGAACCCTGAAGAATATGAGCGTTTGTACCGTCTGGGCTTGCCTCCGGCTGATGACGATGGCTATTTCACCGGCAGAGCCGCCGGCATTGATGACGACGGCGACGAAACAGTTGGCACAACCGCCGGAGAGAGTATTCATGCGGTATTACAGCATTTGCCCTCATGGATGGGACTGGACGGAACGGTGCAGCCAAGCGAGTTCCAACGCACTATTGAGCGCATTTTGCCTTCCACGCGCCGCGTATTCACGCCCGCACTTCACGCCCGTATCCAACGCGAAACACAGGCTGTGGCGAGCACCCCGCTTGTGCGCCGCTATGCGTCGGCACTTTTGAGCGCACAGTACGAATATCCGATAACAATGCCGCTTGGAGCGGATTTTCTTATCGGGACAATAGATGCACTCATCACCACACCTACGGGAGAGCTTGAAATCTGGGATTGGAAAACGAATCGCGTCGGCTCAGCACGTGATATGGACAGGCTTTTGGCGGAATATCGCTTGCAACTGGAAGTGTATGCGTTTGTAGCTTCACGGCTTCAGCCGGAGCAGGACGTGTTCACCACAAGGCTTCTCTTCACGCGCCGTGCCACACAGAATGCGCACGACGACGAGTGGACGCGAACGCTTGAATTTACACGGCTGGATGTAGCTGCCATTGAAGAAAAAATTCATGGTGTTATTAGCGAGATTCGCGCCGTGAGCTATGGTTTGGTGCTGCAATGAGGCTTTTAAAAAACAGCAGTAGTTAAACACTCATGCTCATCTTTCAAACACTTTACGACTTGAACCATGTGTCTTATCCTCTTTGCGCTTAATGCGCACCCGGACTATCCCTTTATTCTCGCTGCTAATCGTGATGAGTTCACGAAGCGCCCTGCGCATAAAGCGCATTGGTGGCATTATTTCCCACAGGTGCTTGGTGGGATTGATCTTGAAGCCGGTGGAACGTGGCTCGGAATGACCGCAACGGGGCGATTTACGGCTTTAACAAATGTCCGCGACCTGTCGAACATCAACTCCGATGCGCCTTCGCGCGGTGAACTAACCTATAAGTTTCTCACGCAAAATGTCTCCAACGACGATTTTGCCGTCTTGCTTGAGCGCAAAGGTAAGCAGTATAATGGCTTTAATATCTTGTGGGGGAATGTCGCTGAGGGGGAGTTATGGTGGTACTCAAATTATGGCAAGCAAACAGAAAAGATACAGAGCGGTGTTCACGGCTTAAGTAATGCGCTTTTAGACACGCCTTGGTATAAGGTGGAGCAAGGCAAAATGCGCGTACAAGAAATTATCAATAGCAGCGAAATAAATACCTCGGAAGCCTTGACCAATGCTTTACTGGCAATGTTACAAGACCCCACAAGACCCGATGATAGCCGTTTGCCCGACACAGGAGTCGGTATAGAATGGGAGCGACAACTTTCTTCGATGTTTATTCACGCGCCTGAAAAGCAGTATGGCACACGCTGTTCCACAGTGGTCTTGGTAAATAAAAATAAATCCGTATCTTTCACGGAGCGTCGTTTTACGCCCAGTTTTGAGGCTGGTTTACTGGATGAATCTCCCGGTCAAAACTCATTTACATTTTCTCTTCACTCGTAAATTATATCAATATGTCCTCTCTTGTTCTTCGTATTGTTGTTTTCTGCGTATCTTTTCCAATCTTTTTGCAGGCTCAGGGGCAGAGCCAGACATCGCCACCAATGCCCGCCGCCATTCGCCAAAGTATGCAAGCGCTTGGCGACCCGGAATTATACTTGGCGGATATTGAAAAATCCAAATCCGGCTTGAAAATCGGAAAACCAGTGAATATCACACGCCGTCCCGGATATGACAATCAACCTTCCTTTACGCCCGACAGCCGCTCAATTCTCTACTCTTCCATGCGAGAGGATTTTCAAACCGATATTTATAAATATGTCATTAAAGATTCGAGCACTGTTCAGGTTACAACCACAGCGGAAAGTGAGTATTCGCCCAGTATTTTTCCTGCCGACGGGCAAAGTATTGTTGTGGTGCGTGTCGAAAAAGATTCAACGCAGCGTCTCTGGCGCTTTGATGCAAATGGCAGCAATCCGCAAGTACTCTTGGACAGCGTGAAGGGAGTTGGATATTATGGTTGGTTAGGCGCATCCAGTCTGGGTTTGTTCGTGCTTGGGCGTGAACGCAATTTGCCTTTCACATTGCAACTCACGTCCTTTGATGCTGAAAATCCTCATGGTACGGGCTTGCCCAAACCCGACACGATTGAGAGTAAAATTGGGCGCTGTATTCGGCGCGTACCGAGCAGTGTTGCTGGTTCCCAGCTTGCGGCAAGTTTTGTTCATAAAATAAGCGATTCTCTCTGGATGCTCAAGCGGGTTAATGTGAAAAATCGTATCGTGAGCCAAATCTGCCCGACCGTAGTGGGCGCAGAAGATTATGTGTGGACAGGAAACGGAACAATTATTATGGGGCAGGGGCTAAAACTCTTCGCCCGCCATGCCCGCAAAGATAACGCTTGGCATGAAATTGCGGATTTCAGTAAAACAATTTCCGTCGGATATATCAAGCGTCTGTCGCTCAGTCCCGATGAAAAGCGCTTGGTATTTGTCGTACAGGAAAAGCCGTAAAAAGCTTTTGACCAGAAAGAATGTTTGCCAAACAGATAGAAACTGTTTGAAAAAACTCCCCCTCACCCCAATCCTCTCCCAAAAGGAGAGGATATAACTTCTATACGTTTTTACATCTTTTAAGTAACCTTGTCAAGATGCTACAATTCTATCGCTTCTACCGCAACGCCAGCCGTAAGCAAGCAAGGATACGTCTTCCGGGGATTTGATAGTCAAATGGATAGTCGAAATTTTTCATGAGCATACCTTTTGTGTCAAGTAGATTATTGCCCAACACTGCCAATTCTACCACGTCGGTAAGTTGATATGCCAGACGCAGGTCGGCGGTGAACCAAGCCGGAAGCGTATTCGGACGAAGACGGGTAAACCCAACGGTCGCAACATCGCTCTGGCGGCGTTGAACTTCTCCTTGCAAATGAGCCGTTAGCGCAGCAGTGAAGCGCTCTGCACGATAGGTTAGCCCCAGATTGACCGTGTGCGCCGGAACCCACGTTACCTGATTTTTGCTTGCTTGAATCGTATTGTCCAAAATTGTTTCCCCAAGACGTGCGGCAAAAGAATAATTCACAAAACCTGACAAACGGTCAAAGCTAAAATTCACTTCCGTCTCAATGCCCGCTGTTACAAGGGTGTACACATTTGTACTCAGATTTGCATTAGCAACACTGTATGCGATTTGGTTCTCAAAATTCGTGTAGAAACCATTCAAACGCCAGTTGATGGTTTTATTGATAATCCAATCCGTGCCAAGTTCGACGGTGGTGATAAACTCCGGTTTGAGATTGCGGATGTTCGATGCAAGCGCGAATGTATTTGCACCAAAAAGCTCCGTTGGAGCGGGCGCACGGAAAGCGCGTCCGGCGAGGAATTTTATGGAAAAATCTTTATCAGCCAGATAAACCACGCCAAGCCGAGGACTGAACGCCGCAAAAGACAGATTTTCTTTTGGCGCACCTGTCGGCTTATCTATCGGATTAAACTGAAATGACTGATTATCGAAACGGACACCAAGCGTGGCGGAGAGCTTGTCGCCAAAGAGTTTGCCACTGGCGAACTGCGCAAAAACACCCAAATTCAGAAGCGGATTTCCCTCAATCCATTGCAAAAAAGATGGCATTGTGCGGACAGCATTGTTCGCAAACGGCAGAAAATCGCTTGCAAGATTGATATTGCTGGTGTGATTTTTATCGCCGTTGTACCAAAAGACCGTTCCCTCGGCTGCCGCTATGATATTTGCTTGTTCGGGGAGCTTATAGAGAAGTTGAAACCGTGCAAAAATATCATCGGCTGCGGTATTGATGGTCTCAGAGACACCATTGGGGTAGAGAACGCCGGCGTACGAGGTGCTATCAGAAAAAAAACGGGCATTCCAATCAATCGTGCGGTGCTGATAGCGCAGAGCTGATTCTATGACCAAATCGGAGTTCTGATTTTTGGGCTTGTAACTGAGTGCAAGCATACGCCGCCCTTCTTGCATGGATTCACTAGCATCTGGGATATTCCACAACCAGCCATGTCCCGTCTCGAACTGCCAGCGCTGGTCGTGGAATTGCAGAGAAAGCCCCTCCAGACCTTTCTTGCCTTCAATTTTTGCAAAAAGATACGAACTCGCACGAGTGTCATTCGTCATAAACTGGCGCAAATTTCCTTGCTGGTCGCGCCGGAGCGAACCGTCGTACGACATATATTCATAGCCGTTTGTGGCAAAGGCATTGTAGCCGATGACCGTCGAAAACAAGTCTTGTGAGGCTCCCACAACCACATCGTAAATCTGCGTGCCGTAATTTCCCACACGTGCGTGTGCTTCGCCCGTGAAAGTGTTGCTGTCGCTTGCGGAAATGGTATTGATAGCCACAACACCATTGGTAGCATTCGAGCCATACAGCGCCGAGCCGGGTCCGCGAATAACCTCCAGCGACTTGGCAAGAAAAAGCGGTGTGACTTCCGACGTAAGTGCCGAGCCATAAAGGTTGTCGTTGAAGGGAATACCATCAATGAGCATGAGCAAGTGGTTGTTATTCCACCCCTCGAACATCCCACGTGCGCTTACCGTGCGGCGGTCGTAATCCTGCGACGGCGAGAAGCCCGGTAATGAATAGAGAATGTCGTTAAGGCTAACCCAGCCATAATCACGAATTTGCTGTTGTGTGATAAGCGAAACAATGCTGGGGGCTTCAATGGGACGTTGAGCAATCTTTGTGGCGGACACAATTTCGATGCTCAAAAGGTCTTCAAGCGATAAGGACTCCAGAGTGTCTGTGTTAGTGGAGCCGTTAGTGGCAGGGCGTTTGGACGTTTCTTGTGCGTAGGCGTGTCTTGCACAAAGTGTGATAACCATTAGCAATACAAAGGCAACAAAGCGTTTCATACAATCTCCCGGGAATAATTGTGAAACAAAGCGTGAGTGTTAATGTCATGACGTTAAGCCAAACGTCATTGCTGGAGTGCGGAATTTATTCCGCAAAAACTCTATAAAATCTAACGCGACGGAATAAATTCCGCACTCCGAATCCTTAACTTAAGGACATTGAGCGTGCATAAGTACTATCAAGAAGGCAGCAGTCCACAACTACCTGCTGTGCAATGTTACCATTTCACGGGAACGTTTGCAAGACTTTTGTGAGCGATGTGCATATTCAGGATTGTGCTCGTTTTTCAAGGCAAAATGTTCTGAACGTAGGGGTACAAAAACACAAAGCGGCGACTACAAAATTTGTAGCCGCCGCTTTTGGTCTATCATCAAAATCTGCTCGTGCTTTTCGCCTTATTCTTGTTCCATCGTAATGCGCATCTGGCGGCGAACAGCTTTCATTCTTGCCATACGGCGCTGAATGGAGGGCTTGGTAAAGTACGCACGTTTTTTGAACTCTTTGAGAACGCCGCTGCGCTCATATTTTTTCTTAAAGCGGCGCAGTGCTTTGTCAATCGATTCGCTGGTTTGGATAGTAACACCAATCACTTGACTAATCCTTGAAAATGTTTGACAGATAAAAGTGTGAATTATAGACGATGTATGTAATATAGCTTAATTGCTGAGTTTTTCAATCAAGCGTTTTTCTGTTTTGTCCTCGAACTGTACCACAATCGCGTGGCTGCCGTTGCTTGTGATTTCTTTGCGAATGACGCGCCCGATAGTATTCCAAACTTCGTGTGCGATGGTGTCTCCGATATTGTACTCATTGCGCGGATTGTAGGAAACAGCGTTCTCGCGGATAATCAAAATTTCTTCATCTTTGCTGTTTGCTTTTGCTTCCAATTCATCCAAATCCACCAGTTGTGAGTGATGCGTCCGTGTGCAACGCGCCCACTGCTGCCGCCTACCACCATTTTCTATCGGCTCACCGATAAGCTCGTGTTTCGTTTCTTTCATCAGAAACGGCGAGTGGAGCGTAATATACTTGTTTTTGCGAGTGCGACGTTTACGAGGTGCTGTCGTCGTAGCTGTGGACATGAATGCTCCGCAAGAGTAGTGTGAAAAAGTACAGTCAAAAAGACACTGAAAAGAGGTACAAATATACACATTTTTTAGGCGATTACAAAATTTAGCATGAATAACGCAGAGTATTTGTGCAGAATTCCACGTGAAAAATATGCAGAAAAAGCCTCCGCACAGAGATAAAACACGTAAAATTCACAGACTTTTGTTATTTTTCGCAAAATGTGAAGAGACAAGCATCACAAAAACGATGGTTTGCTTCACACTCTTGCTCACTCATCCGCTCCATACCGTGTACATTTTTGGTCGAAATACTGTTGCCGAAGCTCTTGCCTCAGGCAAAAAGATTGAGAAAATTTTCTGTCAATATGGTGCAGAAGGCTCCCCCATTACGGCGCTGCGTATCCAAGCCGAAACTGCTCGCATCCCTTTTGCCCTCATGGACAGGCAGAAGTTCAGGACACTCGAACGCGAAGTCTGTGGCGAAAATGAAAATGCACAAGGTGTGATTGCTCTTGTTTCAGCAGTGAAAACCCTGAGCATCGGTGAACTTATTGAACAGGCTTTTGTTGCTTCTGAGCAGCCGCTCTTAATTGCATTGGACGGTATCACAGACCCCCACAATGTCGGCGCTATCGCACGTTCCGCTGAATGTGCGGGGTTTCACGGCATTATCGTTCCCGAACTTCGGGCAGCGCCCTTAAGCGGCACGGCGATGAAGACATCCGCCGGAGCATTGCAACATCTTGCCGTAGCCAAAACGAGCAATCTTGCAAAAGCACTCGAAGACTGCCGGAATGCAGATTTTCGCATTATTGCACTGGAATCCGAAGCGGAACAAGATTATTCCAAAGCACTTCACGAAGGCGCTCTCTTCAATGAGCCGATCGTGGTTGTAGTCGGCAGTGAGGGCGCGGGCATACAACGCGCTGTCCGCCGCGTCTGTACCGATGCTGTTTCTATACCTCTTCAGGGGCGCGTGGCTTCACTCAATGCCTCAGTCGCTTCCGGTATTGTCATGTTTGAAATTATGCGCCAACGCCTGCAAGCAGATGTTCACACTGCTTCGGAATCGTAACCGTCATCATAGTCACGCAATCAAGTTGTTCGCTTCCTCTTATTTGCTCACTTTTTGTCGTAGATTTAACGTGGAACATCCTTCTCATCCTGTCATAAAACTACACGCTCTTCTTGTAGAGGATTCGGCGCTGGATGCCGACGTGCTTATTCGTTTTCTGCGCTATCACGATATTGACATCAGCTACGAACGAGTGGATACGATGTCACAACTCAAAGCCGCCCTACATCTGGAGTGGGATGTTGTTTTTTGCGATTACAACATCCACACGGGCTTCACAGGTATGGACGCACTCGTGACCATTCGCCAATTTGAGCAAGAGCGGGGTGACGTTCCCGGTAAGCCAGCTATTCGTGTCCCGATTATTATGATTTCCAGTATCTTAAACGAGCCTTCTATCGTTGCCGCAATGAACGCCGGCGCATCGGATTTCATTATTAAAGGCTACCTTGAAAGACTTGTCCCGATGCTCCGCCGCGAAATGGGTTATATTCGTACTATTCAGCATTACTATGCTGCATGGCAAAGCGCGAGCGAGCAATTACAGCAAGCACACTGAGGTTTGAGAAATGGAGGACACCAGATTGCAAAAGAGCAAAGAATTGCACCACCAGTATCCGTAACAAAAAGCATACAATGTCCGTAGAACCTACGCCCCCTCTGATATTGACTTCACGCTCATATCCATCCGCCTGAGAATATGCACATCGAAACCGAACATATTGCCCCTGATACTGACAGCCTATTGCTTGCCCACACTCTGCCCAATGGGTCGGCGGCGGTGGAAAATATTCGTGTACTCATTGCGGTCGAGTTTTTTGGTGAAGGCTATGCACTACTCAAAGCGCTGGAGGCGGCATATTATGCTCCTGACTACTTAATGGTTTTGAATAATGACTATTTCGCTTCAGCGCTGACCGCAGAGGCATGGGACGTTGTGCTGTGCAATGGTGATGCCACAAATTTCAGCGTCCGCGAAATGCTGAGTCTTTCTCAAGCCTGCGACACGAAACGTTCAAAGAAAGCGCTTGATGTAGCAAGTGCAGCTACGCTAATTAACAGCCCTTCGCCAACACTCTTTTTCGTTCTCTCCGATACCCTTTCGGCAGAAAGTGCTATTGACCTTATCAAAGCCGGTGCAACCGATGTTATCCGTCATGGTAACGCGGAACGCTTGTGTAACAGTCTTCGCCGTGAGTTGGCACAACTTCGTCAGCAATCCCGTACCGATACGACGCTCCTAACGGCTTCGCGCGAAGAAGACGATACCACCTCTGCCCCAAAAGAGAAAAGTCCCGACAACAGTGCTCTTATTTGGCAAGGTGACCGTGCTCATGACGAGCATTTTCGCTATCTCGTGCAACATTCGCGGGATATTATTTCCATTTTAGATGAGAGTTTGCGTATTGTCTATCAAAGCCCCGCCTTTTATCGCCTTTTTCATTATCGTGAAGAAGATGTTATCGGGCTTCCAGCATTGAACATTGTTCACCCGGACGACAAAGAACTTATTGCGGATGCTTTGCGGATGTCGGTTGCTTCGCCCGATACTCAGGTTACGGCAACCTTCCGCGCCCGCACCGCCGAAGGCACATACCGAACCATTGAAGGCATAGCCACGAATCGCCTTGCGAATCCTGCCATTCGTGCCATCATTGTGAATTCGCGCGATATTAGCGACCGAACCGGTATGGAAGGCGCACTGCGCGAAAGTGAGCAGCAATACAGAACGCTTGTCGAAAACTTGTCGGAAGGCATTATCATTACCGACAAAGACGATAAATTTATCTTCGTCAATCCCGCCGCAGAGCAGACGTTTGGTGTAGAGCGCGGGCAGCTTCTGGGGCACACAATCGAACCTTTCATCAAGCCTGAAACAAAAGCATTGGTGGACGACCAAAACGCCGAGCGCCGTGCGGGAAAACCGGGACGATACGAGTTGGAAATTATTCGCGCTAATGGCACAAAGCGCTGGCAGACCATCAACTCCACGCCTCGCTTCGATGAGAATGGTACGTTCATAGGGTCATTCGTGATTTTTAACGACATCACCGAGCGAAAAAGTAATGAAGAAGCAAATGTTCTTTTTAGTCAATTTCTGGAACGCCGCATCAATGAACGCACCGAAGCACTGAAACGTGCCAATGCAGAACTCAAGCATGAAATTGCCGAGCGCAAGCGTATCGAAGAGATGCTGCTCCAAAGCGGCGAGCGATTGAATAGCCTTTTGCGCAACTCTTCCGATGTCATTACGATTGTGGAAGAAAATGGCGACATTACCTACGAATCGCCCGCAACCGAAAAAGTATTCGGATTTGAGCCGTTTGAGCGCATTGGGCAGAACTTTCTTTCACGGGTCTCGCCCGACGACCAAGAATCTGTGCGCTTGTTTCTGCATGACGTGGTTCATCAGCCAGATGCTATTCGCACGATTGAGTTTTTGCATCGCTCCAATAAAAAAAATGATTATGAATGGATAGAAGTAACCGCCAGTAACCAGCTTCATAATGCGGCTGTGGGCGGAATCGTCCTCAATTCCCGTGACGTTGCTACGCGCAAAGCTGCCGAGCAAGAGCTAAAACGTGCTTTGCAACAGGAAAAAGAACTCAACGACCTGAAAAGCCGCTTTATCACAATGGTCTCGCACGAGTTCCGTACACCGCTTACTGTCATTAACTCGTCGGCAGAAATTTTGCACCTGAGCGCCGGAAAAATGCCTGTGGACAAGCAAATCACACACTTGGAGCGCATGATGGCATCGTCAGGGCGCATTGAACAAATGCTTAATGACGTACTGCTGCTGGCTCGTGGCGAAGCAGGCAAGACACAGGCTGTGTTTGCAACTCTGGCACTGAAAGAGTTTTGTGAGGAAATTGTGGGAGAGCTTCATTCGGCAATCGGTGGTGAACACCGTATCGAATCACGCTTTAGCTTTTCATCCGCCACAAATCCGGCACTGGACGAAAAACTCATGCGCTCAATCATCACCAATCTACTCTCGAATGCCCTGAAATACTCCGAGGGAGCAATCTTTTTTGATGTGGACTGCACACCAAGCACCATCACCATTCGCGTCGAAGACCGAGGTATTGGCATACCACCTGACGACCAAAAACATATGTTTGAGGCATTTCATCGTGCTCATAATGCCCTCAATATCAAAGGCACCGGTATTGGTATGTCTATTGTCAAATATGCGGTGGATGCGCACGAAGGTACGATTGATTTTACCAGCATCGAAAACGAAGGTACAACCTTCACTGTGCGTTTGCCCTTCCGCACACCATCTATCGAATCCGTCATTGACCGTAGTTGAGAAAGGATTCGGAATGAGGGACAACGCCCCAAAGAATATATTTCTCATGACGACACTTCCCTTACGTTGCTGCTGTACCCTTGTCCTCTTGCTGATGAGTTTTTATGCCGCTTTTGCGGCTGAACGCTCTCCCAATATGATGAGCGGCAGACAAGATGACGATATTGTTTTTCACAGGCTCAGCACCGAGCAAGGCTTATCCCAGAGCAATGTTTATGCCATCATGCAAGACCATATCGGTTTTATCTGGATAGCTACTGCCGACGGTCTTTCTCGCTATGACGGCTCAGGCTTCAAAGTATATCGCCACAGTGCCACCGACAAGAAAACCCTTTCGGACAACTTTGTAACGTCACTAGCACTAGACCGCACAGGAGCGCTTTGGATAGGCACACACGACGGCGGACTAAATAAATTCGACCATGCAAGCGGTACGTTTACTGTTTTCAAGAATAATCCTAAATCTGCCGCAAGCCTGTCAAGCAACTACATTACGGCACTCTACTACGATAAGCAAGGCGTACTCTGGGTTGGCACCGACAATGGATTGAACCGATTCGACCCCGCAACAAATTCCTTCACCGTTTTTTCGCACGTTGTCAGCAATCCCGCGAGCATTAGTAACAACAGCATCTCTGCCTTTTTGGAAGATAGCAAAGGAAATTTCTGGATTGGAACTGATAGCGGTTTGAATATATTCAATCGCACAACTACTGCCTGTCGTCTTGTACGAGGTACAATGCAGCACACATCCGGATTAAGTGGCAATGAGGCTGTTACAGCGCTGGCAGAAGATGTTCATGGCAGTATTTGGATGGGGACAGAAACGACAGGTTTATACCGCATAGATAGTGGAACCGAGAGTGTATTGGAGCATTTTTACATCAATCCTCGTGCGCCTTCCGGCGGTCTTCTCTCCAATAATATCCGTACGCTGCACCGCGATAGCAAAAACGAACTATGGGTCGGTACTGCCAGTGGTGGCTTGCATCTTTACAATTCTGTGAAGCACACCTTTACGCACTACCGCTACGACCCCGCAAACAATCGGTCGCTCAGCGGTAATATCATATTTTCGTTTTACGAAGACCGTAGTGGTGCGTATTGGGTGGGAACATACGGCAACGGCTTGAACGTTTTCCACGCACAAGCAAATGTGTTCCAAACAACCATCTGCAACCCGCAGAACCCTAACGATATGTTTTCCAACTCTATTTATGCACTTTTGGAAGACAGTCGCGGCTTGGTCTGGATTGGCACCGAGCAAGGTTTGGTGCGCTACAATCGCCTTACAAAGCAGATGCTTCTTGTACCCAATGTGGTCACGGACAAGAACCGCTCCACATCCAATTTTGTAAGAAATATTACCGAGACACGCGACGGCATGATTTGGATTGCGACGGAAAGCGGTTTGCATAAATTAGACCCCGCCACGCTGCGCCGCACGGTGTACAAAGGAACGGTAAAAACGCAAGACGGCTCCTTACAGCAGCGTTTACGGGCACTGGATGTGCGGCTTATTGACCAGACGTTTGTACTCCACGAAAGCCGGGATGGTATGCTTTGGATAGGGACGCGTGGTATCGGGGTGAAGGTCTTCAATCCTCGCACTGAAGAGTTTGTTGCGCATTATCTCTACGACCCAGCCAAGCCGTCACTTGGGCATAATTTTGTGCGGTGCATCAAAGAAGACAGTGCGGGGCGAATGTGGTTCGGTACGCGCGGAGGCGGTCTTAGTCGCTTCAATCCTCGCACCGGGGAATGGAAAACGTATCGGCATGATGACAATAATCCAAACAGCCTCAGTCACGATGCAATTTTTTCGCTGCATTTTTCGACGAACAATCTGCTCTGGATTGGCACACAAGGCGGCGGCGTGTGCTGTCTGGACGTGGAACGAGAGCAGTTTGTAACGTGGAAGGAAGAACACGGGCTGGTCAACAACGTTGTCTATGCTGTACTGGAAGATGCTCGGGGTGATTTGTGGATGAGCACGCATCAGGGCTTGTCGCGCATGACCGTACCTTCTGCTCAAAAGCTCGCCCAGAAGCCGCTTGCCACCGATGCTGCTAAAGCATACTCGCCATTTCGGAATTACAACGTTGGTGATGGCTTGCAAAATAACGAGTTCAATTCCGGTGCATATTGCAAAGGCGCAAGCGGACGTTTGTATTTTGGCGGTTTGCAAGGTTTTAACGACTTCTTTGCTGATAGTGTGCGAGTCAATTCATACATCCCGCCCATTGTTCTAACGGGCTATAGGCGCTTTGGCGAGGAGGTCGCCTTGGAGCGGGATATTTCTCTCATGGACACGCTTTCCATCTCCTACAAGGACAATGTATTTTCGCTGGAATTTGCGGCGCTCAGTTTTGTGCAGTCCGATGAAAACCGCTTCAAATATATGCTCGAAGGTGTTGACAGCAAATGGATAAGTAGCGGCACACGCCATGAAGCTCGCTACACCAATCTCTCCGGCGGTGATTATACTTTCCACATCAAGGCATCGAATAACGACGGCATCTGGAATGAAAGCGGCAAAACGCTTGTCGTCCGTGTCATGCCGCCATTGTGGGAGCGATGGTGGTTTCGGCTCGGTGCTGTGCTGGCGATTGTTCTTACTGGACTTTTTGGATATAAAGCGCGTGTTCGCATCATTGAGCACCGTGCAAAGGAACTGGAACACGAAGTAGAAGTGCGAACTGCCGAACTCCGCGAAAGCAATGAGCGTCTGCACGGTGCAAACGAGGAAATCCAGCGTCAAATAGCGCTTCTGGACGAACAGACCCGTGAAATCGAAATTGCCAATGCTTCCCTGCAAGAAAAGAATCTGGAACTGGAGGAAGAACGAAGCACATCGGAAGGCTTGATTCTAAACGTTCTGCCGCCACTCATCGCTAAACGCCTCCGCGCAGGCGAACAGAATATTGCCGACGGCTTCGATAGCGTGACGGTACTCTTTGCCGATATTGTGGGCTTTACGGAACTTGCCACAAAGCAATCCCCGCATGAGGTCGTTGATATTTTGAACACGGTGTTTTCGGCGTTTGATATTTTTTCGGAGCGTTACTTGCTGGAGAAAATTAAGACCATTGGCGACGCATATATGATTGTGGGCGGCGTGCCGGAGCCGATAGACGACCACATTGGTGCTATTGCAGACATGGCATTGGAGATGCTGCAAACGCTGGAAATACTCCGCTTCACCTTGCAGATACCGCTTGAGGTGCGCATCGGCGTTCACACGGGACCTGTAGTGGCAGGGATTATCGGGCAGAAAAAATTTTCCTACGACCTCTGGGGCGACACGGTGAACACAGCAAGCCGTATGGAATCGCACGGAGAAAGCGGGAAAATCCACTGCACACGAGAGATATTTCTTGCCCTCAAAGACCGCTATGATTTTGAAGCACCACGCTATCTCGAAGTAAAGGGCAAAGGCGTGATGGAGACGTATTTTCTCACAGGAAAGAAAAGGAAGTAGAGAAATAAATTTACGCTGAACCGATTCCCATCAATACATCCCAATCCATCACACCCCGCGCAAAACCTGAGCGCCAATTCCCCCACGTGTGTCCCTGTGCGTATTCGTGGTATAGCGGCTTCACACCGCGCTGTTCTAATTCCTGTTTCATTCGCAACGTCAGCGCGTGGGCATCGGCAATCGTTCCCGTCTGCAATATCGCTTGAACACTAGCCGCATTCTTCATATTCTCCTCGCTAAAAATAACAGCCTTGCCCCACCAATACGCCGGCGATTGGGCAAAGAACACACCGAACTCCGTTGGTGCATTGAACGCCATATACGTCGCCAGCAATCCACCGAGCGATGCTCCGCCGACACAGCGTTCAAGCGGCTTTTGAGAAATCGCATAGCCGCGTTTTGTTGCTTCTTCCAGTGCTTTCGGCAATGCTTCTTCGGTACAAAATTTTAGATATGCGGGGTTCAGCGTATATTCTACATTGCGTTTGGGCAGATTAGGCGCAATAAAAACTCCCACACAAGGCACAATGCGCTCGGCATGGATAAGGTGGTCAAGAACATGATGAAACCGCCCCAGTGAAAGTGATTCTGCTCCGTCGTGCATCACAAGAAGCGGATAAGTTGCTGGGGTATTTTCTTCGCTTGGAGATGAGTATTGATGCGGAAGATAGAGCATGATTTCGCGTGACTCTTGAAGCGCCGCGCTCTCCACACTCAGCTTGACAATTTCCCCGTGCTGAAGCGGTTTCCCTTCGATGTGCTTCGGCTTCAACCACGATTCATCGTGATACTCCGGCATGATAACTTCGGAGTTTGTACCAAACCCCTCTTGTGATGCGTGAGGATTGCGTGGGTCATTCTCCCAAGCCGTGCCGTCAATCACGAATTTGTACTGCAATCGTGCATTGCGGGGAAGCTCTTCGGTGTGATAAAACCACGATGTACAGCGAATCCGCTTCATCGGAATTTGCGTGCGCCAGTGCGTCCAGTCGCCGATGATGTTCACGTGCTTGGCTGCACCTTCCCAGAGAAAAATTGCTTTGGTTCCGCTCACAATAGGCGTGGAGCGCTTCTTCATGGCAACGTTGAGCGCACGGGCAAGTGCCATGCGCTTTGCGAGGCGTTTTTCGGTAATGAGCTTGTGTAATAAAGTCTCAATAGCGTGTGCAGTTGTCATTGTTTCGGTTGGTCAAATTCGTAATTCGTCACTCCAAAATTATATCTCATTTTCTCTACCGGGGATGGGCATTGATAACAGCCTGAATTTCGCCATAACCATACTTATCGCCAAGCGCATCTTTGATGGGCTTGATGGCTTGTCCTTCGCGCCAATCGGCACTACGAAGTGCATCAATGATTGCTTCTATTTTCTGCTCCGGCACAAGCTCTTCCAGCGAAATTTCTCCTGTTGGCACAAAACGCCCCAAATGTCCCAGAACGGTCTGCTCTGTCAATCCCCTCGCTGATGCTATCGCGGCAACATTTTTGCCGGATTGCCATAATTCCAACGAGGCACGAGATGTTTCTGCGGCGGAGCGTGAAGATTGGACGGGCATTTGGCGGTCGGTGGTACGCTCGCGCTCGCCGGGCGCAAGAATGTGCATCTGCGATGGAAGCCCATTCTCGCTGGCAAATGTAGTGATTTCTTTGGTAAACACCGCTCCGTAACGCTCCGTTTTTGCTTCGCCAAAGCCTGAAATACGGCGTATTTCCTCAGTTGTGAACGGTAAATATGTTGCAAGTTGAATAAGCGTTGCATCCGACAGAACCATAAACGGCGCTACGCGCTCGCGCTCTGCAATTGTGCGGCGCAGTGTCCGAAGCTGCTCAAAAAGCGCATTATCATAATGTGCCGGAGCTTGTGAACGTGCTGTTTCGCGGCGCTCTTGGCGAGAAGTCCGCACAGGGACTTGTTTCTTGGCAAGCATTACTTGTGCGCCGTTGTAGAGGACGGATTTACTGCGCTCGTTCAATTTCAAAATTGGGTATTCACCTTCTTCGCGGTCGCACCAACCCTCGCGGATAAGTGCTTGTGCTACATCGCGCCACTGAGCCGCGCTCATATCTGCACCCGCGCCATAGGTTTTGAGATTCAAGTGTTCAAGCCGTACTTTGTCGTTGTTGCCGCGCAAAACTTCGATGATATACCCCGCACCAAAGCGCTCGCCAGTGCGAATCATTGCAGAGAAGAATTTCTGTGCCAGCACGGTTGCGTCGTAGGTTTCAACGGGCGCGGGAGGATTCAGGCATACATCACACGTACCGCAGCCATCCGCGCCTTTTGCAAAGTGTTCCCCGAAATAACGCAGCAAGTATTCGCGCCTACACGTGCGCGATTCGGCGTAATTCGCCATTTCTTGCAGCTTCCGCACAAGAATCCGCGTTTGTTCGGGGTTGTCCTCAATAGTAACCATTTTACGCATTTTCGTCACATCGCCTGCCGAATAAAGCAAGATAGCGTCACTCTGCACTCCGTCACGCCCCGCGCGTCCTGTTTCTTGGTAGTAGCTTTCGATATTTTTGGGCAAATCGTAGTGAATCACAAACCGCACATTCGACTTATCAATGCCCATACCAAAGGCAATCGTGGCGCAAATAATCTGCACTTCATCTTTCAAAAACAAGTCCTGATGCCGTGAACGCACGTCCCTGTCCAAGCCTGCATGATACGGCAGCGCCGAAAAGCCGTCAGATTTCAGACCGTCTGCCAAAGCGTCCGCACTTGCTCGTGAAAGTGTGTAAATGACACCGCTCTCACCTTTGCGTCCGCGCAAGTGCTCCACAACACGTTTGTACGCCTCACGTTTGGGTTCCACAAAATAGCGGATGTTTGCACGATTGAAGGAGGAAATAAACGTATTTTGGGGCAGAATAGCAAGCTGTTGTGCGATGTCGCGGCGGGTTTGTTCATCGGCGGTGGCGGTGAGCGCAATGAGTGGTACGTTGGGGAAAATGCTCTTCAGCCGTGCCAGTTCGCGGTATTCAGGTCGAAAATCATGTCCCCACTGCGAGATACAATGCGCTTCGTCAATGGCAAACAAGACGGGATTCAGCGTCCCCAAGAACGCCAGAAAGCGCTCGGTTACAAGGCGCTCCGGCGCAACGTAGAGAATCTTCACGGAGCCTGAGCGCAGTCGGCTCACAAGCAAGCGCTGTTCGTATTCATCCAGCGTGGAATTAAGATACGCCGCATCAATACCGTTCAGGCGCAGCGCATCTACTTGGTCTTTCATCAGTGCAATGAGCGGCGACACCACGACGGTCAAGCCTTCCAAACACAGCGCGGGCACTTGATAGCAGAGAGATTTCCCGCCTCCGGTGGGCATCAGCACGAAAGCATCGGAGCCACTTAGAACGGTCTTGATGGCACGTTCCTGTTCGAGGCGAAAACTATCATAACCAAAAACAGAGCGCAAGATGTGAAGCGGAGTTGAAGCCATCGTGAAAAAATCGAAAAGGGAAGGTACAAAATAAAAAATGGAGTGTAAACACTTGGCTTACACTCCTTGAAAGCATGGTCATTGCTTAATCTTCTGTAATTATCAGCACCTTCGACTGCGACCAAAAACGCTCCGGTCGGTTAATTTTAACCGTGTAGGGCAGCGTTTGTGCTTCATTGGGCTGTGGACGAAGGAGTTTCTGGTCGTGTGCCGAGACAATACGATAGAACTTCGTTTTCATCGGCAATTCGAGTGTTTGGCGAATGTCAATTTTCGTAAAGCTCTCATCCACTTTGAGCGAGTCGCTAGGCTTCCATGCACCACCAAAAATTAGCACTGAGCCTTTTTTTTCAATAAGCCCACGCTTACTGAGTTCATCGGTTGTGCCGACAATATAGTATGCGGTATTCAACTCGTCTTGCGTTAGCGTCAGCTCTTTTTCACGCTCCATGAGCTTTTTTGCTTTGGCAAGTGCTTCCGCCTTGTATCTATCGCGCTCCGCACGGGTAATATCAAGTTCGGAATTAAGCTGCGCAATTTGTGCTTCCTGCTGCTCAATCGTAGCCTTAAGTTGCTTTACCGTCGTTTCCAATACGGTGAGTTTTTGCCCAAATCCTGCGTTGCGCTGTTTGAGTGTAGAGATGCGGTCTTCCGCTGTTTTCATTTGCTGTTTGTAGCCCGTGACTACTTCGCTAATTGCAGCAAGTTTTCCAGCGACCTGATTTTTATAGTTCAGATTATCAATGTTCTCAAGCGTTTTCGTCACCGCGACCGCACCGGCTACGTTGGACACTTGGTTATAGACGCTCGCAATTGAACGTGAAGCATCGCCCAGCACCTGAGCAATACTATCTTTTTCTTCCGTGAACTGTATCAAGTCGCGGCTTTGGACTTCCAGTTTTTTCGCCTGGTCGGAGCGTGCTTTCAGCAACGAGCCGATAATAGCAACGGCAACAACAGCAAAGACAAAAAACAAAAAAATGAGAATGCGATTTTTCATAGCGCTATATGTTGAAATGATAAAGTTCCGAGAAGATTCTGCGAATTGTTGGTAACGGTGTGTCGTCCTTGCTATTTTTTTCTTACAAAAAGAAGAACAGAAGCGACATGGTCAAGGCAACGTAAAAGAAAAAGAGAAAGAGAAAGAAGAATGTTATAGGAATAAATCGCCACCCCACTCGCTTCGCCTGAGTGTTCTTGAGTGCAAAATAAAGATAGGGAAGGGGGAATATTGGTACAAGAGCCTCAAGCGCAGGCATTTTGCTTGCGATGAGCACAAGCCCCATCCAAAGGACAAGAAAGTAGGTAATAAAATGCAGCGAAAATATCAAATGTTCGACGTAGTACCAGTTCGGGTACATAACTTTCAAGGAAAAAGCAAAAGCAATGACAATAAAAAACGTATAGAAGGGGATATAATTTTCAAGGGTGTCATCCACTTGTTGCTTTATCAGTTCAATTGGTTTGTTATTAGCTTTTGCCTTTACTGCCAATTGGCTAGCGATTGTTGATTGGCTCAAAAGTGCTTCCGTGCTCAAGTCAAGATTCGTACTGACAATGAAAAATGCAGCCGCCACAACGAAATACATCTGCGTTGGCAATGTGTAGCGTTCTCGGCGAGCTTGCAAGTATTCAAGCGTCAAAAAACCGGGTTTTGTCAAGAGGAGGCGAAATGTCCGAAAGAATTTTGCATCAATGTTCAAAATCTCAGGAATAAACTGGCGAATAAAGTTTGAGAGAGTAAGCTCTTGTGCGGCTTTTCTGTCTTGCCCGCAGTTTGCGCAGAAGTTTCCCATTACCTCTTCGCCGCAATTAGGGCATTTCGGGGAAAGCAAAAATATAGAAATATTTTCCTGTTCAGATTTCTTGTGCATCTCGGCAAGACTTTCATTATCTGTACCGGGTAGAATCCCCACATACGCACCAAAAGCAGAAACAACAACACTGAAAAGAAACAGTCCTAAGAAAATATCCGAATCCTGCATAGTCATATAGCCATAGTACACTTTTGCCATTGTACTACGGTCTTCCGTCTGCACTACCCTTGTAGGGTGACCACTGTCGTCCAGTCCGGCACCTATAAGATCAACTTCAGCAAAATCGTATGCTGTCGAAGAAAAGTAGATAAGGCAGCATGTCGAAGTAATAACGAAGAACACAATGCTCCAGAGCACGGCAAAGAGCGTCTTGCGTATAATTATCCGTCCTGTTTTCTTTTCCATACCTAAACTCACTCAGTTGATGAAAGTGGTACTGAAAGTTCCGTTTGTGCGTCTTTGTACGATGAGTATAGCGAGAATTCTCAATAGCAGTTTCATAGATAAAAGGAGAGTTTATCCGTAGTCCATACTAAAAACGCAGTGCAGAAACAGCAGTGTATAAACAATGGTACGCAAGATATTGAATTTTGCACGACTGACAAAGAAGCAATTTATAGCAAAAGCAAAGTTTCTATTATTACCATTTTGGGGGGAATTACCAATAGCTCACTCAAGAGATGACACCGAAAACAAAGCGCTGTAAAAAATTACATTCCTCGCAAGAATACCTGCCGAATTACCATTTTTTTTCATAAATTTGTGGGCTACATTCTGTGTCAATGATATTAGTTCCGTTCCCAACGTCTTATTCATTAACACGCCTAGAAACGCCTATGGAGCCAATGTGTATCTGCACCGAGTGATAAACCCAAGTGAACATCTTACCCCCGTGTGGCAAGTCTGAGGAGGCTATGAACAAAACAATTCTTTTGATTGACGACGATGAGCGTTTATCACGTTTGCTTGCCGACTTATTTGAGTTGGAGGGCTACGACGTAACGATTGCGCAAACTGGCGAAGAAGGCTTGGAAAAACTCCAAAAGTCTTTATTCGCCGTTGCCATTGCCGATGTGCATCTGCCAGACACAAACGGGATTGAGCTTGTGCGCCACCTCCGAGAAATTTCCCCTGCGACCGAAGTTGTCGTGCTGACGGCTCACGCGGAAGTCAAAGATGGCGTGGAGGCAATGAAAAACGGCGCATTCGACTATGCTCTCAAGACCGGCGACCAAGAACAACTCTTACTCACCATTGCTCGTGCCGCCGAAAAATCGCAACTTCAATTAGCAGTAAAAGAATTGCAAAAACAGCTTGTCTCGCAAGATGCTTTTGGTGCAATTATCGGCGTAGCTCCTGCGTTGCAAGATGCTATTCAGATGGCACGGCACGCTGCCCACACCGATATTCCGACGTTGCTTCTGGGCGAGACTGGTACGGGAAAAGAAGTTTTTGCTCGTGCTATTCACAATTCCAGCACCCGCGCGAAAAAAGCGTTTGTGGCACTCAATTGCAGCGCAATTCCGGCAGACTTATTGGAATCGGAACTCTTCGGCTACACAAAAGGTGCATTCTCTGGTGCTGTCCGAGACAAGCGAGGGCTTATCGAAGAGGCGCACGAAGGGACACTCTTTCTGGACGAAATCGGTGAAATGCCAATGGCGCTTCAAGCTAAAATGCTCCGCGTCTTGGAAACCCGCAAATTCGGGCGCGTCGGTTCGACTGATCTTATTGATGTGGACTTTCGTGTTATTGCCGCTACGAATGTGAATCCCCAAGAAGAAATAAACGCAGGGCGCTTCCGTGCTGACTTATACTATCGCTTGGAGGGCTTCACCATTCTTCTGCCCTCTCTCCGTGAGCGCCCCGAAGATGTTGAAATTTTGGCACAATACTTCCTCACGATGTTTGCTGCGAAATATCAAAAAAATGTTCTCGGCTTGAATCCTGATTTTCTTCGTGCCCTCTCTGCACGGCGCTGGAAAGGGAACGTCCGCGAATTACGCAATTCCATAGAACGGGCGGTGGTACTCTGTTCATCCACCATGCTCACCCCGAATTTGCTCACACCGGAACTCGACGACATTCAGTTCCAAAGCCATCCTCAGCAGCAACCATACGGAATGCAGCCCTATCCGGCAAACTATCCGCCCGCAGGCGGCTTCCCAACGAATTATCCACCCGGCTTTCTGCCGAATGGGCAACCCTACGCCTACAATGCCCAACAAATGTATCCTCCACAGGGTTATGTGCCGAACGGGTATAATCCAAACGGACACAACCCAAATGGATATAACCCAAACGGCTATAACAGCTACAATCAAAACGGCTATGCGCCTTTCCCACTGCCGCCATCGGGTGGGTTAGATATTCCGCAAGCGCAAAACGGAGAAGCGTCACTTTCGGAGGAGGATACTCAGTTTTCCCTTCGCCGCGCAGAGGATGAACGCGCCCGCCAAGAAATTGTTGCCGCACTCCAAGCCTCCGGCGGTCACCGCGAAAAGGCTGCAAAGCTTCTCGGAATCAGCTCTGCGACGCTTTATAGAAAACTCCAAAAATACGGTATTTCGTGATAGCACCCTCGCTCGGAATACCCTGACCGATTTTGCCCTAGCAGACCATGATTATCACCACGCCAAACGCCCCACCAACAGAAACATCGAAGCAACCACTCAAAGGTTTGCTTCCGAACGAATTAGCAGAATTTTTTGTTTCTATCGGCGAACCCAAATATCGCGCTCAGCAAGTTTTTAAGCGACTGTACGCTCATCAAACATACTCCTTTGACGATATGACCGAGCTTCCGGCATCGCTCCGCAAGCATCTGTGTCATGTTTCCGACATACATCCCCTCGCGCCCTCGCGCCTGCAAGAATCTGCTGATGGAACGAAAAAATTTCTTTTTCGGCTCTCTGACGGACGCGAAATCGAAACAGTGCTCATTCCCAGCGAATCAGTTGAAGAAGATGGTGCTCCTAAGCGGCTTACACTTTGCGTTTCCACACAAGTCGGCTGCGCGCTCAACTGCAAATTTTGCGCCACCGCATCGCTCAAAATGAAGCGTAATTTGAGCGCCGGAGAAATTGTAGAGCAATTCCTGCAAGCACAACAGCATTCGGACAAACCCATCACAAATCTTGTATTTATGGGCATGGGCGAACCAATGCTGAATTACGACAATGTGATGAAAGCCGTCGAAATCTTCACCCACGACGACGTACAGCTTCTAGGAGCACGCCGTATCACCGTTTCAACGGCAGGAATGGTTGAGGGAATGAGGCGCATGGCAGATGAGAAGCGCCCCATCAAACTCGCACTTTCGCTCCATGCCACGACCGACGGACTGCGCACAAAGCTCATGCCCATCAACAAAAAGCACAATCTCCGCGAACTTGGCGACACGCTTGAATACTACTACCGCAAAACCGGCAGCCCCGTTACCTACGAGTACATCCTTTTTGAAGGCTTGAACGACAGTGAGGAAGATGCGCGGCGTTTGCAGCGAATAACGCGGCGTGTTCCCTCCAAAATCAACGTCATCCCTTTCCACCCGATTGATTTCACCAATCCCGACGGCGTTTCCGCCAGTCTCCGTGCTACTACTCCCGAAAAATTTCAGGCATTTATCCAGCGTTTACGCGACCTTGATGTTACAGTGATGATTCGTTCGTCCAGTGGAAAAGATATTCATGCGGCGTGTGGACAGTTGGCTTTGTCGAATGTGGAAATGCCTCTTGCATAAATTGCACCGAAGCTGTACTAAACTATTCGACCTGAAAACCTATCCCGATATAGCTGTCACGCTGGTTGTAGAACATTCCATGCAGGCTTTTTCCGTCGTACCAATAGGCAGAGAGCAGCACCCCATGTCCGAATTTCTCTCCAAACTTCACGCCTGCTTGAGCACTTTGCACAATGCCCGTTGCGCCAAAAATTGTGCTGGCTTTAAGGTCGTACCCAGCACAAATGCTGATAAAATCTATGCCCGGAATGGGAATTGTCGCATCAGCACCAAGTTGTGGTATAGCCGCCCCGAAATTATCCGGGATAGAGTGAAAAAGTACGGTCGCCCCACCGTAAACCCGCACCACACCAAATGGCAGCGCCCACGATACCGCAAGCACGGCATCCACAAACTCACGACTGTACACAAAGGACTGTTGGAACTGCGGAAAGCCGTCCACCAGATGCGCCGAAATATGCGCCACGCGTAGTCGTGCAGCGAGCGAAGCTTTATCGTTGATGGGAGTTTTTGCGCTGGCATTCACACCAAAGTAAAAATCGGTCGTCTCGACAGGAAAGCGAAAATTTACTTCCGACCGAAGGCGCGTAAAAGTAAAGAACTCTGCTCCCAAGCGGACTTCCGGGAACAGTAGTGACGAAGCAGCACCGGAACGAAACGACACAATATCAACCGAATTGCCAATATCCAAGCGCAAAGCGGGGCGCTCGCTGGAAGGCGCAACGCTTACCATACCTCCCACACGCGGCTCCAAGACATTCGCCCGAAGCGGCTGAAAAAGCACCCCTTGTGGTATCCACGTTGGGCGTTCTTGTGTTTCTTGGCTATGGAGACTCGGTGCGAGGAAAAGCAGCGCTACGCAAAAGAGAAAAAATACTGGTGTGTTTGATGTAGTACGGGGTGTCGTCATTGATGATTAAAACAAGTGTCTTGGTAGAAAAAGTGAACTTGGAAATAGCAAAAGCGTTGGGGTTACAAATGTATCGCCTGAAAAATAATCGTAAATATAGCATCCAGCAAAATAATCAGAAAGATGCCGCTCACCACCGCCGATGTTGTGTAATGCCCGACGCTCTCCGCTCCACCTCGCACCTGAAAGCCGCGCATACAGCCGATGAGCGCAATGACCGCTCCCAGCACCACGCTTTTGATTAAGCCGCTTGCCAGATGCGCAAAGGTGAGCGCTACTTTTGTTTCGTTCAGGTAGCCGCTCACGCTTAATTTCAGCGTCCCAACACCAATAAGCAAACCGCCGAACATTCCGGCAATATCGGAAAACAAGACCAGAAGCGGCATCACGCAAACCACCGCCACCACACGCGGCATCACCAAAAAGCGCATTGGATTAAAGCCCATCGTCGTCAGCGCGTCCAGTTCTTCTGCAACCTGCATTGTACCGATTTCCGCCGCAAAGGAAGCGCCGGAGCGCCCTGCAACGATAATTGCCGTCATAAGCGGAGCGAGTTCGCGTGCCATTGAAATTGCGACCATATCCGCCAGATACACTTCCGCACCAAACTGCGCAAGCTGCATTGCGCCTTGATACCCAACAATCACCCCCATCAAAAAGCCAACGAGCGCCACAATCGGCAACGCACTCACGCCTGCCTTCGTTACTTGCGCAGGGAAATCGCTCCATCGGATAGAGCGCGGCGCACGAACAAGATAGGTCAGATTGATAAAAAACTCGCCGAAAAATTCAATAAAAAACCGTGCATCTGCCCAGACTTGCAGCGTCGCTTCTCCAACACTTTCCACGTAGCGGTGCAAAGAGGTTTCAGCGGGCGGCTCGACGTGCTTCTCCAAAACAGGTTTCTCCAGAAGCGTAATGAATCCTTGCATCTGCTCATGGACATTCTGCACATCCAGTGTGATAGTACGCTCCTTACAAAAACGCTTCGCTGTCGCCAGCCAAATAACCAAGTATGAATCGTACTCTTTCACTTCGGCGAAATCCAGCACGAGGCGCTTGTGTGCGGCGGCTTCCACTGCTGCGAAAAGCTGTGTCTGTGCGGACTCCAACTCGCTGGCGTGCTGAAGAGTGAAGCGTTTGCCCGCCACACGGCAGT
The DNA here is from genome assembly GCA_937899715.1 of uncultured bacterium. Lineage (GTDB taxonomy): Bacteria > Bacteroidota > Ignavibacteria > Kapaibacteriales > UBA4661 > PH2015. The sequence goes on along the minus strand of CALCNX010000033.1, from coordinate 19,727 downwards.
AGGTGTATGTCTGGAATGGCTGCACCTCCAGCGTGGATGCGGCTTCTGAGGAAGATTGTTGCAATGTAGCATTCATGGTGTTGTAGAAAACTAAAGCCTATGATTGGCAACAGCAGACGAAAGAAATAGTTCCCTGACCAGGAAAGTGAAACAAGAGATGATATTGTCCCCGCAAGCCTATATCAATTACCCGCGAAACTGGTAATAGATAGTCGAATTTCGCATTAATTCCAAAATATAAAATTTCGCTACCACCTTGAGCAATGGTCGGATAAATAAGCACAGAATCCTGATTTGATCCTCTTTGGGGATAATAGACAGGAGCATATCCAAATTTATAATATTGTAGCGATACACCGCCACCAAACCTCAGGCGAGAAAAATTATAATGAATATCTTTTCGCCTATCTTGCAAAGAAAATAAGGCTGTTGCGTCAATCGTCATTGAATTATTAAATGATAAGTCGTATTTGTCTATTCCTACTATCGGTTGATCTCTCGCTAGCTGAAAACTTGACCAGCTAGAATTTTGGAGAGCAGCCTCTAATTCTATATCTGGATTAATACTCCGCGAGTACGTAGCGAATAACAATGGACTTAAACTGGGAGCAATACAGACACCAGCACTTAAACGGTTAGTCGGAACCCACGAGGTATCTGGCAATTCTTGTGCTGCAAGAGGCAATACCGTGCCAAGCAGCATCAGACCTGAAAGAAAAGCACGTTTTAGCATAGTTTTTCCATAAAAATATTAAACACCATTGACCCATAAAAAATGAGAGCCTACTTGTACATTATCACAATGCCACAAGTCAGGCTCTCATTGAAATTATTCATCGTTTACAGTTTATCTACCGTCTCTTTTACTTTTCGAGCGGCTTCTTCCAGTGTAGAGCCGACGGAGAAGGTCAAGCCCGATTTTTCCAAGATTTCACGGGCTTCCACAGCGTTTGTACCGTCAAGGCGAATAATACACGGCACGTTCAAGCTCACTTGCTGGGAGGCTTGAATAATGCCATTTGCAACACGGTCGCAGCGCACGATACCACCAAAGATATTGATGAAGACTGCTTTCACATTCGGGTCGGAAAGCATGATGCGGAAAGCGTTCGAGATGCGGTGTACATTCGCTCCGCCCCCTACATCCAAGAAGTTCGCGGGCTTGCCGCCTGCGAGTTGAATCACGTCCATCGTTGCCATCGCCAAGCCCGCACCGTTGACCATACAGCCGACGTTTCCGTCCAGTTTGATATAGTTTAGGTCGTACTTGGAAGCCTCGATTTCAAGCGGTTCTTCTTCTTCAAGGTCGCGGAGTTCGGCGTAATCGGGATGACGGTAGAGCGCGTTGTCGTCGAAGGTTACTTTTGCGTCGAGCGCGACAAATTTATCATCGCCCGTGCGCACAAGTGGGTTCACTTCCAGCATCGCGCAGTCCATTTCCTCATAAGCGCGGTAGAGTTTTTGAATAAAATCCACAAAACTCTTGAGCGCATCGCCCGCAAGACCAAGACCGATGCCCAAGCGGCGAGCTTGGAAACCACGGAAACCCGTCACAGGATCAACATACTCGCGGAGGATTTTTTCGGGTGAGTGTTCTGCTACTTCCTCAATTTCCATACCGCCTTCGGTAGAAGCCATGATGAGGTTTTGCGAGGTTTGGCGGTCGAGCAGGATGCTCAAGTAGTATTCTTTGGCAATGTTCATGCCTTCTTCGATGAACATACGGCGCACAATTTTGCCTTCAGCGCCGGTTTGGATGGTAACGAGTTTGTTGCCAATGGTTGCCTGTGCGATTCTGTACGCACGGTCGGCAAGATTGCCGTCCAGAAGCACCGACACGCCGCGCACTTGCTTGCCGTCTATCTCGCGTGCAGCACCGGTTTGGATGTCATGCACAACGCCTTTACCACGTCCGCCGGCATGAATTTGTGATTTGATAACAATCACTTTGTGTCCTTTTTGGACGAACTCTTTGTAGGCAATCTCACCGGCTTGCTCCGGCGAGTGGACTACATATCCGGTCGGCACGGGAACGCCATACTTACGGAGCAGCGCTTTGGCTTGGTACTCGTGAATGTTCATAGCATTTGTTGGAATATGTGAAAAAATTTGTACGAACTGTCTGATTATTGTGAGGGGTAAAAGCAAGGCATGATGTGTCTTTTTGGCAAGCAAAAGCTACCAAAAACCGCAAAGACCTGCAAATTTACAAGTCTTTGCGGTGATTTCAAACTATTTGCTTTAGTCGGAGTAAAAAAGACCGAAAAATAAAGGTAAACAACGGCGCAAGATCAACATTCACACAATAGCTGCGTGACTATTTTCTACAATGCAATTTTCCTCTTGTATGCAATACTTTTTCTTTACAAATTCGTAGCCTTAACGCTCTCAAAAACGTGTGTTCAACCACCTTCGCCGTTCTTGTGCGTGCTCTATGGGATAAGTATTCCCACTTTTATTAATTTTTTCATCACCGGAGGTTTTATGAAGCATATTCTTCTGCTTCTTCGGGCGACACCTGTTGTGCCGCTTCTTGTCGCTTTTTTGGTCGTGCTATCCACCCCGCGAAGTATCCAAGCAGGTGGTTTCCAACTCAACGAGCATGGTGCTCGCGCTATGGCTATGGGCTTTGCAGTCGCCAGTGGTGACGGGTGCGATGTCAGTACAATTTTCTATAATCCTGCCGGAATGTCGTTCTTGCGCGATGGTTTCTCCATTATGCTGGGTGGAACCGGACTTCTGCCGCAAGCAACGTTCGCCGGACCAACGAACAGTAACCGCTTCACGACAACAAGCATGGACTTGTGGGCATTCCCGCTTCCACACTTCTATGCCGCGTACAAAATTCCACAAACCGGCTTGGCTGTTGGTGTTGGCGTATTTGTGCCGTTTGGTGCCGGTACGAGTTGGAATGAGAACTGGACGGGACGAAATCTCGCTCTTCGCACCTACTTGCAGACTATCACGTTTAATCCTGTTGTTTCCTACGCACTGTTTGATAACCGTGTTTCGATAGCAGCCGGACTCACGTATTCTCTTGGTTCGGCAGAATTGCGTCAGCGCATTCCGAACTTTGGCACCGAACCATTTCTCAACCTGAAAGGCTCCGGCACGAATATTTCATGGAATGCGGGCATTATTGTTGAACCGGTAAAGGGCTTGAAAATTGGTGCTGCTTATCGGAACAATATCAACATGAAATATGACGGGCAAGCTACCTTCACAACGGATGCCGCAGGAACACAGGCACTTCCTGCCGGTCTGAATAACCTTTTTGCCGATGGTCCGGGCGGCACGGCGCTTAATTTGCCCTTCGACCTTCGCACAGGCATTTCATACCGCTTTAGTGAGAAATTTATGATGGAACTTGGCTTCGACTATGTTGGCTGGTCATCGTATGACACTCTCCGTATTCGTTTCGATAAACTGCCGGGTGCGCCTTCGCGTTCAGGCGAGGTCATTAACCCACGCAACTACTACAATACACCGACCTTCCGCCTTGGTGGTGAATACATCGCCAGCGAAACCCTCAAAGTACGCGGTGGACTATTCTACGACGTTGTGCCGGTAGAAGCCCGCTACACGCAGCCTATTCTGCCGGACGCAAATCGTCTTGGCGTTACCGCAGGTGTTGGTATTAACGTAACCGACAATCTGGTTATTGACGCAAGTTATATGTTTGTGTATGGCTTGCAGCGCGAAGTCACAGGTAGCACCTTTGGCTTCGATGGTATCTATAATTCATGGGCAAATGCGCTCTCGGTTTCGTTTAGCTATCGTTTTTAATGTCATTTTTTCAAGGAGATTATTTCAATGAAATTTCATACTGTACAATCCTCATGGAAACGTGTGTTTGCGGGTGTTGTAGCTTCTGCTGCCGTACTCGTTCAGGCTTGTAGCCCTGTCCTTACACCGCAGCCAGGCACTGGCTCACTGGGCACACTCGTTCCCGCCGGAACAACGCTTCGTTACGTCGCTTTGGGTAATAGCCTCACTGCCGGTTATCAATCCGGCGCTGTGGTGGCAAGTGAAACACAATACGCTTATCCAACGCTGATGGCGCGTCAAATGGGATTAACGTTTGGCGATGCCCCAGAGCAATACCAATACCTGAAATTCCCCGACAACGGTGGCATTGGTTCACGAAATCGTATCACATCATTTGATGCGACTGGTACGCCGCAGTTTGCTTTTGTATCGCTTTCCACAGCACCCGCCAATGTTACGCTTGCCCGTCCGTACAACAATCTCGGTATTCCGGGCGCATTGCTCCGCGATATGAATCCGCCTTCTAACGACCCGCTCTATCCCTTCCGTTTTGCACCTGCCACCGGCAATGCTTTCTATAACCCGTTCTTCGGTGCAGTTCTGCGGAATCCTGCGGCACTCGGACGCACCTGCGTTGACCAGGCGGTGGCGCTGAATCCGAATTTTGTATCAATTTTCATCGGCAACAATGACGTGCTTGGCTATGCAAGCTCCGGCGGTACCGCCGGAACAAACTTTGCTACGCAAGCCTTGATGCCGGGTGCTACACCTGCTCCCACCGAAACGATTGTCTTCACAGCGCAGTTCACTGCGCTTATAGACAGTTGCGTTCGCCGTATGCCAAATGCGAAATTCCTTGTCGGTAATCTTCCTGACGTGCTTGCTGCACCGTATTTCACGACGGTTGGACCGCAGATTCGCGCTGGGCTTATTGCTACCTTGAATAATCCGGCTGTTGTTCCGGCTGCGTTAGCAGGAATTATCAAAGCGGCACTGCCCGATTTCCCGAATGGTATTCCGATTCGTAGCTCTGCTGCGCCGGGCGGGATTAAAACACTCACCTCGGCTGACTACTTCACGTTGACTTCTCCTGCAGGCGTAACGACGTATGTACAAGGACTCATTGGTGCTATTGGTGCACTTGCACCACAGCTTCAAGCAAATCCGGCAATGGCAGCCACTATCATTCGCAATGCTCTTCTTGCTAACCCCATGCCGAATGGTTTGGTGCTGGACGAAGCAGAACAAGCAGTTGCAAGAAAATCCGTTACAGAATTCAATCAAGCGATTGCTACGGCTGTGGCAAAATATAGCGCAAACAACCAAGTGGTTCTTTTTGATGCAAACAGCCTTGTGAATGATATACGGACGAATGGTTATCCATTCCAAGGACAAAGCACCGTTCCGGGTACGAGCAACGTCATTGGCAACAGACTGCGCTTCGACTTCGTTTCCGGCGGGTTCTTTAGCCTTGACGGCGTTCATCCGTCCTCGCGCGGCTATGGCGCAGTGGCAAATGAAATGCTCAAGCGCATTAACAGCGTTTATGGTGCGAACATCCCGCTTGTACCGCTTGTAGATTTGCCCGGTTTGCCAGTCGGTCAAGGAGCATTCTAGCACAATAACTTGAACTCTTACGATGAGAATTAATCGCTTGAAAATCAGGTGCTTGGAAATCTGAAAACACATAAATGTCTGTGCTGCCGAAGCGTTGTTGCGACAGGCGGCACAGACATTTTTCTATCTCGTTTGCACGTCAATTTTAATGCAGCCTATACTCGCCTACATACTCCGCTTACGTCTCAACGCCTTCGCGCGAAGCCTTCGCTCGCTCACGGGGCGAGACCCATTTGGGCTGGCACTGGCTTTGGGAGCCATCCTTGGCTGTGCAGTGTTTTTCGCTCGGAACATTCATCGCGTGGAAATGATCATAATGATTCCGATGCTGCATCTGGCATTGGTGAATTTTATTCATGGTATGCGCAAGGACGCAGATTTTCTCGCTGGTCTGGGAGTTAGTCGTCGTCTGCTCTTTTTGTGGGAATATAGTGTTCTTGCTGTTCCAGCCGTGTGTCTGCTTGCGTTTTCGGCATATCCGCAAGCAATGGTGCTGCCCGTAGTTCTTTCGGCAATTATTGCCTCTACGCCACCTTTTGCATGGTCTCATCGGCGATTAACGCCATCGCGCCAAAAAGCCTTCTTTTCTTCACAAAAGACCCTCCTTCATGCCCTCCGCAAGTTTTTTACGTGGCTTGTACCGTCGCTTGCTTTTGAGTGGTGGGGCGGGCTTCGTCAGCGCAGATTGGCGCTCTTTATACTTTGGACGGGGGCATTTCTCCTCGCATGGCAACCGCTTTTGCTGAGCGCGATACTCTTTTTCTTGGTGATTACGCCGATAGAGTTTTACGGCACAGGCGAGCATCGTTCAATGGTGCAAGCACTCTATCGCTCACCGTCACAATTTTTACGTCTCAAAGTCAGTCAAGGCTTTTGCGGTTATGCCGTGCTGCTGACCCCGCCTGTGATGCTAGGCATGGTGCATTACATCTTGCGAAATCTTCCTTCGGTGAGCGCAAACACGCTTTCTGCGCAAGTGCCGTTATTCCTTGCGTCGGTGGTGGCTTCTCTAGCAGTATCGTTTATTCTCGCGTCGCTTTGTGTCGTTGCGAAATATGCGTTTTACGTGGAAGGAATGTCGTTTATGTTTGCGGTGTCGTCAATGGTAACGCTCACACTGGCAACACTTTGGCACCCATATATTTCGATTATCGGTTTATCGGTGAGTTTTTCCATTCTGATACCCAAAGCAGTGAAGCGGCTTCGCATCCTGTTTTCTTGAAATTTTTCTTGCTATTTTTCTATATGCTCGAACTTCAGAATTTGCACATATCCTACGGTGCGCATACCGTCTTTGCTTCCGTGAACGCTACGTTTCGGGAGGGTGCGGTGCATGGAATTGTGGGGAGTAACGGCAAAGGTAAAACAACTTTTTTGAAAGCACTGGCGGGAATGATTGTCGTGCAAAGCGGTGAGATGCTTCTCGGTGGTGCGTCTCTGAACACAAGAGATTGTGCGCTTTTGGAGATAGAGCCATTTTTTTATCCGCGTATCACGGGGGCAGAGTATTTGCGGTTGTTTCAGTTCAACAACCCTGATTTTACGGGCGTGGATTGGAATCGCCTCTTCGCACTGCCGCTTGATGACGAAATAGCAACGTATTCCGCAGGGATGAAGAAGAAACTGGCACTCTTGGGAATCATCGGTTTGAAGCCACGTGTGATGTTGCTGGACGAACCATTGAACAGTCTGGATTTCGACACAAGTTACCTTCTGATGGACACGCTCAGGCTCTTAGCCGCCCACGGAACGACAGTTCTACTGAGTTCGCACATTGTTGAGCCGCTCACAAGCGTTTGCGATACTATCACGTGGATTGCCGGAGAACAGGACGTACAATGTTTTGAGCGCCCGGAGTTCCCAACATTAGCACAAAAACTTCGTCCCGGCGGACACGAAGAGCAAATCGCGCTTGTGAAGCAGCTTCTGGGGCATCATCGCAGCGATGGAGGCATGGAAGAATGAAAAGAACGCAAATGGTGAAAAGCAGGATAGCCAAATGGCTGATGAAACCGCGTATTGCGGGTGGTGTCGTGCTTGCTGTGGTACTCGTGGCAACACTGCAAAAGTACACTCTTGGCGCAGAGCAGATGAATAATCTTCTTATTTTTCGGGCTTCCGCGTGGCATCTTCTTTCCGGCATCAACCTCTATGCGCTTTCGCCCGCCGACCATGCAGATTTGTTCAAATACAGCCCAACATTTGCGCTTTGTATGTTGCCCTTAACTACGCTGCCACTGCTCTGGAGTGCTTTGCTGTGGAATATGCTGAATTGTATTGTTTTTATCGTTGGTATTCATTCCGTTTCGCATCTCCTGTATCGTTCGGATGATGGCGGCGACGAGCGTAATCGCACAATAACTGTTCTGCTATGGATATGCGCTATTGAGCTTTTGACCTCTGTGCAGAATTTCCAAAGTAATGCGCTTATGGCAGGACTGGCGCTATGTACACTTTCGGCAATGGAACGTGGTAAAATGGTGCTAGCGGCACTGTATCTGGCGCTGTCATTTCATATCAAAATTTATGGCGCTGCACCGCTTGTTCTGATGCTCTTGTATCCGCAGAAAGTACACTTCACGCTTGCTTTTCTGGGCTTCATTGCGGTTCTTACTGCCGCACCATTGCTTGCCGTTTCGTCGGATAATCTGCTCTGGCAATATCAAAACTGGAAAGTGCTGCTCGAAAGCGACCATGCCGCATCTTACGGGCTTTCGGTGATGAGCCTTCTCGCGCCACTTCTGCCGAATGGGCAGGCGGTGTCGTTCGTGCAGGCTTTTTCATTGCTTTTGCTCGGTGCGCCTGTTGTTGTTCTTGCTGTGCGCTCTCGCCTTTCCACGCTGCACGTGCGATTGCTATGCGGTGCATCAGTGCTGGTGTGGATGGTAATTTTCAATCACAAAGCTGAATCACCAACGTTTATCATTGCTCTGGCAGGTGTGGCGGTGTGGTACGCGCTCTTACGCCAATGGGAAGCGGAAAACAGTCATGCAGAAAATAGCCCTGCGGAAAGAAATGTCTTCCCGATGCTAAGATTAGACCACAAATGGCTTCAGAACGGGCTACTTTGGTTTGTTATCGTCGGCACGTCGCTTTCTGTTACCGATATTTTTCCTGAAAGCCTTCGTAGTGGTATATTTGCAAGCGTTCACCTCAAAGTGTTGCCTTGTATTGCAGTTTGGTTGTATATTCAGACGCAGCTTTGGCAACAGATTATCACGCCTAATTTTGCAACTGGCACACAATTTGAGCGTTAAAGCTGTGCAGCCTCATTTTGTCTTGTCGGCAGTTTTACTGTCTATTCCTTCTGATGTATGAAGCGTTTACACCATTTCGGCTCCATCGCTCTTTTGAGTGTTTTGTTGTTTGCTTGTCTAGCAATTGAGATCGCGCTGGCGCAGCGCGTCCCGGGGATGCGTAATAGTCAATATCGCTTAAAAAGTGATATCCCCACACCACAGACGCTCAATGTGACGAAAGTACCACTTTCCCACGAGGACAGTGTTACGGCTCTTTCGCATTTGCAAAACAGTATTAACGAACTTCTCGCCGAGCACAGCAAGACATTTCAAAAAAGCAAAACGCAGTTTGGTATGGCGGTCTATTCACTTGAGCAAAACAAAGAATACTTTGCCGTCAATCCCGCAACACCACTCACTCCTGCATCAACCACAAAACTTTTCTCCACGTTTGCTGCATTAGACAAATTTGGCACATCGTACAAAATAGAAACGCTCGTACTGACCGATGCTTTGGAAGTTCGTGATGGTGTGCTGGACGGCAATATCTACCTCGTTGGGCATGGCGACCCGCTTTTGGACATTTCGGACTTAGAGCAGCTTGCCTATCAGCTCTACCACGCCGGAGTGCGCCGCATCACAGGTGGCGTCTATGGCGACGACAGTTTTTTCGACCGCGTCACAAATCGCCAAGATTATAGCGGCGATGACGACATGGTGCAACCCACAGCAGCAATTAGCGCTCTGAGCGTCCAGCGTAATCTCATCACCGTTATCGTGAGTGCGGGCGGCATTGTCGGCAAGCCCGTCCACGTGCAGACGTTTCCAGCGTGCGATGCGTTTGATTTTGATGTCCGTGCGACGGTTGGCGCGGTGGCAAAGGTTGCGAAAAAGCAAAAGCGCCGCCGTGCGCCTGCAAAAGCAGCGTTTAGCATTAGCGAGGTCTATGGACAAAAAGGCGGGAAGCAGCGATTTGCAGTAACGGGCACTCTCCCGCCGAATTCATCGGTCTCGCGGCTTTTTTTCATTGAGCAGCCGGCTTCTGTGGCTGCCGATATGTTCAAGCAGCGCATTGAGGCGAGCGGCATTACCATTGAAGGCGCTTCGGGGCTGAAGCAGGCACCACCAGCGGTCTCGGAACTGGCTGCAATTCATCGTCCGCTTTTAGACGTGGTCAATGTCATCAACAAAAAAAGTGATAACTTCTGTGCCGAGCACGTCTTTAAGATGATTGGCGGCGGTAAACTTGATGCATCTGCACCCGAGCTTGTGGCAAAAGATAATCACACTGTTCATTCTTCCATTGAGCAGTTACAAGGTGCGCTGCGCCATTACGGTATCGTGAGCGTCTCCACCCCGACAGTACAAGTTTTTGACGGTTCGGGCTTGTCGCGCCGCAACAAAATAGCGCCCATTACCATGCTCCACTTGCTAGAGAATGTCCAAAGTGCGCCTTTTGGCAATGATTTCCTGAATGCTCTTTCTATCGCCGGACTGGACGGCACTCTGCAACATCGTATGCGCGGCACAACCGCCGAATACAACGTCCGTGCAAAAACCGGTACACACAAGAACGTAAGCGCTCTGGCAGGCTATATCCGTACATTGGATGGCGAACGCCTCATGTTCTCTTTTATTTTCAACGGTAATGCCGTGTGGCTCTACAAAGGGCTTGAAAACAAGATTTGCCAGCTTTTGGCAAATTTTTCCTACTACACTCCGAAAGAAACCCCGGCGGGACTTGATTCGACGGATGTGGAAGCAGGAAAAGAGCTGAATTGAAAAGAGCTGAATTGAAAAGAGCTGAATTGAAAAGAGACACATAAGATTTTTTCACTCAATCACTGACACTATGAGTTCTTCAGGCACATTTACCAAGTTTAATGATTTACCCTACAAGCGCCCTGACCTTGAGGCGCTTCACATAACCTACAAAACTCTCTGGAACAAGCTCGACGCAGCCACTTCCGCAGACGATGTTCTAGCGGCGGTACAAGACTGGAACACACTCCGTACAGACTATGCCACGATGGAAAATCTCGCCGAGACACATTTCACGCAAAACGTCAAAGACGAAAATTTCAAAACCGAAAAGCAATTCTACACTGATAACAGCCCTACGGTTACAGAATGGAACGAAGAGGTTTCCAAGCGGCTTCTGCACTCGCCGTTCCGACCTGACATTGAGGAAAAATACGGCAAACTCTTCACGCGCCGGATTGAGGATGCCGCACGGACATTCAAGCCGGAAATCAAGCAATTACTGATAGACGAAGCAAACTGCGGGCAAGAATACACTGCGCTTCTGGCAGAATTAGAGATTGATTTTCGGGGTGAAAAATATAACTTGTCTGGCATCCGCAAATTTGCTGAAGATACCGATCGTACCGTTCGCCGCGAAGCATCCGAAGCACAGCAGCAAGCGCTCATAGGTGTTGCAGGTAAACTCGACGAAATGTTCGACCGTTTGGTCAAGATTCGCCATGAAATCGCACAACGAACAGGGTTTGCGAACTTTGTGGAATATCGCTATATGCAAATGGGACGCATCGAATACACCGCAAGCGACGTTGCGAAGTTTCGCGCTGCTGTGCGGGAAGTGGTGGTGCCGCTTGCGCTCAAGCAACACGAAAAGCAAGCAAAACGGTTGGGATTGGGCAGCTTGGAGAATTTTTACTCATTCGATGAGTCATTAAATTTCCCCGACGGCAATCCGCAGCCCTCAGCACCCGAAGAAGGAATTATCACGGACACTAAGAAAATGTATCACGCACTGCACCCCGAAACAGGGGCGTTTTTCGACATGATGATTGAGGGCGGCTATATGGATTTGACCACGCGCCCAAACAAGGCACGGGGCGGCTATTGCACGAATTTTCCCGCCTATGGCGTACCGTTTATTTTCTCCAACTTCAATGGCACCGCGGACGATATTCGCGTTTTGACCCATGAGGCGGGACACGCTTTTCAGGTTTATTCCAGCCGCCAGCAACCGCTTATGGACTACTTCTGGCCCACGATGGAAGCGTGCGAGATTCATTCGATGAGCATGGAGTTTCTCACGTGGGACTGGATGGATAAATTTTTTGGCGAAAAAACCCCGCAGTTCCGCTATTCTCACCTTGAGGAAGCCGTTACGTTTTTGCCTTACGCTTGCGCGATTGACGAGTTTCAACACTGGATTTACACACATACCTCCGCCATGCCTGCAGAGCGAAAAGCAGAGTGGAAGCGCATGGAGCAAGCATATCTGCCGTGGCGTAAATACAGCAATGCACCCTTCAACGAATCCGGCGCACTCTGGCAAACACAGCTTCACGTCTATTTGTACCCGTTCTACTACATTGACTATGCACTGGCACAGCTTTGTGCGCTGCAATTCTGGAAGCGTCACCAGAACAAGGATACAAGCGCTTTGCAGGACTATATCCACATTTGCACCATCGGTGGAAGCCTACCGTTTTTGGAAATCGTTCGTGCGGCGCATCTGGACTCGCCTTTCGATCGCTCTACGATGCAAAGTATTGTCGGAGAAGCCTCATCATGGCTTGATGCGCAAGCGGTGTAGCAAACATTTCACGTTTGTACAACAGCACGAATTGTAGTCACTTTGGTAGGGCTACAATTCGTGCTGTTTCATTTACGGATTCTTTCGTATTTTTGTACCGAACTCCGTTGTACAACGTTCCCAGGAACATTCATGCTCAATGCCTTTTTGCAAAGCGCCGTCTTACACATTCTCAAATGCTCCTTTTTCTGTACCGCCCTTGTTTGCTTTTCCTCAACCGCCAATCTTGTTGCTCAATCCGCTCCGTCTCCTGCCCCGCGAAGCGCTTCCGTTCAATCACCTCTTCTTCGTAATCTCACTGTCGGCACTGATACTGAATATCTTATTCGCCTTATCAATGGCGACATTATCACAGGAAAAATTCTGGAGATTCTCACCAAAGATGCCGTCGAAAAAGAGCTACAATCGGCAGCGCAACAGAATCCTGCACTAAAAGATAAAATTACCCCAAAAACAAGTGATGAAGCCATCCGTTTCGAGACTGCGCTTGGCACGCTGACTATTTTTGCTGCCGAAATTCTCGAAATTATTCCTCGCAAACAGTCCTACCGCCACAATCACCGCCTTTATATCATGCCGACGGCGGAACCGATTTCCGGCAATGCGTTTATCGGTGTTTGGGAACTGCTTTTTGCCTATGCGGGCATAGGAATTACGGACTATGTATCGCTGACTGCAGGACGCAGCCTTATTCCGGGGATTTTACCCCAAGAGCAGATAACACTGGTTAATTGCAAAATCACACCATACAGCACGGATCTCGACGAATCAGGGAATCGCTTATTTACGTGCATCGGGGGCAATTTTGCGCTCGTGAATGAGGCAAATCCCGTCGGACACATTTTTGCTGGAGCCACCTTCAAGGGCGCACGAACAAGCATCACAGGGCAACTTTTTTACAAAGTCAACGAGCCGAGCCTGTACACCATTCGCGGAATGAATCTTTTTTCCTTCAGCGCCTCCTACGCACGTGGCATCATGGGCTTAGGGCTAGGGCTGGATTCACGGCTTTCAGACCGCCACGATGTGCATTTTATCGGGGAGCTTTGGAATGCCGATTTGCTACGCCCCAGCAATAGCGCTTTGCTTCTTGGATTACGTCTTTGCAATACCTCGCTGGCTATGGATTTCGGCGTGGCGATTGTCGCACAGCCGCTTGTAGTGCCGTTTGTGAGTTTTGTCTGGACACCGTTTTAGGATGTTGACAATGGTACAGGAAAGCCGTATATTATGACTGATGACCGCTCACTATTTGTACTGATTGCCGTCGTAAAGGCTTTGTATGCTTCTCTACCGAAAAACATCTACGCTCTCGCTCTATTATTCCTACGAACTGTATGCGGCTCTTGCGCTATGGCAGGGAAGCATGACCGGCAGCGACTTTCAAGAATCTGCTGACTTGATAGAAACTGTACTCACCGAGTTCCGAACGGGAAAACTGGTCACGTATTCCGTCCCGATGCGTGTGATAGACCGTAAGGCAACGCAGTATCTGACCGGAGTGTGGTTGCCACGTGTGGCAGGGACAATTCTCCATCATTGGGCAGACGTTGTGCCGCGTCTTTCATCCTCACAAATGCCGGATGCTGATGAAATTACGGAGATTCACGATATTCCGGGCATTGTGATTGCTCAATTCGGAAATATTGAGGCAGCAAAAAAATGGATTCACACGAAGTGAACAACAAAAGATTGCAGGAATTCTCATCAAACTTTATTATCCCGCACTCAAATGTGTGGGTATTAGATAGAAAAAGGGGTGAAAAAAATTTCCACCCCTTGCAACAGTCGGGTCAATATGCATTGATACTTGAAGTATCTACTCAACAAACTCTACTTTGTAACCGTTTTTCGCAGAATCACAAAATTATCCAAATCTAGGTTGCTCGTCCAGATGAACTTGCCATCACGAAATAGCCCTCGGTAATTCGTGTACGCTTCTTTGGGACCGAATCGTGCTTCGGTGAATACCGATGCGGCAGGCCATTTGCTATCGTCGAATGTACGCAATTCCCAGCCGTCCGGCACTGGGTAATGCAAAGCATAGCAGCCGCTTGGATTCTTTGTTGAAGAGCAGGTCGGTTTGCTGGAGCAGTTGATTGAGGTGCGCGTACCGTCCGTATTTTCTACGACGCAAGAGGGATTGTCTAAGGGTGCTATGTAAAAAACTTGCGCTTTCCATGTCTCGTCCGTCTTTGTGCCGTCGCTGAAGTATGCCACAATGCCGGCATCGCCAACATTGTAGGTGTCATATTCCATCCCGACACCAAGATGTTCCTCCCAATCAGCACACTTAAAAGCGTATGTAATCGGATACTTTGCTTTGAAGCGGACAATATTGGAATTGAACGGCGTAAAGGGAATCGGGTCGCGCCCTACAAATGTACCATTCACATACAATTCAAAATAGTTGTCGGCGTGAATGTACGCAGTGATGACAACGCCATCAGGGTCAATGACAAAGGTTTCAAGTTTGCTGGTGTCCGCAGCACTTGGATTTGCACAAGGGTTGTAAAGATCAGGAGCCACACGCCCAGCATTGACAGCCATTGGTACAATCCACGACACGCCGCTTGCATCTTTGACTCTTCCTGAGCGCCCTAGGGTAAACATTCCTGCGCATGACGTAACCACTGCCTGTACCCATGTCGAGTCGGCAGTTCCTTTGGAGATAGAACCTTTGTAAGAAAGCGTTTGTGCGGGCGTAACGGTAATGCTATCCACTGCACTAAAATCGAACGAAGTCGAAGTGGATGACAAGACGCTTGAAATCACAATTTTCTTGTCAAACTTCACGCTGCGAATATCGGAAGCCTTCACTGATGTTGCGGTTCCCTTGCTATAAAAATTCAGCGTTTGTGCATAGGCTGAACTTGCGATGATAAAAACCATGACAGCCGCAAACGCACAAAGTGTGCGAAGAACGAATCGTTGTTGCATATAGAATTTCCTTGAAAAATGTCTAATTTTCACAATCTATTTATCGCAAAGTACGTGTGTAGTTCACATTCAACACAGCAGAACCAAGTGTAGTTTTGCTAATTGCCGACAGCAATATCTCACGTGTGACCGATGTCTGCGGAACACTAAAAACAGGTTCTGCGGACAGTGCATAGACCGTCAGAATATACGCTTTCGTACCCGGACCTTGCGAACACGGTGGCGTGTACAGGGTTTTACCATTGACGGTGTTGATACCGAAAAGCCCAACACCCGATACATTTTTAGGAAGACTCGTTGTGGCGGGCGGAATGTTATAAATTACCATATAGACGTGAGTATCGAACAGACCGGGCATTCCCGCCGTTGGTCCAACGATATGGTGCATGGTCACAGCAATACTTTTTGTCCCGGCAGGCAAATTTGTCCAGTTAAGCGGCGGTGATGCACTTGTTCCATCACAAGTATATTCTTTTGGTAATTCAGCGCCTTCCACAAAAGCAGAACTGAGCAGAGTAAAAGTTCCCGTGGGGTTGCTTGTGCTTGCCGCAGCCACAGTAATGCTGTCCACCGTAGCAAAATCGAACGAGGAAACAGTGGACGACGTGGAGCTGGAAACCGTGATTTTAGGAGTAAACTTGATGCTACGAACATCAGTGGCTTTGAACGATGTAGCAGTACCTTTACTGTAAAAATTGAGTGTCTGTGCTCTCAATGCAGAGATGGTGCAGACAAGCATTAGTGCGGCAAGGACTGTACTTATAGCGGAGCGCAATAATAGGTTATGTGCTAATGACTTGCGCGATTGATACGTTATCATTTATTCATCATCCTTGTTTTTAGTGAATGATGATAAGTTTTTGTGTCAGCATTTCACCGCCCGTGCGGATGATGCACGTATAAGAGCCATTTGCAACAGTAGCGCCCGCGTCACTTGTTGCATCCCATTGCACTTGATGTGTTCCGGCTTGCTGGAAACCCATTGGAATCGTTTTGACAAGTTTTCCCGTTGCATCCACAATATGCACTTCTACCGATGCTGGGCGTGAAAGCTGGTACTCGACTGAGCTGGTCGCATTAGCGGGGTTCGGGTATGCTTTAATAAGTGCCAGTGCACCCATGATTGCTGCTTGCTTCTCGTCAGCAACGCCAGTGACAAGGGTAAAGGTAATGCGTAAAAGGTCAGCGATATTCACAACCTGCGTTGTTTTATCTTTTTTGATAATGGTAAAAGTCGTGGTCTGAACGGTCAAACTGTCAATATCGCTTGTTTTAATTTGCGTCGTAGAGGTTTTCGTAATCAGGTTGAGCGTTTGTGCCGTTACAAGTGCAGTTCCAGAGAAGAAAAGAGCAGTACCAAGAACTATCGTAAGTAGTACCTGATTGTTTAATATGTGCTTGCGAGTGAATGAAGCGAGTCTCATAGTGTTGCCTTGAAAGAAAATATGAAGAAATAGGTAGTTTAGTGCTTAAGTATCAAATTCAGTGCGAATCCTTCTTAAACAAGTGATACCAAAAGTGACCTGTTAGAAAATAGATAATTAATATTGCAGATGCTCCCACGTACATCCCATTATTCAAAAGTTTTTCTACACCATACTGATAAACAAATAATCCCAGTGAAATGATAAAGTTCAGCAGTCCATAAAAAATATTCTGCTTGTTACCAATACCAAATGCGCTAAACATTCTGCCTTTCCATATTCCAAGGACAAAATGGGGCATGGCATTCATTAGTGCCGCGCCAATAACAAAATCCATGAGAGTCATAATCGGTTCCTTGAGTTTTAATGGTCGCATTGGCTTAATTTATATCGCAACGTTTTTACCGTTGAAATGTTTGAACGGTGACTTTTCCGTCGGTGTCAGTAAAGGTAAAGGTGTATAATCCGGTAATTCCGTTACCCGTCCAACTATAAACAACCGATCCCTTTTTGCCGCTAATAGTGTATTCAAGCGTGTAGCCGTTACCAGCAGCATTTGCGGTCAAATTAGTAATAGTCGCTCCATTGATAGGAAAAGGACTCATGCGTAGCGGCGTGGTCATGGCTTGCGGAATGATTTGATTTTCTGGCGCAGTAGATTTCGGATCCAAAGTCACTTTGCCGCGCATTGCTTCAATCACATATGGTGAGGTAGTCGTACCGTGATAATGATATACGCCGTTCCCACCGACGTGTCCGTGATATTGGTCAAGCGCAGTCATTGGTGTTCCATCCGGCTCTTTTGAGCCATAGACTGCATAACCATCCAGCGCAAAAGCAATAGGCTGCAAGCCTGATGTTGCTTCCAACTGCAAAGGTGCAGCATGGTAATGATAATCGTCCGCTCGACCACAATGACCGTTCCATTGGTCAAGTTCACCGATTGCTTTTGAATCCAGACCTGACGCGTTCAGTGCGTTAAAAATAGGGATACCGTTTGTAGCGACGGCAATTGCGCCTTTCATAAAGTTTGTCCGTACACTGAGTGGTGATGCGGCATATTCAGGCTTGAGTGGTATTGACCATGAATTTGCGCCCGTGTAGGGATGAGGGATTGGCACTTGCGCTATCCATGCGGTAATACCGATCATCATGTTATGCGCTGGAATACCATTAGAGGCAATATAGAAATAATTATCATCCCATGAAGTG
The DNA here is from genome assembly GCA_937899715.1 of uncultured bacterium. GTDB lineage: Bacteria > Bacteroidota > Ignavibacteria > Kapaibacteriales > UBA4661 > PH2015. The sequence goes on along the minus strand of CALCNX010000033.1, from coordinate 1,959 downwards.
GTTGCCGTAGCCTTGTAAGGCGCAAAAGCGAGATTCATAAGCGCGGGGTCGCTATTAGTATTAAGGATTTTGATACTATCAATAGTGCTCAAAGCGAGTGACTGCCCGCCCGAAGAGAGAAGACTTGATACCACAACATTATTACTAAACTTGACGCTGCGCATCTCCGATGCCTTTGTCGGATAAGAAATCCCCTTGCTGTATAGGTGAAGCGTTTGTGCGATAAGCTCTTTTGGTACTACGTTTGATTCAACCAAGGTAATAATACAAAGTAACATTGTAGAAGCAGCAACAATGCTCGCTTTCAAGCTAGGACGGCGATATATTCTCAAGTAAATAATTCCAAACCAGCTCATTCCGCCAAGCACAAGTATTACAACTGCGACAAGCACCAAAACACTATTACGAGGCAACGATTCAGTAAACGCCTCAGCTTGTACTATTGTTTGTGATGGAATGTACCGAAACCGTGTGTAGTCAGGGGATTGATTGATAGTACGGATACGCTCTCGGTGCTCATCAACAACAGCGCGATCAATGACCGAGAGTTGCTCAAATGGAACAGCGATAACTTTTCCGGCAGCATCCTCCAAAAACACTTCGTCTTTATTGACCAGCAAAAAAGTTGCCTTGTGGGTAATTTTCGTGACAGTATTTGTCCATGTGCGAAGCGTGTGAGCATCTGTAACATTGCCAACAGCATGAGCTTTGAGGCTTGGCGCAGCGCAGAGAAAAAGACAAGACAGTACAACCGAAAGCATTGTGATTCTCATAAATTCCCCTAAAAAAATGATAGAAGGCGATTGTGTCCGACAACATAACAATTTCTTTTCTCAGAAGCACGAAAAACTTCTGTACTCGTTAGATTAGTCGCATCACATCAACCGAGACCGAAAGTTCCGCTGCCGCAGTACTCATTATCACCCCTTTGAGTGGCGATACATCCCCATAGTCACGTCCCCAGCCAAGAGCGATATGTTGCTCTCGAACAAGTTGATTATTTGTTGGGTCAAATTCAACCCATCCCCATTGTGGAACAAAAACAGCTATCCACGCATGAGAGGCATCCGCCCCAATCAAACGCTCTGTGCCCTCAGGCGAGATTGTTTCAATATATCCGCTCACATACCGTGCTGCCAATCCCATGGAGCGTAAGCAACCAAGCGCTAGGTGAGCAAAATCTTGGCAAACACCCTTTCGCTCCCGCAAAACTTCTGTAATCGGCGTACTAATGGTGGTGAAGCCCGGCACAAATTCACAATCTACATAAATTTGCCGAACTAGATCTCGTACTGCTTCCAGTAGCGGGCGCTCAGGCGTAAAAGATTGAAGTGCATACTCATGCACATCGTCGGATATGGCTACCAGCGTGGAAGGGAAACGATATGCCGATGCCTCTGCAAGACTTTCATATAAGGACATATCAAGTGATGCTTTTGGATATCGTAGAAGCCCCACAACTTTTTCCCAGGTTTCGGAACTCAGGAAAAATTGATTGGTTGCTGGAGTGTTAAAAGTCCGCTCAACAAGACTGGTTGAAGTCACAACCAAAGATTTGTGGGGCTGCTGGATAGCAAAATAGTGGATATTATTACCCCAGAAGTCTATGTGTCTTCCTTCGTCATCTGGACGTGGTGCAATTTGCAAAGTACTCGAAAGGCATTGCTGCTCCGTGAGTAAATTCTTATAGCTTCGTGGCACAAGGAGCGATGAGTTATGACACAAATTCACAGCATCGTGATATTCGTACTCTGTTCGATGAATAATACGATAATGTCCAAACCGTTTCTGTGCGCCTATTTCGCTAGACGGATTGTCAGCAGTTTCTCTTGAAGCAAGAACGAACGATTCTTGATTATCAACCATAGATAAAACCTCTTCATTCATAGGTATCGTTCTATTGTAAACGCGACGAGCCGCATCAATAGTATATTGATGCGGCTCGCTGGTACAAAGACC
>CALCNX010000032.1 GCA_937899715.1 uncultured bacterium | reverse complement strand
GGAAGGAAACGTAACGAAACCGCAAAACTTAAAAATATACAATGCCTCAAAAAGCCCCTGCTGCTGCTGTGCCTGAAGGTTCGATACGCTAATACCGAAAAGCAGAAGTTCGCAAAAGATGCAGTATAACAATATAATAGTACGATGCCGCTTCACGTCTGTCCTTATCAGGGTAGCCAACAATTAGAAAGCAGAAGTGTGAAAATTAGGTATAACACCTAATTTTTGCTCAACAAAGTTAGGATTTTTTTTGGTAACCACACCATTTCTCAACATAAATCAGGGCTACCCGCATTAACGAAAAAATACCTCAGGGATTACGTCCATTGAGGACGATATTCTTACTAATACATTTACCACAGCTACTAGGTATGGGTTTCGCTCATCATTGATGGTGATGATACGATATATTCATCCAGCGTATTGACGACAAAAGTACACAAAAATCATGTGTTTTTATACCACTACCTTACTATTTATTATGCACTCTCTGCTTCAATGGCGTGGCGCTTCAAGTCATCGAGCGATACAAAGCGAAGGGTTTCCTTATGTGTGCTTTCCAGAACCACTTTGGGTGCACAGCCCGCATCCAGCGCTTCTTTCCAGCGTGAGGCGCAGAGACACCATCTATCACCGGGCTTGAGTCCGGGAAAATCAAATTGAGGCATGGGCGTAGTTAAGTCGTTGCCGCGTGAGCGGCTAAAAGCAAGAAAGTCGAGGGTCAACACGACACAAACCGTATGTACGCCTGTGTCTTCGGCTCCGGTGTCGCAACAGCCCGTGCGGTAGTAGCCGGTGATGGGTGCAAGCGAACAAGGAAGAAGTTTTGTGCCAAGTACATTCTGAGCGTGAAGTCCGATGCGAACGGTCATGGTGGGGGCGTGGACAGAGTGAGAAACAAAAGTATCAGTTGCTTGCGTGATAGACGTGCGGCTGCTTGCTTTCGTGGAAATGATGTATTAGCATTAAAGCCTTACACAAACAGAAGCAAACAGCAAAGCGGCTTTCGAGGAATTGTCTCGAAAGCCGCTTTGATTCTTCGTGAGCGCGGTTGTAGGGGTGTGTTAGTTTACACTCGCAGCAGCGTCCAGTTTCGCAGTGATGTGTGCTTTCGGTACTGCACCGATGATTTGGTCAACAACCTTACCGCCTTTGAAAATAAGCAGCGACGGGATAGAGCGGATGCCGTATTGCATAGCCACGCGCTGATTATTGTCAACGTCAAGTTTACCGATTTTTGCTTTGCCATCGTAATCGCGGGCGATTTCTTCGATGAGCGGAGCGATCATGCGGCACGGACCGCACCATGCAGCCCAGAAATCCACAAGAACGGGTTTATCGGAATCCAAGACTTCTGCTTGGAAATTGTCGTCGGTAAGGTGCGTCGGTTCTGACATAACAGAAACTCCAAATGAAAAATGAGACGAGTGAAATTGGTTCTACAAAATTGCGAAATTTTCATCACTTACAAAAAACCTTTCGTCTCATTTTTCAAAGACGGAAAGGCACCAAGGGAAGCAATTTGCAGGGAAAAGTTACAAATTCGTCCAAAAGCGGAAATTTTTGTTTGATGGTAAAGAGCCACACATTAACTTTGTATGCTTTTTCAGTTTGGGCGTGTTGTATATACACTCCAATAAAAAAGGCTTCCATTTTCCCCGCGCTGCCAGTGTCTGCGCACGTAGTGAGAGACCTCTATGGCGCTTCAACCACGCAATCAAAAACTTGATTCCGCTCTGAGCGATCTCGCGCCGATGATGAATATCGGACTTGAGCTTGCCGCAACGGTCGGTTTTTTCGGGCTTATCGGATGGTTCATTGACAAGTATGCTCATACTGAGCCGTTTTGGTTCGTCGCACTCTTGATTTTCGGCGTTATAGGCGGCATGATAAAGTTTGTCGTAGTTGTAATGAACTATTCCAAAAAACAAAAAGTGCTGCATGATGCCAAACGGAGCGCTGAGAAGGTGTCTGATGCACACAATCCGTAAAGGTTTATGAGCCACGACCTAGAAAGCGTTTGTTGGGGAATAGCATTTGCCGCAGGGAACATTTCTCTCGCAGTTAGCTTTTTTCGCATTGCGCTCCGCCAAACTGATACTACCGTATTTTTGCGGTTTGTTTTTGGCAGCATGGCTGGACGCATGGTCATAACGCTTGTTGCAGTCTGGTACGCTCTGCGGATATGGCATCTTGCTATGATACCTTTCGTTCTAACGCTGCTGACGTTGTATATTGCAGCACTTGGAGTAGAAATCGTTGTTCTTCACCGAAAACAGTTGGCAATTTCTCGCGCTCAGTATGCTGCGAAGCACACAAAAGCAGATGTGCAGACTGAGAATGCACAACGATAGAGTAACTACCATTACTCAATCCCAACAAAACAAATAAATACAATACTCATTTCACTTTTCACGCCCGGACAGTATGAACGCTGATACGCATTCCACACCTGCCGAACAGCCACAACCGTCTCACACGGATTCCACCCACAACGCTACAGCCGCTATGGCTGATGCCGCATCGAGTGGCCATGATACTCACGGTGCATCACACGATGTTCCGCCTGAGCAAGTATTCAACCACCTTCTTGGCGAACTCGGCGACCATCACGGCTTTGTGCTCTTTGGTCATGTTGCCGATTTGCCGATAATGCTCGTTGATAACGGCTTCCATGCATATCCAAATCCCACGAAAATGGAGGAAGCGGGTGTTTTCACCATGCACAAAGGGCATCCCGTCCGTAAAGCAGATATGAAGCCGCCGCAACTCGACTTGTCCATCACGAATTATGTGATGTTCCAGTGGTTTGCCTTTGTCGTCCTTGCGGCGATAGGTTTTTTTGTTGCTGGCAAATACAAAAAAAATCCGAAAAAAGCACCTAGCGGCTTGCAAAATATGATAGAAACTGTCGTTATTTATTTGCGCGACGAGGTGGTCTATCCAAACGTAAAAGGTGCTGCCGGAGTGCGTCTGCTGCCGTATTTTATTACGCTTTTCTTTAGTATCTTGCTGATGAATCTTTTTGGTTTGATTCCAGGTGCGCATACCGCAACGGGTGCGATTGGCGTAACAGCAGGCTTGGCGATTATTGCTTTTTTGGTGATAAACTACACGGCAATTCGGGAATCTGGCATTGGTGCTTGGTTCCATCACCTTTTGGGTGGTGCTCCGCTTGGTCTTGCACCGATTATGATTCCAATTGAGTTTATGAGTCTTTTCATCAAGCCATTTGTTTTGACGATGCGTCTTTTTGCGAATATGACCGCAGGGCACATTGTTCTTTTGGCATTTGTAGGATTGATTTTCTTCTTTCGATCTATTGCCGTTGCTCCCGCCAGTGTAGCATTTTCCGTCTTTATCTATTTCCTTGAATTGCTTGCCGTCTTTTTGCAAGCATATATCTTCACGATGCTCACCGCCGTCTTTACGGGCATGGCAATCGGCGAGCACGCACACGACGAGGCACATACAGAACATCACTAAACGATGCTATAAAATACAATAGTAACCAAACTCTTACTGAGTTCATTTTTCAATCACTTTATCTATTTCTTCGGAGGATTATCCAATGACAAATGCTGCTTTAGCGTATCTTTCTGCCGGCTTAGGCGCAGGTATCGCAATCATCGGTGTTGGTATCGGTATTGGTCAACTTGTAGCTGCTGCACTCGAAGCAAGCAGCCGCCAGCCTGAAACAATGGGCGATATGCGTACAACGATGATTATCGGCGCTGCTCTTATCGAAGGTGCCGCATTCTTCGCACTCGTAATTTGTATCCTCTTGGCTGTAAAATAATTCGTTACCCAAGCGGAATAAAGAAAAACGGTTGTGCTTCAAACCTAGATTGAACCTCTGTTTGAGGCACAACTCTTTTTCCCTTGCTACTTTAGAGATGAGGTTGTGCAAAAGTCTTATTGCTGATAAGGTTTTTGCAAAATCTCAACTACAAGAACAACATTGTTTCACAGAAATTTTTAACCATTATGGATTCCGTACTGAGCGTCTCGCCCGGACTTATTATCTGGACAATTGTTAATTTTAGCATTTTCGCACTAATTTTGGGCAAATTCGCGTGGAAACCCATCACCAACGCACTTTCTGAGCGTGAGAAATCTATCGAAGACTCCATATCCCGCGCCGAAAAAGCAAGTGCTGATGCAGAGCGCATGATGAAGGAAAACGAAGCGAAACTCGCAAAGGCTCAACAAGAAATGAGCGAAATCGTTCGCCAAGGACGCGCAGAAGCACAAGCGAAAGTTCAATCGGCTTTGCAAGAAGCAGAAAAAGTAAAAGAACAAAAAATTGCTGAAGCCCGTGCGGAAATCGAACGCGAGAAGCAATCTGCAATGCAATCACTCCGCGAAGAGGTCTCGAACCTCGTTGTGATGGCAACCGAAAAGATTTTGAAGGAAAAACTGGATGCAGCTGGGCAGAAAAAAGTCGTTGACGGCTTTATTGACGACCTGCAAAAAGTGAAAAACTAATACTTACAGAGAATCACTCAAAAGAAAAACGTTATGCCTCAATCTCGTGTTGCCACGCGCTATGCAACGGCACTCTTTCGCCAAGCCAAGCAAGCAGGCGCTCTCGAAACAATTATCGGCGATGCTCGCGGTTTGCGCTCTATGCTCAAAGATTCGCGTGATTTCGAGCTTTTTGTAACAAGTCCTGTTATCAAAGCCACGCAAAAAGACACGGCGCTTAAAGCCATTGGCGAAAAAGCTGCTTTAGCACCAATCACTAAGAACTTCCTTTCCTTGCTCGTGCAAAAGAATCGCGTTGCCGAGCTTGCTGATATTATTGATTCTTTTGAGGCGCTTTACAACAAGGAAAGTAACATCTTGCCAGTAGAAATCGTTTCTGCTATTGAGTTGGACAATGCGCAAAAAGATGCTCTTGTGAAAAAACTCGAGGCGCAGATCGGTAAGAAAGCACAAGCACATTACAGCGTCAATTCGGCGCTCATTGGCGGCTTTACGGTCAAGGTCGGCGACAGTATGATGGACGGTAGTATCAAACAACAACTGGTATTGCTTAAAAAACGCTTGCTTGAAGGCGCAATGAACTAAACTGCTGAAGAAAGTGGTAACGCATCTCAAGATTTAGTGCGTTTTTCACTCTCTCCGTGCGTAGAAAACGTCTGTGTGAAACCGTTATGAAACAATTGCGCTTAATAGCGACCTGCGTTCTTGCATTGGTCATTGCAACCCAAGGACTTTCCGCTCAGGATATGCCTGTGCCGATTCCGGTACAAGCGCGATTTTTCAAAAAAGTATTCGGCTATGACAAAACTATACCGAAGGATGGCATCAAAGTCGTCATTGTCTTTGGAGATGCAACTCCTGCAGACGTAAAAGATGACCTTGTAGATGCGTTTAATAGCATGGGCATGAAAGCAAGCGCAGCAAAAGCTCCGCAACTCGCAACTGTCGGTGTGGGTGCAAACGTAATTTATCTTGCCCCTGGCGGCGACCTTCGCGCAGTAAAAGAATTTTGCAAGACCAATGGAATTCTCTCCATCTCGGGCATACCGAACCAAACGCGCAACGGCGACATTTCTATTGCACTTGATGTCGTAAATGATGCTCCGAAAGTAGTCGTAAACCCCGATCGTCTCAAAACTGAACGGCAAGATGCAGCAGAACTGATGCGGCTTCGCTAATAGCGCTTCGCTAAGAATAACTACGAACATAAACTAATTACTCATTCTCAATATTGTAACAAAGGTTTGAACTATGACAGCAGTTCGCCCTGATGAAATCTCGACGATACTTCGCCAGCAACTGACGAGTTTCGACAAAGAAGTAGATGTCTATGAAGTCGGCACCGTCTTGCAAGTCGGTGACGGTGTTGCCCGCGTGTACGGGCTTTCCAATTGTATGGCTGCGGAGCTTCTGGAGTTCCCCAACGGTGTAATGGGCATGGCGCTCAACCTCGAAGAGGATAACGTGGGTGTGGTACTTTTTGGCAATGACACCCTTGTCCGCGAGGGCGATACCGTTAAGCGTACAGGACGTGTTGCTTCGGTACCCGTTGGAAATGAAATGCTTGGCAGGGTTGTGAACCCGCTTGGTATCGCCATTGATGGTGGTGCGCCGATTGACACTAAAGGTAAATTTATCCCACTTGAGCGCAAAGCTCCGGGCGTTATTGACCGTCAGTCCGTAAAGCAACCGCTCCAAACGGGTATTAAAGCGATTGATGCCTTGATTCCGATTGGGCGTGGACAGCGCGAACTTATTATCGGCGACCGCCAGACCGGTAAAACAACAGTTGCTCTTGATGCAATCATTAACCAAAAATATACACACTCCGCCGAAGCAAAAGCGCGTGGTATTGAGCCTGTCTATTGCATCTATGTTGCTATCGGACAGAAAGCCTCCACAGTTGCAAACGTTCTTGGTGTTCTCCGGGAACAAGGCGCAATGGAATATACGATTATTGTAGCGGCGAATGCTTCCGAACCCGCACCGCTTCAGTTTGTTGCGCCATATGCAGGAACTGCTATGGGCGAATTCTTCCGCGACAACGGCAAACACGCACTGGTGATTTATGATGACTTGTCCAAGCAGGCAGCTTCCTATCGTCAGGTGTCGTTGCTTCTGCGCCGCCCGCCGGGACGCGAGGCGTATCCGGGCGATGTATTCTATCTCCACAGCCGCCTTTTGGAACGCGCTGCAAAAATGTCTGATGAAAAAGGTGCCGGCTCGCTTACAGCGCTTCCCATCATTGAGACGCAAGCAGGCGACGTATCGGCATATATTCCGACAAACGTTATTTCGATTACCGATGGGCAGATTTATCTGGAATCCAACCTTTTCAATGCGAACGTTCGTCCGGCTTTGAATGTTGGTATTTCGGTATCTCGTGTGGGTGGCAATGCACAGAACAAAGCAATGAAAAAACTCTCCGGTACGCTCCGTCTTGACCAAGCTGCATACCGTGCATTGGAGGCATTTGCTCGTTTTGGTTCTGACTTGGACAAAGCGACGCAACAGCAGCTTCGTCGTGGTGAGCGCGTGAACGAAATTTTGAAGCAGAATCAATATTCGCCTTTTCCGGTAGAGCGCCAAGTAACGATTATTTACGCAGTCAATAACGGCTATCTGGACGAACTTCCGAAAGATGCTTGCAAGCGCTTTGAGCAGGAGCTTTTTGAGCGGATGGATGTTCGCCATAAAGATCTGCTCAATTTGATTGCAGACAAAGCCGAGTTGAATGCTGAGATTGAGAGCAAGTTGCAGGAAATCTTGAAAGACTTCTCGTCGGCGTTTAAGGCAACGCTGTAAACCTCAAGATGTTCCGGCTTTTTTAGAAAGGTTCTAACAATGATTGTTGTAACCGGTGGAGCCGGATTTATCGGCAGTTGCTTGGTCAAAATGCTTAATGACAAAGGCGTTCACGATATTCTTATCGTGGACGCTCTTGGCACAACGGCAAAATGGAAGAACCTTGTCGGCAAGCAATATCTTGATGTCGTCCATAAATCCGCCTTTCACAGAGAACTTCTCGAAGGCGAGTATGGAGCGGAAATCGAAGCTATTTTTCATCTGGGCGCGTGTAGTGCCACGACTGAGCAAAACGCTGACTATCTTCTTGAAAACAATTACCGCTACAGCCGCGACCTTGCCGAATATGCCGAAGCGCGGAACATACGCTTTATCTACGCAAGCAGCGCCGCCACTTATGGCGCGGGCGAAGCCGGATACAGCGACCGCAGCACAAAGAATCTCAAGCCGCTCAATATGTATGGCTACTCGAAACAAATGTTTGACGAGTGGGTGCTCAGAAGTGGCTTGGAATCAAAGTTTGTCGGCGTAAAATTCTTTAATGTTTTTGGTCCGAATGAGTATCACAAGGGCGAGATGGCAAGCGTCATTGCAAAGTCATTTCGTCAAGTGCAGGAAACAGGTGTTATTCGTCTTTTCAAGTCGTACCGACCTGATTATGACGACGGCGAGCAAAAGCGTGATTTTATTTACGTGAAAGATGTCGTCGAAACACTGTACGCTATGCTCCGCTATGGCGAAATTTCAGGCGTGTACAATCTCGGCACTGGGCTTGCCCGCTCGTGGAATGACCTTGCTCATGCTGTCTTTGCAGCACTAGAACTTCCGCCCAAAATTGAATACATCGAAATGCCGACTTCTTTGCGCGCGCAATATCAATATTTCACCGAAGCAGATATGAGCAAATTCCAAGAAACACGCATTGCAAAGCCATTTACATCGCTTGAAGATACTATTCAAGACTATGTTCGTGAGTATTTAGTGAAAGACTACGCCCACTTCTAACTCTTTCGCCAATTATGAAGCAATACATCGTCTATGCCAAAGACCACACCGATTCGGAAGCGCTGAATCGCCGTATGGCTGTGCGTTCGGCTCATTTGGAAGGTGTTAAAGCTCTGAAGGCTCGTGGTTGTTTTATTTTAGGCGCTGCGCTTTTGAACGACCAAGGATCTATGGTCGGTTCGACGATGGTGTTGCAATTCGAGACCCAAAGCGACTTCGATGCGTGGTATGCCGCTGAACCCTACATTATCGGTAATGTCTGGGACAATATCGAAATTCATCCCGTAAAAGTGGCGGTTATAGAATGACATCAACCAACCCAGAACGGGAGCGCGTCAATTCGGAGCGTATCAATATCGCAACAGGCGCAAAATGGGAATCCATTGTCGGTTATTCCCGCGCAGTCCGCATTGGGCAGCACGTTTGGGTAACAGGCACGACGGCAACCGATTACGCAACCGGGCAGATTGTCGGCGTTGGCGACCCATACAGCCAGACCATTCAAGCATTACGCAATATTGAATTGGCTTTGCAAAAAGCAGGCGCGTCGCTGCGAGATGTCGTGCGAACACGTATTTTCGTTACCAACATTGACGACTGGGAACGCATCGGTAAAGCGCATGGCGAGTTCTTTCATGAGATTCTACCTGCCACGTCAATGATTGAAATTAGCCGACTAATAGACCCCGCTATGCTGGTAGAAATTGAAGCAGATGCATTTATCGAAAAAGATATGACGAATTAGTATGAGTGAGCAGAGCGCTACAACCGCGCATATCTTCATTCGTTTTCAATAAAAGCCTTTTCGTATAGCATAAGAAATTCGTAACTCGTAATTCCTCATTCGTAATTAAAATATGGCAACACTTCGTGATATTCGCACTCGCATTGGTTCTGTGAAGAACATTGCCAAAATCACCTCCGCAATGAAAATGGTCGCCGTGGCGAAGATGCGCCGCGCACAAGCTAACATCATGTCTGCGCGTCCATATGCGGAAAAACTTTCCAGCACGATTACGCTTTTGGCGGAAGACCAAGAAAACCTCACGAGTCCGCTTTTTGAGCAGCGCAAGGACGTGCGTAACATTGCACTCATCGTCGTCAGTGCCGACCGAGGCTTGTGCGGTGGTTTCAATGCGAATCTTATCCGTAATGCGCAGAACCAACTCAAAGCACTGGCAAAAGAATACCCTGCGGCAACTGTGCATCTTATCACCATCGGCAAGCGCTCCACGGACTTTTTCAGTCGCCGTGAGGTAACGATTGATGCGAAGTTTCCGGGCGTATTCCAGAAATTGGAATTTTCGCAAGCACAGGCAATCAGTCGTGTGGCGGTCAATGGTTTTTTGAAGGGCGAGTATGATAAAGTGCAAATTATTGTCAATGAATTTCGCTCTATTTCCAAGCAAGAGGTAACTATACACGACTTCTTGCCAATTGCACCCGAAAATGCTGCAAAAAAAGCAGAAAAAACTTTCAACGTAGAGTACATTTACGAGCCATCGCAAATGGAAGTATTGAACGGTATTTTGCCTAAACACCTCAATATGCAGGTCTGGCGGGCAATGTTGGAATCCAACGCTGCCGAGCAAGCGGCACGGATGATAGCAATGGAAAATGCTACTCGCAATGCTAAAGAACTCAACCGCAGCCTCACGCTCACTTACAACAAACTTCGCCAAGCAGCGATTACGACCGAAATTCTTGAAGTTGTTGGCGGTGCAGAGGCATTGCGTCAGGCATAACGCCTCGCTTTTTGGTTATACGCCTATAATGCAAATGTCTGTGTCGCCGTACTCTTGCGGTAGCACAGACATTTGAAGTTTTTATCCTAATGCTTTCCAATGAATTTTTTTTTACATTGGTATTGATTTTATGCTGCTTTCACGCATCCTCGCCCAAAGGCTTTCCACCGAATTACGCAAGCAAGGCAAAACACTTGTCTTTACAAACGGCTGTTTTGATATTCTGCACGTTGGTCATACAACATATCTGGAGGCTGCAAAAAAGCTGGGGGACGTTCTTATTGTGGGGGTGAATAGCGACGATTCGGTGCGCCGTCTGAAGGGAAAGAGTGGTGGCGTGGAGCGTCCTGTTAATTCGCAACGTGACCGTGCCGCAGTACTTTCGGCGCTTCTTGCAGTAGATTACACGTGCATTTTCGATGAAGACACCCCATTTGACCTTATTTCTGAATTGTTGCCAAATGTTCTGGTGAAAGGCGGCGACTATACGCCGGAAACAATCGTCGGTGCTGATGTGGTGCGTTCTCACGGTGGGCGGGTGGAGGTGATACCGTTTGTGGAGGGGAAATCCACAACAAGTATCATAGAACGCATTCACGCATAACGTATTGCGGCTGTTGAAGGCTTTCATTGCTGAATCTCTTTATATTTTTCGGATTTGCTGTTTTATTTTTCACCGTGTTTATGATGCACAGAGCCTCACCTTCCGCTGCGACAGCAAATTCAGCAGCTGTGCCGTTATCTACGGACAGCGACGACCTTTTTCGTGCTGTCTTTGAGTCCTCCACTGATGCACTTTTTCTATCCACCGATGAGGACGATTCGCTTATTATAGAGTGCAATCAGCCAGCAATAGAACTCTTTGAAGCACCCACAAAACAGTCTCTTGTGGGCATGAGTGGCGTGAGGCTACGGGTAATTCCTTTGAGCGCTGAGGAGCTTCGCAAGCGGTCATTGGAACTCCAAACCGAAGGCGTGATTTATGCTGAACTTGAGTACAAAACGCTCACAGGGCGTATCTTCTGGGCCGCGCATTTGGCAAAGCGTCTCCGCGTCGGTGACCACTTTATCCGCGTGACGCGCATCACCGATATTTCCCGACGAAAAGCTATTGAAGAAGACCTTCGCAACCACAAAGCCATGCTGGAAGAGGCACAGCATATCGCCAATATCGGGAGTTGGGAATTTGATATTCCTTCACAAGAAATCAGATGGTCGGATGAAACCTTTCGGCTTTTTGGCATGGAGCCACAATCGCAGTCGCCAACCTTAGAAGCATATATGACGATGGTTTCTGAGGAAGACAAGATGCGGGTTACGGGCATTCTTGAGGAAGCAATACGTGTCGGTACACCTTACAAAATGGAAGCTCGTATTATCGGGCGGGACGGCATATCGCGTTACCAAGAAGCACGTGGTAAAGCACTCAAGAGTGCATCTGGTGAAGTCGTCAAGCTCTTCGGAACAGTACGGGATATTACCGAGCGCCGACTTCAATCAAAAGCGCTTCAGGAAAGCGAAACACGTCTGCGCAATATCATTGATAACACCAATGCTATTATCGCTACGGTTGCTTTTGATGGTACAATTACCTTTGCTTCCAATACATTCCAGACCGCTCTTGGCTTTGCTTCAGAGGAAGTCGTCGGGAAAAATTTTCAGATGTTTCTTCATCCTGAGCACTACGCTTATCTTGGCGAACTGATGATGCGAGGCGCACGAGGTGAAAACGAGGGATCGAATTTGGAATTGCGCGTTCATCATCGTAATGGTACGTGGCTCTGGTTTAACGTTATCACCTCGCTCGTGCGCGATGATGACGGTGCACCATCGCATTTTGTAGCTATCGCCCGCGACATCAGCGAACAAAAAAAACTCGCAGAAAAGCTGCAGCGCAGTGAGGAAAGTCTTGCCGAAGCACAGCGTATGGCGCATCTTGGCAGTTGGTATGTAGATTTGACAAATAATGCAATGGAGTGGTCGGACGAACTTTACCGCATATTGGGCGTACAGCGCAATGCCACGCCATTTGACGGGAGAGGTTTTCTTGAAATTGTACATCCTTTAGATAAATCCATTGTACGTGAAGGCTTGAATCGGGCTGTGCATCATCAGGAAATGCTTCAAGAAGAAGTACGTATTCTTCGCAATGGTTCTCTGCGTTGGCTGGATGTTCGGGTCAAGCCGGTAACAGATGCGGACGGCAACACAACCGCACTTTTTGGTACAGTGTGGGATATTACTGAGCGAAAAGTGACAGACCAGCAAATTCGTGCACTCAATCTTACGCTTGAAGAGCGCGTCCAAGACCGTACACAACAACTTGAGGAGGCAAATAAGCAGCTTCGTTCTAGCCAAAGCAACCTCAAGACGCTCATTGAAAGCACCAACGACGCGATTTGGTCTATTGACCGTAACTATTGCTTGACCGCTATGAACGCGGCTTGCTACTCGCTTCTAACGGTGTACAATAACTACCGCGAAGCGAAGTTAGGGATGAATTCTTTATACCTGATGCCGGGTGCGTCTTCCGATGAGTGGAAAGGTTTTTATGACACTGTTCTCATAGGCGACCGTTTTACGAAGCATCTGCGCTATGAGATTGAGGAATTGGTTGCCGATTATGAAATTTCATTTAACCCCATCATTGATGAGCATGGCGATATTACTGGTGCTGTGATATATTCCCGTGACATCAGTGTACGAAAGCAGGCTGAAGATGAGGTAAAACGGGCGCTTGAGCAGGAACGTGAACTGAGTGCGCTTAAGTCTCGTTTTGTCGTAATGGTCTCGCATGAATTTCGTACACCGCTTACAACCATTCGTGCCTCAGCGGAGTTACTGGAGCGCTTGCGTGAGCGTCTTGTACCGGAAAAGCAGACCGAGTATCTGCACGATATTCTGCAAGCAGTGGACACAATGTCGCATCTACTGGAAGATGTACTCTATCTGGGCAAAGCCGATGCCAAAGGGCTTGATTTTGCACCGTCCTCTATCAACCTTTCTAAACTGTGTGAGAATGTCATCAATGGCTTTGAAATCGTACCGGAGAACGAACACCGCATTGTTGCTCGCATCACCGGTGGGTTGCCGAAATTTCTCTGGCTGGATGAAAAGCTCCTTCGCCATATTCTGACCAATCTTCTTTCTAATGCACTGAAGTATTCGCCGAAAGATATACCGATTGAATTCCGTATTCACTTTATGCCTGATGGTGGTGGGAGCAGTGATGGAACCAAAGGCAGCAAAGATGGACAAAGCGCTGTACGACTATCGGTGAAAGATAGTGGGATTGGTATTTCCGACGAAGATTTGCGCCACCTTTTTGAACCATTTTACCGAGCAAGCAATGTCGGAAATATATCCGGTACCGGTCTGGGATTGGCTATTGTGAAGCAAGCCGTCCAAGCGCACCAAGGCACAATCACCTGCCGGAGTACCATTGGAGCGGGAACAGAATTTATTGTTGTCATTCCATGCAGGGTTTCATAAATTTGCCCTAAACCTCTTCCTCTGGCAGCCTCTCCAAGAGACACTATGAAAAAAATTCTTGTTATTGAAGATGAAAAGAACATCCGCAATCGCATCGTCGATACGCTGGAGTTGTCCGAAGAGCCATATCAGGTTTTTGCGGCACAGGATGGGCGTGAGGGGCTGGAGATGGCACGGCGTGAGGTGCCGGATTTGATTATTTCCGATGTGATGATGCCCGAAATGGATGGCTATGAAGTACTCAAAGCGCTGCGTGCAGAAGAAACAACGGCAACGATTCCATTCATTTTTCTTTCAGCGAAAGCCGATATTGCTCATATCCGCGAGGGAATGAATCTTGGGGCGGACGATTATTTACCCAAGCCTTTTAGCATAGACGAACTTTTAGGTGTGGTCTCTACCCGTCTTCAGCGCCAAGAAACTCAAGAACGCCGCTCTCAACAAGAGCTGGATAATGTTCGCTTGCGGATTGCAAGTTCGCTTCCGCACGAGTTCCGTACTCCTCTGAGCGGGCTTATCGGATTCTCGGAAATGCTCCGTGCTTATAAGAATCTTGACGATGAGACGATTACCATGATGCTCGACCAAATTCGTAATAATGCCGAGCGTCTTCAACGTCTGGTCGAAAATTTTCTTCTTTTTGCACAAATTGAAGTGGCGACCCTGCGCCAACAAGCCGCCCATATCTTTCCGAACGACGACGTTTATTTGACGGTTGATCTTTTGCAGGAGCGAATCTCAACAATAGCTGCCAAATACAAACGCCAAGATGACATTCACAGTACGCTTGTGGGCGGAACACTGGTAATTACAGCAACGTACATACGAAAAATCATTGAAGAATTGGTTGATAACGCTTGTAAATTTTCTGCTGTGGGCACACCAATCACCATAGCAACATCCGTTGCAAATGGCTTGTACACTATGTCCGTAACGGATAGAGGGCGTGGTATGTCGGAGGAAGAAATCAAACTGGTGGATGCATATGTGCAGTTTGAGCGCGAAATTTATGAGCAACAGGGAATTGGACTGGGGCTGGCACTGGTTAAAAAGCTGGTGCAGGCTTACGACGGAACGGTGCACATCCAAAGCATTCCCGGCGTGGCTACGACAATAACGGTGCAACTACCGTGTAAATCGTGATAAAAAAATTACAACGAAAATATCGAAGCTACATTGACCCGTTCAACTTAGTTTTTTAACTAATTTTAAGCGGTTCATTTGGTGAGTGGGGTCGGCAGGGAAATATTCTACGGCATCCATTACCATGCGAATAATGTGAACGCCGAAGCCGCCTTTACGATGCTGGGCGGCATACTGATTGAGGTCGGGGATAGGGACAGTCAGGGGGTCGAAAGCAGTGCCATTATCAAGGATTTCGATAACAAGTGTATCGTTATCGTTGGGACTAATATCAACAAAAAATTCTTTAGAGTCGTCGAGCTGGTAGGCGTGGCGGATAAGATTGGAACACGCTTCGTCCACAGCAAGGGCAATTTTGTGGATGTTCTGCTCAGAAAATCCAAATTCACGCGCTTTGTCCTGAACGAACTGGCGGATGCGCTCTAGTTCGGTCGTGTCGCCTGATGCAGTAAGGCGTTCGTGGGTGAATGAATCTGTTTTGGACATTCTGTGTGCGTACTACGTAAAGGGATGGTCTGTGTGATAACGTATGGAGCAATATCTTGTACGATAATGCTTTGTCGGGAAAAGTTTATTTCTCTACTTTTCCCTCATTTGTGCTATTAAAAATTCATGCCGAAAATTTGGCGAGTGCTTCTTCTTCTTTTTCGGTAATATCAAAAAGCATCGGAAAGCCCAGCAAATCGAAGACAGTAAAGACTTTTTGTTTCATAGCAGTAAGTTTAATATCGCCTCCGGTTGCTCGTACTTCTTCAATAAACACCATGAAAACGCCCAATCCAGCGCTGCTGATGTATTCGAGGTCATTGAAGTTTACGACAAGGCGATGCTGACCGGCTTCTATTGCATTGGCAATTGCCGATTCCAGTTCCGGTGCGGTATGTGCGTCTAAAAAGCCTTTCAAATAAAAGACTTCAGTGCTACCGTTGGTTTTCTGTTCGATAGAAAATTTACTCATAACTGTTCAATACGCTTTGTGGGTCAAAAAGTTACATGAGGTGAATCGCAGTTTTTACGAGGTGCAAATATAGTCAAGTTCGGGCAAAGTATCGCTCTTGAATACGCAATACCTCCTCTGCGCTAGGAATGATGCGCTGCGGGTGCAGTGCGTTGTATTCGCATCGGCTGGACAATAAGACAAAAAACAGAACTGAGATAGCCAAGCATAGACAAAAACGGTCCGGCTCCGCTCAAAAGCGTAATGCGCTTAACTAGTAACTGTTTTGCGGCTTCCAGCGGAAAATCATTATAGGAAGCGTACTGTACCAACTGAATCAGTTCTACATCGTAGTAAATCTGCCAACATTCAATGGGAATATACAGCACCACCAACATCCCGCCAATAAACAGCCCACCGCGCTCTTGCCACAGCGCCTTGTGCGACAGCCACAAATAGCCGCCTATCAGCAAGAGTGCGCCATAGCCGCAGATGGTGTAGAACGAAGTTCTCGCAAAGAGCCGCAGCGTTTGTGCTTGCGCTAGTGCGGGCATATCGGGCTTGAAGGTGAGCGTACCGGCTATGAATAAATCAAATCCAAGCGCAGCTCGCACAATTAAACCGCCAAGCCAAATAATCCCGCCGATGGCGGCAAGAAAGAGAGCTATTCGTTGTGGTGTCGAAAGGTTCATATTGTACTTCTCAAAGTCTTTGTTCAAATAGTCTTTATACAAATAAGTTATGCAAAAAATGCGTAAACCTTACTCTGCCTCAATCACAAACTCTACGCGGCGGTTTTGCTGACGACTTTCTTCCGATTTATTATTTGCTACGGGCTTGTCTGCGCCATAGCCTTTGGCGGAAAGGCGCTTTTGCTCAATTCCCAACTGCGTGAAGTATGCAAACACCGCTTGTGCCCGCTTCTGCGACAGTTCGAGATTGGCTTTTTTTGCGCCCACGTTATCGGTGTAGCCCGCAATCATAATTGCCATCGAAGGATTACGCTGCAAAAGCTCTACAATGCGCTTTAATTCAGGGTCGGATTCGGGGCGCAAATCCCATTTCCCGGTATCGAAAAAGATATTGTTCACCAGTACGGACTGGCCTTTCTCAAGTTTCACAAGGCGCAAATCACGCTTCACCTCTTGATACTTTTGCAAATTCCGAAGGTCAATGTTCTCGTTAATCGAAATGTATTTGTCCGATTCTGCACGAAAACCGTAGAGTTCGCCAACGGGAAGCGAGATGGTATAAGCCCCTGTCAAAGAATCGCTTCGTGCCACGCCGATTTCTCGCCCTGTAGTCAGCGATTCATAGCGAATAATCGCCCCAATAGGCTTTTTTGTGCGAGCATCCAGCACTCTGCCGGACATGAGCGTAACAGGGCGCGGACGCAGCGCATCAGGAATAGCAATTCGGTAAATGTCGCCTTTTGCCGCCGGGTCTTTGTAGGAAACAAAGTATGCAAATTCACCCGAAGCCGGAAGCGAAAAGTATGCGTCCCAGTCGGGCGTGTTGATGGAACTACCTAAGTTCTGCGGTTCCGTCCACCGTTGCCACGTGGAATCCAAGCGCCGTGCCATGAAAATATCATTATTGCCATAGCCGTTATGACCGTCCGACGAGAAATAAAGCGTCATACCATCACTGGCAAGAAAAACGGTTGTCTCGTCTCCGGCAGTATTGATGTCGCGCCCCAGATTGAGCGGTGCTGACCATTTCCCGCTTGGTTGCAGAAAGCTCACGAACAAATCCATTCCGCCCAACGATGTATTGCGGTCAAGTGCCATCAAAAGCGTTTTGCCGTCCGG
This sequence comes from uncultured bacterium, assembly GCA_937899715.1. Lineage (GTDB taxonomy): Bacteria > Bacteroidota > Ignavibacteria > Kapaibacteriales > UBA4661 > PH2015. The sequence continues at coordinate 115,059 of CALCNX010000032.1, read as the reverse complement.
CGCAAGCGAGTAATTTACAACGTCCTTGTTCACCTGATAGTCAAGAATTTGCTGGCGCACCGGCATACTCCAGCCCTCGGTAGTGCGGTACGACATAGAAATACCGCCCTTGACCCCGCCATTGGTCATATACACATTACCAACAAGCATCGTATTTGCGTCCGGCAGAATACCGCACAAGAAGTTTGGATGCTGATTGTTCAGTGGCTGCCCGATGTTTTTTGCTGTTCCCCATACAAGCTGATGCGTCGTGCTGTCCTCTTGCTGCTCGGAATACCAGATGTCCTCAAACTTATCAGGACCGTAATTTTCGGGATAATTTTTTCGGCAAAAATATAGCGTTTTGCCGTCAGGAGAGATAATCGGGAATAGCTCGTCAAACGATGAGTTTACGCCCGTTCCGAGGTTCTCCGGCATAATTGCCGTTTGTGCGCCGGAAATAAGGTTGATGTCCGGCTTTATCGTGTCCCGCGTCGTTCCAAGCGCGATTGCGTCTATCTCGTTTGTCCCCGGAACTAAGCCTACATTGACGACCAATTCCACTTCGCTCACTTTGAAGGGGCGTGGCTCGAAAAAGACATTGAGCATACGCCAATTCACAGGAAGCAATCGGGCTGTTGCCTTATACACGGTGTCAAATTCTTGTGGGCTTGTGCCGCGCACGATGATAGCCGTGATTGCGCCCGGATTGAGGTTCTCCGCCACAGCCACCTGACGGGCTACAACGGGCACCGCAAAACCGACACGCAGATTATCGGTAATACTGACGGGAATTTTATTGTTGTCTTTCGAGGATGCCCACGAACAAGGATTGGTCTCGCCAGCACGTGATAGGATGTTCGGCTTGCCGAGTAATTGGTATGCCGAATAAGCACCGATATTGCGCAGTTGGGCGGTTATGCGCACCAATTTCGATGCCCACTGCACTTTCGGTTCTTGAACGATAATACTTCCCGAAGAAAGCGAAGGTGACGTTTGCGATGACGTAGGTGATGAAGTCTGTGCAAACAGTGTATATGAAAAACCGCTCTGCGAAGGGTGGTTGATAGACCCAAGCATGAAAAGCAAAACCGTCAGAATCATATAAAAAAGTCGTTGACGCACGTCGCTCACAAAAGAGTTGGACATATTCTGGTGAACATTGTAGAAAAGAAGCAAGCAACAAAAATACGGGTTTTCTGTGGTATAATCACACAATTCTCGTCTTGTTGGTATTTTTTTTGAGTCCTTGGCAAACGCTTTGGTTTGAAAGGAGTCTTATGCTGCCCCGTCTGAAACACCCAAAGCAAAACAAAAATCAGAGGGTCAGGACTTTCGCATAAGACTTGGGAGTGCGGAATTTATTCCGCATACTGTAGCGACAGTAACGGATTGACCCAGCTATTGCGGCGGAATAAATTCCGCACTCCACCAATGTTTGTTTTTGCTATTTGCGAAAATCCCAAGGGTAAACAATCATTTGCTGTCGAAAGTAGTTCCTTGTATTCAAGTTCTTTGGAAATCTGTTTATTTTTGATAAGTTGTTGCGTCCATATTCCTTCTGCCTTTTCAGGCGATTGCGTGGGAAGGGCGTTTCGTAAAAACCGCACATCAACCCAAAGTTAGAGTCATGCACCAATCGTTCTTCGGTATAAAGCAAAAATTTATTGCTTTGGCATTGGTGCTGTTATTGGCGGTATCGGTATTCGTGGCGTGGTTTTTCCCGATGCACCAAGAAAGCGAAATGTCATCGTACCTCAACCAAAAAGCCTTCGTGCTGGCACAGGTAACCGCTTACGGTACGGCATCGGGCATGATGTTCGACGATACCGTTTCGGTAAAGAATGCTCTTGAGGGGCTAAAAACGCTTCCCGACGTGCAATTTGTTCTCGCTTTCAACACACAAGGCGTACAAATGGGAGCAATTAACAAGCCTAATGCTGCGCCGTTTCGTGACATCATTCAGCGCTTGTGCTCATCGGACTTTCAAGGCATTACCCACCTGACGCACGAAACCTCCGATGTAACAATCGTTGTGCTGCCGATAATGCTGCAAGGCACAATGCACGGGCAGCTTGCTCTGGGGCTTACACGCACCTTTCTGATGCAAGATGTTCGTAAAAGTCGCCGCTTGGGAATTATGGTGAGCATCGCTATTTTGCTTTGTGGCGGGCTGATATTTTTCTGGCAAACCTCACGCCTTGTCCGCCCGATTCAAACACTGGAGGCGGCTGCCAGCAAAGTCGCACGGGGAGAACTGGATATTGCCGATGTGCCGATTGTCTCACCTGATGAAATCGGAACGCTCACGCAAGTTTTTAACCAGATGGTCGGCAATTTGCGTGTGTACATAGCTCAAATCCAGCAGCAAACCCGCGAACTCAGCGTCCTTAACTATCAACTCAAGGACAATAATCTCGACCTTGCTGCCGCCAACGAAGAGATTCAACGCCAAATCGAAGTGCAGACCGAGCAAGCACGGGAAATCGAATTGGCAAATACGGAGTTACAAGAAAAAAATATGGCACTCGACGAGGCAATGAAAGAGCTGCAAGCCGCACAAAGCCAGCTTGTGCAGAGTGAGCGCATGAACGCAGCCGGTATGCTGACCGCAGGGGTGATGCACGAAATTAACAATCCCAATGCCGCCATTCTTTCGGCGCTCTACGAGACAGAGCAAACGATTCAGAAAATCCACGAATATTTCTTTGCACTCTTGGATGAAAGCAGCAAGCAGACCAAACGTGCGCAAAATTTTGCCGCACTCTGCGCCGATGCCGACCAGACGCTTGCCGTGGCACACAAAGCCGCACAGCGCGTAAAAAATATCGTGGCAAACTTGCAGAATTTTACCAAACACCAGCGCGACGGGATGTACAGCGTCAATCTCCCCGAAGAAATTACTTCGACCGTGGAGATTTTTCGATACCAGTTCAAAGCAATTGCCGTGCACGTGGAGGTGGAAAGCGATATTCGCATGACGGGGAATGCAGGTGAGCTGAACCAAGTCTTTTTGAATTTGATGGTCAACGCTGCGCAAGCCGGCGCAAGCACTATCACCGTGCGCGGTAGAAAGAATGACGACACGCACACTATCACGCTTGAAATAGCCGATAACGGGCAAGGTATGGACGAGAAGGTAAAAAAACATATCTTTGAAGCGTTTTTTAGCACCAAAGGCACGGGCAATAGCGGCTTGGGGCTGAGCATTTCCAAGCAAATTATTGAGCGGCACGGTGCTGCATTGCACGTTGAATCAAGTATTGGCAAGGGCACAATCTTTACACTCACTTTTCCGCAAACAGCATGAACGCAAGCGATATGAAGCACTCTGGCAATATGTCCTTCTCCGACCACGCCGACGCGCCAGACAGTTTGCTGCATCTGAGCGACGACGACGATACGCCGCTCACGCTGCTGGATGGCGACCTCTCTGCCGGAGCCGACTCCAAGCACACATCGAGTGCGAGAGAACTCCGCACATTGCTCATTGTGGACGATGAAACGATGCTGCTTGAGATGCTGGCACGGCTTTTCAACGAACACTACCGTGTGTATACTGCCGAATCAGGTGATGCTGCACTGGCGCTCTTGCAGCAAGGTATTATGCCGGAGGTGATTATTGCCGACCAGCGAATGCCCGGTATGCAGGGACCCGAATTTCTGGCGCAAAGTCGTGGATTTGTGCCGCAGGCAGTCCGTATTATTCTGACGGGTTATACCGACGTGCAAGATATTATCGCCAGTATCAATCTTGGTCATGTCTATCGTTTTATCACCAAGCCGTGGAACCCCGAAGAACTTCTCGAAACCGTGCGTATCAGCTTTGAGCATCACGATATTTCCACGCGTAATAAAGAACTTGCCGACGCATTGGCGCGGTTGGAGGAACTGAACCGCGATAAGACCGAATTGATGGGCATCGTCGCTCACGACCTGAAAAATCCAATGGGTGCGATTCAGACGATTTCGGATATGATGATTCACCAAGGAAGTGAATTTTCCAAAGAAGAGCATGATGACTTTCTTCAGCTCATCAATGATGCTGCCACTCGTGCGCTTGACCTTATCAAGATGCTTCTGAGCTTGGAAGCTATGGAACAAGGCAGCGTAACGATTGAGTGCGAGGTGCTGGAGATTGCAAACATTATCGAAGCGCTCGTGCACCATTACAAGCCGATTGCCGAACAAAAATCTATTCGTCTTCATTTGGAACAACCCACTGCGCTTAGTGCTTTTATCGAATCGCAAACGTTACATCAAGTGCTGGACAACTTGCTTTCCAACGCTATCAAATACTCGCCATTGAATAAAAACGTTTGGATAAAAGTCTCGACTCGTCTCGAACCGAAATACCTGCCCGAACCTGACCAAATAGTGCTTATGCCCAATAGCGTCTATATTATCGTCGAGGACGAAGGACCGGGCTTCACGGAGAATGACAAAAGCAGTCTTTTTGGCAAATTTGCCCGTCTCTCAGCGCAGCCAACGGGCGGCGAAAGTTCGACGGGGCTTGGGCTTTCCATTGTCAAACGCTACGTGGAAGCGATGAAAGGCAATATCTGGCTCATCAGTGAAGTTAATCAAGGTGCAGCATTCGTCGTATCTCTGCCGCAGAATGCACCACCACAATAAACCCATCACCAAAAAACACCCATGCCCAAAGCACATTTCGTCTATATTACCGCCTCCGGCACCGAAGAAGCCGAGCGCATCGGCGCAGCACTTGTCGAGGAGCGCCTTGCAGCTTGCGTCAATATCCTACCCGGCATGAAATCAATCTACTGGTGGGAGGGCGCAATGGAAACAAGTCAAGAAGCCGTTCTCATCGCTAAAACAAACGACGAGCGTTTAACGGCGCTCATAGACAAGGCTTCGGAAATGCACAGCTACGACTGTCCGTGCATCGTAGCGCTGCCCATTGAACGCGGCTACGACCCATTTTTGGTTTGGATTCACAACTCTGTACGATAAAGGCACTTTTTTACACAGATAAATGAGTGTTTGTGCAAAAACAAACAACAAGCGTTTCTTCTCCTTTGTTTACGTGTAAAAATTTGCAAAAATTGCTTCAAAAATCACCACTTTACTCTGTAATAATTCTCCATGAACACGTTCAAACTTCTGCTTCGTTTTTTGCAGCAGCGCTCGGTCGCAACGGCGCTCACAATGCTCTCGGTTGCTGTCGGTGTCGCGCTCACGGCAGCTATTCTCACGTTGCGTGTCGAAGCAGAACGCTCATTTTCACAGAAAGATACGGGTTTTGAAATTATCGTTGGCGCGAAGGGCAGTCCGCTTCAGCTTGTGCTGAATACGCTCTACCACGTCGGCGCTCCGGTCGGCAATTTTCCGCTTGCAGACTGCGAGCGCATACAAGCAGACAAGCGTGTGAAATCAAGCCTTCCGATGGTTTTTGGTGATAACGTCGGTGGCTTTAAGGTCATCGGCACAACGACGGATTTTTTTACGAAGTTTGAATATCGGAAAGGTTTGCAAATCGGTATGGCAGACGGTAAGCCATTTACAGGCGATTTTGAAGCAGTGCTTGGCGCAGAGGTTGCACAAAATCTTCGTCTCAAAACAGGTGATTCCATCACAGTTCGGCATGGCTTGGAAACAAACGAGCAAGGCGCACACGACCACGGGAAAATGCCTATCGTGGGGACGCTTGCCGCCACCGGCACTGCCATTGACAAAGGGGTGTATATGACCATGCGCACCGTCTGGGACACGCACTACGACGAATACGAAGAAGCACGGCAAGCCGCCGAGCAAGCACTAGCAACCGCCAATGGCGAAAAAAAATCCGAAGCGCAATCTGACGCGAAAGCCGAACATTCTAAAGAGCACAAAGAAGAACACCACGAGCACCCGATTCCGCCGGAGTTTACAACCGTAACGGCGCTGGCGGTCAAACTAAAAAGCCCTGTTTTCTACGACAGTTTCACGCGCAGTGTGAATGACGGCACGTCTGCGCAAGCAGCTATGCCGATTCGTGAGATTATGGGTTTGTTCCAAATTGTCGGGAATGTGAACGGTATTTTGCTGGGCATATCATACCTTGTCATTATTGTCGGCGCAGTTTCTATCGTTGTGGCGATGTACACCTCGCTGAACGAGCGCAGGCGCGAGATTGCGATACTCCGTTCTCTGGGTGCGCACAGACGCTCTATCGTGGGGCTGATGCTTGCCGAAGCAGTGATTATCGGCTTTGTGGGCAGTGTCGTCGGGCTTGCGTTGTCACGTATTGGCTTGAGTCTTGCCAAATCTGCTTTGCAACAACAACTCGGTGCTAAATTAGATTTTGCGCTTTGGTATAGCTTTGATGCGCCGTTGCTGGCTGGAGTTCTTGCACTCACGGCACTTGTGGCATTGCTTCCGGCGCTGAATGCGTATCGCACGGATGTGGCAGCGAATCTTGCGCCTATCACGTAATCGGCAATTCATTGACTGTGCTAATGATAAACGCTCCCCCAAGTGTAGAACATCTCGTCAAAGAACTATTTGAATGGACGATGTAATGAGAGTTCCTGTAATGAAAACAATAGCAGCAATCATTGTTACTTTGAATGTATGTACTTTACTACTTTCATGTAATCAACCGAAAAAAAAGTTGCCTCTTCAATCAAGTGAAACTAGGTTACCAAAACTTGTATGGAAAACTTTGACAACAGAAGGCAAGACAATGATGGAAGGGCTTATTCCTCTACATATCTATAAAAATGGTATCATTTGCAATGGGCAAACACATACTTTGGATAGAGAGCGCTTGTTGATGTTCAACATAGAAGATGGAAGTACACTATGGGAATGGAAAGATATTCGACAAAGGCGAGAACGATTATTTATTACAATGCCCATACCTTGCATGGATAATATACTTCTTCTGCGGAATGTCAATAAACTTTATGGTATTAATGTAGATAATGGCACAACTATTTGGGAGAAACGTTGTGCTGACGGCTTAGATATTAGCACTCTTGGTACTATATTTTTTTATGCCGCCGATGGTTTTGTTTGGAGGGGAAATATCCATACTGGTCAGGTGGATACTTTATTTTTTTTGAGCCATATTATATCCTTACCAAAGCTGCCTACAGATATTTTTAGACCAATACACACATATCCTGTTGTTCAAAAAAACACTAAAGATAGTCTTATTGTGATTACTTACTGTCTCGGAGATAGTAAAAGTAATCAATTTGATGCTTATTTTTTACTCTATAATATTAGTAAACGCAAGGTAATATACTCTCAAATTATTGTTCCTAGGTCAATTACAATGAGTGGAATATTTGATGTTGAGTTATACAATAATAATCTTTATTTTTCTGCTGGACGCTCAATTGCTTGCCATAACTTAAAGACAGGGAAACAGTTATGGAAACAAGATTTTGGTGGGGGGCTTATTCATTCTGGTATGACTATTTACCAAGATAAAATTATTGCTCATGCTGATGAATCTCATTCCTATACCTATGCTCTTAATCCAAAAACAGGTCAAATATTATGGAAAGAGCAAAATGGTGGTACGATGTTTAGACCTTTCTTTTTTATGAGTGGAGTTATCTATTTTGTCTGTGCTGGAGATGGATTACTTCATGCCCTAGATGCAAATACAGGAAAACATATCTGGCAACTTGAATGTCCAGGTGAAAAAGAAAACAGTAATGATTATTTTTATGGTAACGTTACTGGCATAGATGGCAAAATTTTTGTCCGAAGCGGTTTTCATCTATATTGCTACAAAGTAGCTCAATAATTTAAATAACAACGTACTTTCGGAACTTCATATTTACTCATCAACTTTTTTTGTGTTCTATGATGCGTATTTCCTCTATCTTCGCCACATTCGTGCTTGCTGCCTGTGCTTTTCTTGGTTCGCCTCAAAGCACTTTCACCCAACCCAATCCTGCCGAACTGGATGCGCTCTATTCCGACAAGCCGCTTGGATGTTTGCTTGGTGAAAATTCCACCACGTTTCGTCTTTTTGCGCCTCGTGCCGGGAGTGTTTCGCTTGTTTTCTTCAAAAAATGTGACGATTCGGAAGGACGCGCGGTTGCTATGCAGAAGAACGCCGATGGGACATGGGAATACACCGAAGCAAAGCCCGCTCAGGAACTCATCGGAACGTATTATGCGTACCGCGTTGCTCCTCCCCAAGGCGCACAAATGCGTGGCGAAGTATTTGATGCCACAATGCTCATTGCCGACCCGTATTCTCGTGCCGTTGCTACGAAAAACACCTTTCGCCACGAGTCGCGATCGCTGATTCTTGACCCAAAGGCAGACAACAAATACGACTGGAAAGGTGATGGGTACGTCATTCCGGCTAATCACAATACGCTTGTCGTCTATGAAGCACACGTGCGCGATATGACGGCGCACAAGACCTCCGGCGTGAAAGAAAAAGGCTCGTACAAAGGGCTGACGCAGCAAGGAAAGACAGGCGGTCTGCGGTATTTGAAAGATTTAGGCGTGAATGCGGTGGAATTTCTCCCGCTCCATGAATTTGCAAATCTGGAACTGCCGTATCGTGATAGCTCGACCATTGCGAACTACCGAGTCTTCAACGACGGCAACCCGCAAGAGCGCAATCACTGGGGCTACATGACGAGTTTTTACTTTGCACCGGAATCGTATTATGCAAGTGGAGCTTCTTTGGCAAGCGGCAAGTGGAGCGGCACGGACGCACGAGCCGTGACGGAACTCAAAGACCTCGTGCGGGCGTTGCACCGCGAAAAAATTGCGGTGATAATGGACGTGGTCTATAATCACGTGTCGGATTTTGACGCGAACCCGCTTAAATACATTGACAAATACTACTATTTCCGCACCGACAGCGAAGGAAAATATATCAATACTTCGTATTGCGGCAATGACTTTAAGACCGAGCGCAAAATGGCGCGGCGGCTTATCATTGAGAGCGTCAAGTATTGGATGACCGAGTATCACATTGACGGTTTTCGTTTCGACCTTGCAACGATGATTGACCAAGAAACGTGCGAAGAAATCCTCCGCGAAGCACGAAAAATCAACCCAAATGTGATTCTCGTTGCTGAGCCGTGGGGCGGAAACAAATATGGTCCCGACAAATTTAGCGATATTGGTTGGGCGGCATGGAACGACCAAATTCGCAACGGCGTGAAGGGGCAAAATCCCAACGACGGCTTGGGGTTTATTTTTGGCAAACATCAGGGACGCAATACAAAGCTCACGGAACAAGCCTTTATCACCGGTACGCTCCGCGAAGACGGTGGACTTTTTTTACAAAAAGAACATAGCATGAATTATCTGGAATCCCACGACGACGAGACGATGGGCGACTTCATACGGCTTGCCCTAGGGGATTGCACGATGAACACGGTGATAAAGGACGTGAACAAACACGCTAAACTCACGCCGCGCCAGCTTGCGCTGAACAAACTTGCGGCAATGTTTCTTTTTGCCTCGCAGGGTCCCATCATGCTTCACGCAGGACAGGAATATGCGCGAAGCAAGGTTGTTGCGCCTTCCACGCCGCTCGAAAAGCGCGTCGGCATGATAGACCGCAACAGCTACAATAAAGACGATGCCACGAACTATATCAACTATGCTCATGCTTTGGCGAACAAGGATTTGCTCAATTACTACAAAGGTTTGATTGCACTTCGGCGCGTATTTCCGAACGCCTTTGGCAGCGCCACAAAGCAAGATATTGAGTTCTTGGAGACCCAGAGCGACCACGCGATTGCTTTTACAATTCGCAATAACAGTGCCGTGAAAGGGCAGCCGAAAAATTTTATCGTCGTTCTGAATGGCAATCATGACAAAGCGCTTGAAATCACGCTCCCGGACGGCGACTGGAATATCATTGCCAATGCTGAAAAGGTTTCGCCTGTGTTGCCACTTGGCACTGCATCCGCACGGTTACTTGCTCCGGCGAGAGCGGGAATGATTCTTGCACGGTAATTGATTTCGCGGGAAGAGAAGTTTTTCCTCACCAAAAACATAGCATTGCGGGGGTAATGATGCCAAAAGAAATGACACATTGGCTTATTGCCGAAGAAGTGGGGAAGCGGGTTTCCGCCCACACGGACAATCCGGCGCTACTTCGTCTAGGAGCGATTGTCCACGATGTGCTCTATTACAGGAGTCTGGGGAATAGTCCTCACTGTACTGCATTGGCAAATCACTTGCACGGCTCCGAAGGCGAGGACACGTTTACGATAGTGAGAAATTTGACATCGGACAGAACATTAACGGCTGACGGAAGAGACTCTTTGCAGGCATTCTTACTGGGTGCGGTAACGCATATTTGCGCCGATATTGTGTTTCATCCCTATATTTACTATGCTTCGGGCAATCCTTATATGCCTAATATGCACTACGAAGTATGGAAAAACCACCGTGCCTTGGAATCCGCAATAGATATTGCTTTCTGCCGTGAACGAAATATACGAGTTGATTCAGTCTCGCTTTACGCCGATATAACCAGCCAAAAGCATGATGTAATGGCTATTCTCAATCTTCTTGCGCACGAGCAACGCAAGGCAGGTTGGGAAATTCGGTCTGCTGATTATTGGCGCGGCTATGCGGCGCTTGCACGCTTGCGCCCAATAATGACCAATAGTTTTCTTAATGCTGTTGTGGATGGAAGCGAATCACACCTCGCACAGTTGATGAACATTGTTGTTCCTCCCGAACTGCGCTCCTACCTAGGTCTGCGCTACTCCGCGAAAAGTCCTTGGGCTGTGGGAAATATTCATGCTCCACTGCACTATCGGCACCCCGTCTCCGGCGAAGAACATTTCACAACCTTGCAGGAACTTTTTGATGCTGCCGTGCAAGAATCGGTACGGGTATGGGGGATAGTGGAGCAAACACTTCTCTGTGGTACGCCACTTTTGGAAGAAGGGAAATCGCTGGAAGTTGGTTTGCAGGGTGTTCCGGCGGAGGCGATGTCACATTTTGCTTTGCTATAAAAGTATGCTACTGGGCATAGTACGGTAGAGGAACTTCATCGGCTAAACGTTGCCAAGCCCAATAACCATAGAGCACAAGCTCGTCCGGTGAGTAGAGAAAGCCTTTTTCATCAACGCGAACAAATACTTTTTGCATTGTTGCTAAAGAGCGGTACTGCCCAAATCCTTGCTTTATAACGCTATCGTCAAACGCTGTCTGTCTGAAAAAATTCACATATGAACTTTCGGGCAATATCTTGCTATACGAAACCTCAAAACAGTAGGGAAAAAATATTTTGTACCCTATACCTATTGAATCTTTCAGAACTGGAATGCTATCTAGCATTAATACCGAGCCAACGCTAATCCAATCTTTCAAATACATATTTTCATCATTAATACGTCGCACCTTAAAGCCCTGATAATCAGATTTTTGCCCGTTCAAAGGTGCGTGAATAAGTGTATAAAGGAAGTGCTTGATTGAACCGCGCGAAGTCTTCAAGCGGTTGACTTGCCATTGCAGAGATTGAGCTGAATCTTTTGTCGGAAGTTCTTCAAAATAGACCGGACCTTGAAACCATGACTTTTCGCCTGCCAGTCCGCCTTTTTCAAGAAAAAATGTTGTTTTGTAACCAAGTCTTCTATTTAGAATCACTAAGGGTTCACGAGCCGAAATGTTGTAACACGCCGAGCCATTGTCGGCAGCAACAAAATTCACATCAAGGGCATCGGGGTTAAGCAGTTTTGCTTCCTGCCCGTTTGGAGAGCTGCCGAGAATAAGACGTATAAATTCTTGCACTTTTGCGCGGTAATTCAGCAAGCGGTGGGCAGTTACCTCGACTTCTCCAGTTTTTATTGGTTGTGCTTCGAGAGAGATAATAAGCAAGTCTTTGTGTGGTGATGCGGCTATCACAATGTTTTGCTTATAGAGGCGGTAGCCTAAGGAAGAAACAACCAATTGATATGTTCCGGGTTGGATATTCTTCAACTGGAACGTACCACTATTGGAGGTAATATCACCAATCACCGTCCCGGCAAGAAATATTCGTGCACCAATGATAGGAGAAAGTTCGCCTTGGTTTACTACGCGTCCGTACACACTCGTTTGAGCGCGAAGAGAAGGTGAGAAGAATCCCAGCAAGAAGGCGCACACAAGAGGTAAGAAACGTAGTTGTGGCACTGAGGTAATTGAATTGTTAAACAAGATGAATTGAAAGAGACTTGAGTTGTGCAAAATATGCAAAAAAAATTACACCGCAAGAAGCGGATAGATTCTCGCAGCGCAAAATCGTATTTTTGTCTCACAATCTTGCTTCTATCATGGTTTGGAGATGAGTTATGGCTGGCACAATCACCATCGAACGAGAAATCACGGTTTCTGTCCGCGAAAAAATAACAATGAGACGAGAAGGTGCTGTCGAAGACAAACCTTCGGAGGATATTCTCTGGAGCGCTGTCGCTGCCAAAGACCGCCGCTACGACGGTATATTCTGGTTTGCCGTGAAAACAACCGGAATTTATTGTCGCCCTTCGTGCGCTTCACGTCAGCCGCTCAGGGAGAATGTTGCTTTCTATGAATCTCCAGAAACTGCTCAGCAAGAGGGATTTCGGGCGTGCAAGCGTTGCCGACCCGACCAACTACCGTTCCCCGACCCAGCGACCGACCTTGTGCAAAAAATCTGCTCGTTTATCGCTACGTCTATTACCGAAAACCCTGATGAATCATTGAGTTTAGACGTATTGGCAAACAAATTTTCTTTGAGCGCCGAGCACGTGCAGCGTACATTTTCCGCCGCGCTCGGCATTTCACCGAAAGAGTATGCCGATGCCTTCCGTATGGCGCACTTCAAACGCCTCGTCAAATCAAGTGCTACCGTAGCTGAAGCAATGCACGAAGCCGGATACGGCTCCAGTTCACGTCTCTACGAAAAAACGGACGCAATGCTCGGCATGACTCCTGCTTCCTACAAACGCAATGGCAAAGGTGCAATAATGTACGTGGAAGTAGCAGAATGTCGGCTTGGTTATGTGCTTGTGGCAGGAACAGATAAAGGACTGTGCGCGGTGGAATTAGCCGGAGACCCCGCGATTGGACGCGAATATATGGCGGATATGGAAGGAGCAACGTTCCATGCTCACAAACCACCGCAGTTTTGGGATTGGTACCATGCGATTTTGGAGTATATCGAAGAGATGAGTCCCGCAAGATTTGACACGCTTTTGAAACTTCCCTACGACGTGAGAATGACGGCGTTCCAAGCCAACGTCTGGTCGCTTCTCCGCGCCATTCCGTGCGGCGAGACGCGCAGTTACTCCGAAATAGCAGAAGCGCTCGGAGACCCGAAAGCCCAACGTGCTGTTGCCTCGGCGTGTGCATCGAATCCGATTGCGCTTGTTACGCCGTGCCACCGCGTTGTGCGACAGGGCGGCGACATTAGCGGCTACCGATGGGGTGTGGAGCGAAAACGGCAGATTTTGGAAGCTGAAGTGCGCCATAAGTAAAGCGTCATTCGCTTATACTGCAAGTAGATTTACTAACTTTTTTACAAAACAACTATGAAAACATTCATCTTGATTCACGGTTCATGGCACAGTGCTTGGAATTGGCATAAAGTGATACCGATACTTGAGCAACGTGAGCACAAGGTCATTGCGCTTGACTTGCTCGGTATGGGCAGAGATAAAACGCCGATTGAAACTGTTACACTGGATACATCTGTTCAAAAACTCTGTTCGGTTATTGATAGCATCGAAGAGAACGTTATTCTAGTGGGACATAGCAAAAACGGCATCGTGATTTCGCAAGCAGCAGAGTATCGCCCGGACAAAATTGACAAACTCGTTTACCTTGCGGCGTATCTCATTCCAAACGGTAAAACCCAGCGCGAGTATTCGTTGCAAGATACAGGTGGGGTACTGAAACCTTTTGTAGAATTACACCAAGACACAAATAGCACAACGCTAAAACCTGAAATCTATAAAGAAGGACTCTACCACGATTGCGAGGATTACATCACGGATTTAGCAAAATTGCTCTTGAGTAATGAGCCAATTGTTTCCGGTGTTACGCCATTGCAACTAACAGAAGAGCGCTATGGGTGTGTGCCACGTTATTACATTGAGTGTACCGAGGACAAAGCTGTAACTCCCTTTATTCAACGCATCATGTACACGGAAACGCCGTGTAAGAAAGTGTTTACGATGGCGACAAGTCATTCCCCCTTTTTCAGCAAGCCCGTAGAACTATGCGATATTTTGTGTGAGATTGCAGCAGATTAAAGATTGATAGCGACTTTCACACCTCTGTACTAAGCCATTTGTGGGAATCCCATCGCTTCAGTATATTGTTGCGAGAATCGTACTCAAACCACTAGAAAGACGCTGTTTTTGAGCGCATTTTCATGATAAAACCCAGCCTCTTTCATTGCCCAGCTACCTCTTCCATGCTCATCAAACTCAACGACCTTCTTGCTCGTAGCCCTGCCGCTTTCACGGTCTTTGCTTCGGTAACGGCATTTTTTACCTATATGTGCTTTTACCCCTTTCGGCGGGCGTACACTGCTGCGACGTATGATGACTTGGTGTTTTTTGGGGTACAGTTCAAAATTCTCATTATTACGGCACAGGTTTTGGGCTTTGCTGTTTCCAAGGGGCTGGGAATCAAGTTTGTATCGGAAATGTTGCCCCAGCATCGTTCACGAAATTTGCTGGTGATGATAGGTTGTTCGTGGAGTGCATATTTCTTTTTCGCGCTTACTCCTGCACCCTATAATCTCGTGTTTATCTTTCTGGCAAGCCTCCCGCTCGGCATGGTCTATGGTACGATTCTGGGGTTTTTAGAAGGACGCAAAGCAACCGATTTATTAGTTGCGGTGCTAACGGCATCGTTTATTTTGGGGTCGGGTTTTGCGAAAAGCATTGGCAAATGGGTGATGACCGATCTTGCCGTGACGCAATTCTGGATGCCGTTTGTTGCCGGGGCGATAATGATTGTTCCTTTCGGCATTTGTTCATGGCTGATGGGACAGATTCCACCGCCCACGAGCGACGACAAAGCGCACCGAACCGAACGAAAATCAATGCAAAAAACAGACAGGAAAGCCTTTCTGCGAGAATTTGCCCTCAGTATGGCTATTTTTATTCTCTCATATATACTTCTCACAACCTTTCGAGAGTTTAGAGATAATTTCACCCCGGAGATATGGAAACTGCTTGGTTACGGTAATAACTCCACTATTTTCACGCAAACCGAAACACCGATTGCTATTGCCGTGCTACTCATGATGGCTGCAATGCGTTGGGTACAGAACAACGATACGGCATTTACGCTTATTCAAGTGCTGATGCTCTTGGGCGGGCTGCTTATTGGTGTGAGTACCCTTCTGTTCCAACAGCAAATTTTTTCGCCCGTTGTATGGCTTACCACACTGGGCTTAGGTGTGTATATGGCATACGCAATGTGCAACAGCTTGTATTTTGAACGCATGATTGCTGCGTTCAAGCAGCCGGGAACGGTAGGTTTCCTCATCACCTATGCCGATTACTACGCATATTCGGGGAGCATTGCAGTGCTGTTTTACAAAAATTTCTTTCAGAAAAGTATCAACTATCTGGAGTTTTTCATTACACTATCCTATGTCATTTCGGCTGCCCATGTGATGCTCGTTACCGCATCAATGTGGAAATTACATCGGAAACGCGTGGCGAATCGTTCATATGAAGCAGCGTAAAGGCAACATAACCACGTTCATCACGGTGAAACCATAGTTATTGAAACTGCCGTTGTAGCACACCTTCGAGATGGACTACAACTCAATTAGTGAGACTGGTTGCTCACTTGTTTGCCGATTTCCACAACGGACCAACGGCAAGCAGCAACACCAGAACGTTGAAAAGCGCATTGGAGGCATTACCCGATGCAATAGAACCTGCACTATCCAACACAAACCACGCCAGCGTACCGATAAGCACGGTTTTGCGCACTTCTTCCGGCGCTTTATCATAGACCCACACCGACAAACACCAAATCATCACGCCCCAACCCATGAGGAAACCACCCGTCAAAGCAGACAGGAAGCGGGTGGTGGGTGCTTCGTAATTTTGTACACCGTCAAGAGGAAAACTGAGTAAATCCAACGTAAGTCGCGCTGGTTCTGAGGTGGTGAGCATCGTTCCCAAAAAGAAAATGGGTCCGAAGGAGCCGACAACAAAGGCAGTAATTTTGAGCCAAAACTTATGGAAAGAGTGCGTCATCAGCCCATTTGACGCTGTTTGTGGGGCAGTTGTGGAACTGTTCATAATGTTATTTGGCGAGAAGTTGTACAATATTGAATTGCACTAACTTCCACAAATCCTGTCACATACTTTTTGACCTACATCAAATGTTATTCTTCAAATGTTTTTTGCCCGAAGCCGACTCAGAGTCTCTTGGCTCATGCCCAAATACGAAGCAATCGTACCAAGCGGAAAGCGTAGCAGAATAGAGGCATCCTGCTTGAAAAGCTGTTCGTAGCGCTCTTGAGCGGATAAAAATTGCAACGACAAGGTACGTTCTTGTTCTTGGATAAGATATTGTTCCGTAATTTTACGTTCCAGATTGGCGATGTCAATATGTTCGGTGCAGAGCCGCTCCATTTCTTGGCGACTGAGGGAAATTGCTTCTACTTCTTCGAGCGTTTGGCAGTATTCAAAGCACGGCTTTTGCGAAATAAAACTGTAAAACGCCGTCGAGAACCCACCCTCAATGACGAGGCGCGTTACCACTTCTTTGCCGTCGGAGAGTGTAAATTGGCGAATTGCACCTTTTAACACAAAATACGCATAGCGAGCAATCTGCTCCGGTTGGAAAATAAAGTGATTGCGCGGGAAACGTACCCTCTGCACCGCACCCAAAAACGCTTCTCTACTTGCGGGCGAAAGAGTCTGGAAAAATGGTAGCTGAATATCTGCCATTGCCTCTGGAGGTAGTACGGATACACTATTCTGGCTTGAATGAGAATGAGATTTGACCATATCCATTGCAAAAAGTTGGGACAATCACCACGAAACAATCTACACTTCCTCTTCAACGATTCAAAATATTTTGATATGCCCCACACTACCCTCGACCCCCGCACGCCTGAAGAATGGCGTGAATTCAGCACCTTGGCGCACAAAATGGTGGATGATATGCTTGAGCATCTATCCACATTGACCGAACAGCCTGCATGGCAGGAGATTCCGCCGCACGTTCACACAGCGCTCCACGAGCCGCTTCCGCGCGAAGGTGCAGGAGCAGAAGCTGCCTATCATCATTTTCGCACCAACGTTCTGCCGTATCCAAATGGCAATCTTCATCCGCGATTTTGGGGCTGGGTGCAAGGCACAGGAACGCCGCTGGGCATGATGGCGGATATGCTCGCTTCCGGCATGAATGCACATCTGGCAGGCTTCAACCAAGCGCCAGCCGTTGTCGAGCATCAACTTATCGCATGGCTGGCAGAACTTTTGGGAATGCCCGAAGGCACAAGCGGCGTAATGGCAAGCGGTGGGACGGTAGCAAACATTATCGGGCTTGCTGTGGCACGGTCTGCAAAGGCAGATTGGAATGTGCGTGAAGACGGCTTGCACGGACAAGCACCACTCACGATGTACTGTTCTGCCGAAACACATTCGTGGGTGCAGCGCGGCGTGGAGCTTTTGGGGCTAGGAAACAAGTTTTTACGCCGTATTGCGGTTGACGATAATTACAAAATTCGTATTGATGCGCTCCGTGAAGCAATTCACCAAGACCGTGCACATGGCTTCAAACCTATTTGCGTGATTGGGACTGCCGGAACGGTGAACACTGGCGCGACCGACGACCTGACGGCGCTTGCTGACCTTTGTGCGGAAGAAGATTTGTGGTTTCATGTGGACGGTGCTTTTGGTGCGATTGCGGCTATTTCCGATATTTTGAAGCCAATTGTGGCGGGTATGGAAAGGGCGGATTCGATTGGTTTCGACTTGCACAAATGGCTCTATCTGCCCTTTGAGTGTGCGTGTGTGCTGGTGCGGGATGCAGAATTGCACCGCCAAACGTTCAATATGTCGCCAAGTTATATTGCACCGATGGCGCGAGGTGTGATTGCAGGCGGGCTGCCCTTTGCCGAGCGTGGTTTCGACCTTACACGCGGCTTCAAAGCCCTCAAAGCGTGGATGAGCCTGAAAGCACACGGCGTAAACACGTTTGCACGGCTTATTGAGCAGAATGTGGCGCAAGCAAAATACCTTGAAAGCCTCGTCAATGCTCACGCAGACTTGGAATGTTGTGCGGACGTGCCAATGAACATTGTCTGCTTTCGCTATCATCCCTCAAACGCCTCTTCCACACTTGCATTGGAAGAATTAAATGTACTCAATCAAGAACTGCTCTTGCGTTTGCAAGAATCGGGGCGGGCTGTTGTGTCGAGCACGATTCTGCGCGGTGCGTACACGCTCCGCGCCGCGATTGTGAATCAGCGCAGTACTATGGCGGATTTCGATGAATTGGTGCGGGCAGTGGTGGAGATTGGAAGTGCAATTTTTCAAGAGTAAGTGAACCAACTTATCGATGGTGGAAAGAAAAGCATTCTCTCCTTGGTTCCTTCAAAACCAGAGTTTATCAACGTGCGGTAGGAAACACCGAATAAATTTCGAGAATGGACAATTTGTTATGCGAGGGCTATTTTATTGAATATGTTTCGCCGAAGCTAAATCCAATCCAAGGTAGAATTGGGAGATTTGAATACCCTCCACCGACCAACCCCATAGCACTAATCTTAAAGAAAAATCCACCATCAACAGGCTGGTAGCGATAACCAATGCTCACTGGACCAAAGAAGCGAAAACTTGGCTTACTTTGAATTGCCGTTTGAATATATTCAATTGTTGGTGGTGCATATGCGATGGCGCGTTGAGTATAATCAATTATATATTCCGTTCCAAACCAAGGAACTATTCCTGCGCCTATTTCAAAATGGTATGGGCTACCGTCACCGTCAGTAAAATAGTTAATCATCAGGGGGACGGTAGCAATCCCAAAAAAATTAAAAACTCGATAACTTAAATTATCCGCCGAGAATGTTTGGGAATAATGATTCCACGTTGAAAGTCCAATCCCTACTCTCCAACTTAAGTTTTTATTTAAAATATTTCCAAAACGTTGCTCATAGTTTATAGACAACCAGCCACCTGCACCGCCAAGTTCTCCGTATAAAGTTTCCGAGGCTCTCAAATTACTTTGGGCAATAACTGAATCTAACTCCAGTTTTTGTTGAGATATAGCTGACTTTCTAAGGCGCACTTGACTCAAAAGAGTATCAGTAGGATACGTTTGTCCAAAAATTGCAGATGGAGTACAGAGCAGAGCAAAGAAAATATAGATTGTTTTCACGATAAGAAGGGATAATGAAAAATTGAGGAAAAAGGTAAAAATTATATTTCCCCTACTGAACGACAAGATTAAGGACTATCCATTGGCAAGATAAACCCCAAATTATCAATAACCCAATGATTTTTGACAGCCTTCATATACTATGCATCTCACAGGCATTTATCACCTCTGAAGCGAAAGTGCCGTGGTATGTTTGATTTCGCGCAGCACAAACGAGGTCTGTACATTCGCAATACACTTTAGCTTAGCCAATTTCAGCATAAACGCTTGATACTCGTTCATGTCGGAAACCACCGTCTTGAGCATATAATCAAACTGTCCTGCGATATTGTAACACTCTAAAACCTCGGGAAGCAGCGCTATATCACGGTCGAACTGCTCAATAACCTTTTGTGAATGTTCTTTGAGGGATATAAAGCACATTGCCATCAGTGTTTTGTCTAATTTTCGGGGATTCAAGAGTGCGACATAGCGCACAATGATTTCCTCGCGTTCAAGTCGTTTGATACGCTCATGGACAGGGGTTTGTGTCAAGTGTAGTTCTGTTGCCAGTTCTTTTGTTGTTCGAGAGGCATTCTCTTGTAGCAACCCCAGAAGCCGCATATCTACTTCATCGAGAGAGACGGTAACTTTGTTCATAGAAATTTATCCTATCTTGGTGTACAAAATAGACAGAAAAAAAAGAATTTTATCTTATTTATTGCTAATTTATAGAAAAATTTACTAAAATTTTACCCAATATTGAAACACATATTATGAATATCTATATTTGAAGGAATATTATTCTTATTTATAGCGAGATATATTTCTCATATTTCGGAGTAAACCCATGAAGCAGGAA
Organism: uncultured bacterium; assembly: GCA_937899715.1. Lineage (GTDB taxonomy): Bacteria > Bacteroidota > Ignavibacteria > Kapaibacteriales > UBA4661 > PH2015. Next base: position 94,904 of record CALCNX010000032.1, on the reverse strand, counting down.
ATAGGTGTGATTACAGCGTTGTATAGGTATCCCGTAAAATCAATGGCTGGGGAAGTCCTTGATAAATCGGACTTGGGGTGGCATGGCTTGAGTGGTGATAGAAGGTTGGCTTTTCGCCGTGTAGGTGACACGAGTGGCTTTCCGTGGCTGACGGCAAGTAAGCTGCGTGATCTTCTTTTGTTTACTCCGTTTCGAGAAAATGGTTCTTTGGTAAGTAATATTTCTGCCGAAAACATCCCAACACACGTCCGCACACCGGAAGGAACTATCTTGGAGATCCAAAGCGACGTACTTCGTCAAGATGTTTCTCGGCGTTGTAATGCCGATGTCGAATTGACGCATTTGAAGCACGGTATTTTTGACGAGGCGCCTATTTCGCTCATTAGCACAGCTACGATGAATGCCATTGAGACGAATGTTGATATTCGCAGATTTCGCCCTAATATCGTTATTGAGACGGTGGAAAACACCCCCTTTGCTGAGGATGCGTGGGTTGGAAAATCTATCTGGTTTGGTGAGGCCGAGGGCAATGCCGCGCTTAGTGTAACATTACTTGACGAACGCTGCATGATGATTAACCTAGACCCGAACACAGCAGAATCAAATCCCTCAATGATGAAGTCTGTGGTAAAGTTGAATAATAATTGTGCAGGTGTGTACTGCACTGTCACTAGGACTGGTACTATTGCCGTTGGACAAAAAATATATGTAACCACCCCATAAGCGCTTTGTCGGACGTGAGATAAGCCGTATTATTAGCGATTGGTACTACTTTTCATGGGCTGTTATGTTCCATTCCCTAGCACTGGTGCAACATAATAAGAGAGACGCGACAAAAAACATAGAAGCAGGTTCAAACTTCACACTATTTTCTCAGAATATTCACTCCAAAATTTGCTCCTGACAGACCTTTGTCAGGAGTGCGCCGTATATTTGCTATTATTTGAATTGAGAAGTCGCCTCCAAAGCGATAGCAATTATCTACAATAAATAGAAGCAATACTATGGAAACGCACACAGCATCCAGTACGTGGGATATTATCAAGCAATCGCTCAATGGCGAGGAGCAGGACTATACGCAAGGTAGCATACGGAAAGCAGTTTTTTTGCTGGCAATCCCGATGATGTTGGAACTCTGTTTGGAGAGTGTCTTCGCAGTCGTGGATATGTTTTTCGTCGGCAAGTTGGGCGCAAACGCCATTGCAACTGTCGGAATGACCGAATCGGTGATGTTTCTGGTCTATTCGCTGGCTATGGGCATCAGCATCGCCGCCACTGCGATTGTTGCTCGCAGGGTAGGTGAGAAAAATCCTGAAGCAGCCGCACACGCAGGAGCGCAAGCGGTCGCATTATCCGTTCTCGTTGCGGCGGTGTTTAGTGTTATCGGGGTGATCTTTGCAGGCGAGATTTTAGCGCTCATGGGTGCAGCTCCGGCAGTTGTCGCCGAAGGCACTCCTTTTACACGCACAATGTTTGGCGCTTCGGTAGTGGTGGTACTGATTTTTGTTATTAACGGCATATTTCGCGGTGCCGGCGATGCTGCAATGGCGATGCGCAGTTTGTGGATTGCCAGCATTATCAACATTATTCTTTGCCCTATCTTTATTCACTTTTTCGGGCTTGTGGGAGCGGCAATGGCTACGGTGGTGGGGCGCAGTGCGGGCGTGGCATACCAAGTGTGGCATTTGCAAATGGGACGTGGCATACTAAAGTTCAATCTGCGTCGGTTCAAGATAGACGTGGAGACGCTCCGTTCCATCATCACGATTGCGATGCCGGCAGCATTTCAAAATATCATCGCAAGCGGCAGTTGGGTTTTTCTGGTGAGACTTGTTGCCGAAACAAGTGGCACTGCTGCTTCGGCGGGCTATCAAATTGCTGTGCGAAATATCATGTTTTTTATGATGCCCGCATGGGGCTTGAGCAATGCCGCCGCAACGCTTGTGGGGCAAAATCTGGGGGCGCGGCAGATTCAACGTGCAGAGGAAAGCGTAATGCTGACCACAAAGTATAATATCGTGTTTATGGGCTTCGTCACTGTCCTTTTTGTTGTGGCAGCCGCTCCGATTGTGGGAGTATTTACCCAAGACTCTGCCGTGCTGCGGTTTGGGGCGCTTTCGCTTCAGATCATCGGCTCCGGCTATATCTTCTATGGTATCGAAATGGTGATGATACAAGCCCTGAATGGGGCAGGAGATACCAAAACACCGACCATGATTCATATTGTCGGCTTTTGGTTCTTCCAGATTCCCTTTGCCTATTTTTTATCGAAGGGCTTGAACTGGAACGCGACTGGTGCGTTTGCTGCTGTTCCGGTTGCCGAAACGCTCATGGCGCTTATTGCATGGTATTATTTCAAAAAAGGTGCATGGAAAGAGGTACAAATATAGAAGCATGGGAAAAGGACGTACACTGTTTTCGCAATTTTACATTCAACATTCAAAGAATTACATAATTCCATTTATTGTCCGAATATATGAATACTACATCCACACAGACCCCTAGCCTTTTTCAGGCGGAAGACAACCAAGCTATTATCAACCGCATTCGCTCACTCACACATAACTCTGTGCCGCTTTGGGGTAAAATGAATGTCGCGCAAATGCTTGTTCATTGCCAGCAACCACTCAAATCGGCGCTAGGAGAACTCCCAACGAAACGGCGGCTGATAGGCAGACTCTTTGGTGCATTTGCGAAAAAGAGAATTTTGGGCGAAGGCGGTTTTGGGAAAAATTTGCCAACCGACCCGATGTTTCTTATCTCGGATAAACACTCGTTTGAAGAGGAAAAATATAATCTTATCATGCTTCTTGAGCGCTTTCTGCAAAGCGGTCCGGGCGCAATAACCAAAGAGCCACATCCATTTTTTGGGAAACTCACCGATGAAGAATGGGACACGCTCCAATCCAAGCACCTCGACCACCATTTACGGCAGTTTGGGGTGTAACAAATCTTCAAGAACTTTTTGCAATGTTATCATGAAAATATCTCTCCAAAGCGCTGTATCACAAGGCTCATTCGATTTTGAGACAACGCTTCAATCCTCCGAAAGCAAAATCTATCAAACGCACGTGGTCGTGCCGAGCGAGATAGCATCGCACTTTCACGTAGAAGGCACGAAGCGTGTTGTGGCAAAGATCACCTCTGAGAGTATGAGCGTCGAGTATCAATGCGGCTTAATTCCTCGCGGTAAAGGGAAAACGGTCATCATGGTCAACAAAGACCACCGCGCAAAACTCAGCATTGATGCGGGGAGCGTAGTGCTTGTGCAGTTGCGAAAAGACGACAGCGAATATGGCTTAGAAATGCCTGAAGAGTTAGAGGAATTGCTGAGACAGGACGCTGAGGGCAACCGCTTTTTTCATGCGTTGCCGGAAGGCAAACGGAGAACACTTTTGTACATTGTTTCATCCATGAAAAACCCTATACGCCGCATCGAAAGAGCGATTGCGGTTGTGGAGCATCTGAAAGCACGAGAAGGAAAAATAGATTATAGGCAACTCAATAACGACCTCAAAGTATCTAAAAGATTTGAGTAATTATTTTGGGGGATTGGCTTTGCGGGTCTTTTTCGCTACTTTTGTACACTTTCCAGCCGAGACTCATCCCACGAATAATTTACCAATTGAATTCGCTATTTCTATGTTTGAAAAATTGCTTTTTCCTTTAACACTCTCCAGCACACTCGGAAGCGGTATGATTGCGGGATTACTGTTTGTATTTTCAAATTTTATGATGAAAGTTCTCGCTCGGATGTCGCCTGAAAACGGTATTTCTACCATGCAAGCTATCAATACAGCCATTGTCAATCCGCTCTTTTTGTTGATATTTCTCGGTTCTGCTCTCGCCTGTGTTGCCAATATACTATATTGTTTTATGCACTGGAACCAGCCCGGAATCTCCTTTTTGCTTGCCGGCAGTGTAATGTACCTCATCGGAACATTCGGGGTAACGATTGCTTTTAATGTTCCGCTCAATGATACTCTGGCAAGTATTGATGCCTCGAACCCCTCATCTGTACAAGTCTGGAAAGATTATCTTGCTGCTTGGACTGTCTGGAATCATGTCAGAACTATTGCTGCGATTGCTGCGACGGGACTGCTCGTCATAGCTATTTACCAATTGCGTTCAATAAAGTGAAAACGCTTATACCGAAGGTTGAATTTTCATACGATGCACATAAACTCCTTTGTTATTCATAATCAATCACCAAGAGAAAACTCATGGAACAACAGTTTCTACCCTTGGGCAAAACACCCGCAAGCCTTGTCACGGCTATTCTTCAGGCATGGCTGGTAGCGGGAAGTTTGGATATTACGGCGGCAATAATTCACTTTTTGCTGCGTGGTGGAACGAGCCCTTTGCGCTTATTGCAGTTTGTGGCGAGCGGTGTAATGGGGCAAGATGCTTTTACAGGCGGACTTACATCTGGAGTTGTGGGCTTGTTGCTCCATTATTGCATTGCGCTTATCTGGACGACCCTGTTTTTCCTTGCCGCCGCGAAACTACCGATTCTCGTCGAGAACGTTGCTGTGAGCGGTGTTCTGTACGCAGTCTTTGTGTGGATAGTAATGAGTTTTGTCGTTCTTCCGATTTCAAACACGCCCAAAGCGCCATTTAATCCCGTGCAAGCAGCCATCGGCGCGTGTATCCTCATGGTTTGTATAGGATTGCCGATAGCGTATTTTGCACGAAAATATTTTTCGTAACGTAATTGCAAGGGTTGTACATGAATATTCTCCCTGTTAGCGAAAATGACATTGATGAATGGTGCGCTTTGGCGCTGGAACTCTGGTCAGATGAAGGTTCAAGCGAGGAGATGCACGAAATTCTTGTGAAGATTTTCCAATCTCCCCGTGAAGCAGGCTTCATTGTGCGTAATGACGATGGTGATGCTATTGGTTTTATGAATCTCTCACTTCGCTCGGAGTACGTTCCGGGAGCAAGCCGTTATCCCGTCGGCTATCTTGAAGGTGTATATGTAAAGAAAGACTTCCAACGCCAGGGCATTGGCGAACAACTCATTTGCACTGCGGAGGAATGGGCACGTGAGCGTGGATGCACCGAACTTGCCTCCGATGCACTGTTGGAGAACACCAACAGCCATCAATTTCACGCAAAAGTCGGTTTTCAAGAGGTGGAACGCATTGTTACTTTTGTGAAACCGATTTGAAAAATCACTATTTATCAGACTACCAATGACCAGTCGCAAAGCCGCGTTGCCCTTCATTTTTACCACCATCTTGCTCGACGCAATCGGGCTGGGTATTATCATTCCCGTCTTCCCGAAGCTGGTTGCCGGCATGACGGGCGGTAGTGTAAGCGTCGCTGCCGAGTATGGAGGCTGGCTGTCGTTCACTTACGCAATCATGCAGTTCGTGTTCGCGCCGATACTCGGAAACTTGAGTGATAGTATTGGTCGTCGTCCAGTGTTGCTTATCTCTCTCTTGGGCTTGGGAGCAGATTATGTGCTGCTTGCGCTTGCGCCTAACCTCGCGTGGCTTTTTGTGGGGCGAGCATTGGCGGGCATACTGGGAGCAAGCTATACGACCGCTTCAGCGTACATAGCCGATGTCAGTACGCCGGAGAATAAAGCACAAAATTTCGGTCTCATTGGCGCAGCCTTTGGTATTGGATTTGTGCTGGGACCTGTGCTGGGCGGTGTGGTCGGGCAGTTTGGTGTCCACGTGCCGTTTTGGGTATCGGCTGGATTGACGTTCACGAATTTTCTCTATGGTTATTTTATTGTGCCGGAATCACTGCCGCAAGAACGTCGGCGCTCTTTCGATTGGAAACGTGCCAATCCGCTTGGTTCGCTGGCACATTTACGGAAGTATCCGATGGTGGCAAGCCTCATTGCCGCACTGCTGTTGCTATATGTGAGCAATCACGGGCTGGAATCAACATGGACGTATTATGTGATGGAAAAATTTCACTGGAACGAGGCGCAAATAGGTTATTCGCTCGGTACGTTTGGCGTGATGATGATTCTGGTGCAAGGCTTTTTGATTCGTGTTGTGATGGCGAAGCTGGGTGTACGGCTTGCGGTTATTATCGGCTTTTCATTGCGTATGCTGGGGAATATTCTTTTTGCTTTTGCCTCACAAGGCTGGATGCTGTATGCGATTATTATTCCGCACGTACTTGGCTTTGTTGCTACGCCCGCCTTGCAAGCCATTGTTTCCGACAATGTTCCGGCTAACGAACAAGGCGAGTTGCAAGGCGTTCTGGGGAGCATGATGAGCGTTAATCAAATTATGGGACCGCTCTTGATGACCAATGCGTTTGCTCTTACTACCCGACCGAGTGCTGCGATATACTTTCCGGGAAGCCCGTTTCTTGTTGCGGTAGTGCTGGTTTTGTGCAGTTTGTTTTTGGTGGAGCGGTTTTTACGGACACATGAGCCAGTGGTAAAAACGGCTGCATCGGCATAACTATTTTCTTATTTCACAGCCCTTCTTTACACTATTGATAGGTATTTGATATGGTACGGTCGCTTTCTCAATTTTTCTATGCTCAAAGCACGGGACTGAGAGTCATTCTCTCCTTCTTGCTGATGATGCTCTTTAACATCTTCATTTTTCCGTTTATGCAAGGTCGCATGGGAACCTTTGCCAACCCGATGGATATGCGCTTTGGTTTTACGGAGAACGACGTGCTGTCATTCTTTACACTGCTGGGTGTAGAAGGGCGTTCGGTCTATTTTTTTGTTGAAAGTGTGGTGGACGTTATCTATCCGCTCGTGTACACCAGTTTTTCCATACTGGTCTTGAGCTTCTTCTACCGCTCCCTTCTTCCCGAAAACACCCTTTGGCGGCTCTTGAATGTTGTTCTGCCGTTGGTGATAATGATAAGTGATTTTGCCGAAAATGCGGGGGTTATACTCATGTTGCAAGGATTTCCGGGCGCAATCGCAACGCACGCAGGCTGGACTTCCATTGCGAATGAATGCAAATGGACAGCATTTGTGCTCTTGATTGGGAGCGTCGTTGTTGGCGGTATTCTTTGGCTCGTCAAAGGTCGTCGGTCATAAAAAGTTCTCAAGTCTTATTGTAAGAGGCTGTTTGAAAACTTCTTTTCCCTCACCTCAATCCTCTCCCACAGGGAGAGGAAGCAAGATACAAAGCTGATTTCTTTCTCCTTCTCCCTCTGGGAGAAGGTTGGGATGAGAGTAAAAGTGTGGATTTTCCTAGTTTCCAAACAGCCTCTAAGGAGTATGCAAGTTTTCGTCTGTGAAGAGGCAATACTAAAAAAACAGCCTTCAAAGCGCCATAAATTCTAGCTTTGAAGGCTGTTTCTATATTTTGTAAACGATATGTTGGCGGTATGATGCCGCTCAGGTCATAAATAAATACGGCTTCCAGCCTTCATCAAGTTCACCGCCAATATTTTTGATAAACGTGACGTGGCTGGGACGGCGCGGTGTTTTGAGCAGCTTCATTCCTGCTTCGTCGGGCGTACGGTTGCCCTTTTTTGTGTTGCACTTCACGCAGGCGCAGACAAGGTTTTCCCACGTGTCCGTGCCCGCGCGAGACTTCGGCAGCACGTGGTCAATGGTGAGTGGCGCTTTGGGTGTGCCGCAGTATTGACATTGGTGGTTGTCGCGGCGCAAAATATTTTTCCGCGAAAGCTCTACTTTTTTCACCGGTACGTGGATATAACGCCGAAGCCGAATGACGCTCGGACACGCGAAAATGGTGCGGATGGAGCGTACTTTACGCTTGTCGTTGGTGACGACAATTTCCGCTTTCATCAAAAACAGCAGCGTCATTGCCTTTTTGATATTGCAGACACTTATCGGTTCATAGCTTTGGTTCAGCACCAGTACGCGTCCGCCAAGCGAGTACGGAGGCGACTCAGAAGCAGCAGCACGATTGTGCGATGGCGCAAGGGAGGCAGTGAGCGGAGTCGCTGCGGCTCTACCGGGAGCGTGGAAAGCAAACTTTGGGAAGGCAACACCTTTTGTCGAAAATGGTTGACAAATCGGTAACTTACGATGCTCCTATAAGTTACATAGCAATTTTCACAAAGTCAAGTCTTTTGCTTCCTGTCGGTGAAAGTTTATGAAAAAATAATCTTGGATCTAATTCTATCGTATCAAGAAAAGTTAGTTTCAAGTGCCGTCTTAGAATTGATTTCATACGATTGAAGCCCATTCAGAATTTTATGTGTGTGGTCTCAGTACACGACAAAAACTTTGCAGAGGTCATAAAATCAGGTTTCGGTGGCACAGGCATTCTTGCCTGTGAATACCGCATGAAGACTCACAGACAAGAATGTCTGTGCCACTATTGAAGAAATTTTGTCGTGTACTGAGGTGTGTGGTTATAATACCGTAGCATTACATACTGAAGTTACGCTCATTCAAATTCCTCTTCATGTATGAAGGGGTCTCAGCCGAAGCAAAGCGAGGACTGGCAGGATAGTTCGGAAGCAATGCTCAAAGCAACACCCCGTCCTCGCTACCGCTCGTACCCTCCCTTTTGTTGTTCCAAAGAGGGGAATTTTAGCAGACGATACTCTCACGAAAGATACGAACTATCTCTAAAAGATGTCTCCGATATTCCATCGGAAGTTTGTGCGCCTCCGCGAGCAATGCGGCATCAAAGAGGGATTCTTGGGTTGTCATTGATGGGTAGATTATATTTGTCCAATCGTGATGAATGAGACACAAAATAACAAAAAAGCCCCTCCCCGCAAGTACGCAGGGAGGGGCTTCTTGAATACTTTTGAGAGCAAGTATTAGTTCACAACGATTTTACCGGTTTCGGTAGCACCGTTGACGCTCAGACGGAAGAAATATGCCCCGGGCGGAACTTTTTTGCCCGCAACATTGGTAACGTCCCACTGGATGATGTGGAGCGCATTGCCGGACATGGTGTTGCCATCCAGCAAGGTCGCAACTTCGTTGCCTTGGGTGTTGAAGATTTTCAAGACAACATTGCCCGTGTTTTTCATGCCGAAGTTGATATTGACCACATCCGTAGCAGGGTTCGGATAGCTCATCGCTGCGGTGAAGATGTCTGTATTGCGAACCGATGTTGGTGCTGTTGCCGTCAACGGAACAAAGATATCGTTACGTCCATCGCCTTCGGTTTCTTTTCCGGCTGCCGGTGCTGTACCACCGGATTTTGTACCACCCGTTCCATCATTTAACACAAAATCAATCTCCGTAATAACATCACCTGTACCGAGCAAAAAGTGCGTTGAAGGGGTGATCTTTAGTTCAAACTTGTCCGTTGCGGTCTTGGTAAATTTACATTTTGCAGGATAGTTTCTCCAGTCGCCCTGTACTTTTTGCCAGCGCATCACATCTGCATCAGCCACGCCTGTTGCAGGTATTTTGCCAAGATTGACACCACCGTGAATAAATACATCAGCGGCACCTTTGAGCGGTTGTTTATCGGTAGCAATTGCCGTGCGAGGCCAGGTTTTGGTAGCATCTACTGAAATGGTAATAGCCTGAGTCTGGGTAAAGGGCCATGGTGATACTGTAATACCTGCATCACTGACAGTTTTCGGAAATTGCAGGACAGTGCCGCTCAACGGAACAAAGATATCCGAGCGACCATCACCTTCGGTTTCTTTTCCGGCTGCGGGTGCTGTACCACCAGATTTTGTGCCACCAGTTCCATCATTTAAGACAAAATCAATCTCACTGATGACATCGCCCGTACCAAGTAGAAAGTGTGTTTGCGGGGTTATCTTCAATTCAAACTTATCCGTTGCAGTCTTAGTAAATTTACATTTTGCAGGATAGTTTCTCCAATCGCCCTGTACTTTTTGCCAGCGCATTACATCCGCATCGGCTACGCCAGTTCCGGGTATCTTGCCAAGATTAACGCCGCCATGGATATTCACTTCAGCAGCGCCTTTGAGCGGCTGTTTATCGGAGGCAAGTGCTGTGCGAGGCCAGGTTTTGGTGGCATCCACCGAAATGGTGACAGCTTGGGTCTGTGTGAAGGGCCATGGCGAGACCGTTATACCAGCATCAGTAACCTCTTTGGGAAGTTGTGAAAAGGCAGCTGTGCTGAATCCAACGAAAGCAGTAGCCGCTACAAAAAGTCGTTTTGCGTTCATATTACGCTCCGAAAATTGATAAAAAAATAGAATAGAGAATTAGAACAGAGTTCTGTTTTTTCGTGTTGGTGAGCAGTGATGGAACACAGCCAAGTGCAAACTATTCTTGGATTTGAGAACACGGAGAAGAAAATACATTTTTTATAGATGAATGTCAATACTCTTTACGTATTGAGTGCAACTTCTTCACATATTTTCTTTTCCAGCCCTCACCACCAAACGTTGAGAGGCTTGATGAAACCAAGCCTCCTCATCGCTTGACAGACAATATATCTCGAATTAGTCAGGATTTTGCTGACAAAGTGTGTTTGCGTTGACCTCGACATCGGGAATCTTAAAGATACACGACGACGCATTCCATGCGCTGGCGCGTATGTTTTGTTTTGTGCGTTTGAGTTCGTGGAAGCGATCGCCTTCAAAACAAAGCTCAATGCTTCGTTCACGACGAATGGCATCAATGAGTGCTTGCCCTGATAGCCCTGTGAGGGGCGCAAGACCTGCGCGTCGGCGAATTTGGTTTAGGTCGGCAAGTGCGCTTGCTGCTGCTGATTGTGCGGTCGCCTCAGCACGAATGAGCAACATTTCCGGCAAACGAATAAGCGGCACATTCATTTGTAATTTGTCGTACTTGGTTGTGCGGGTAACACCGTCTCGCTCATTGACGAACACTTTGCGTTTGTCGGCATCGGGCAAAGCAGCTATAACCGTAGCAAATGCTGGATCGACAAAGAGCGGCGGGTCATTATCGTCTTGACGGAAATTACCGTTGACTGCGCCTGCAGAATTACTTTGGTCGTCGCTGATGAGTTGGAAAATGGTTTCGGGGGTCGGGCTGTTTTTGAAGACATCCATCACATCATCGCTAAGACTGTAACCGCTATTGCTGATAACACGGCTTGCTGCTGCTGCTGCGTTGGTGAAATCATTTTGCTGAAAGTACACCCGTGCAAGCAAGCCAGCAACAGCGCCTTTGGAGGCAAATGAATTATAAAAATCAGGCAGAGCAGAAGCCTCAGGAAGAAGGCTTTCGGCTTCAATCAAATCCTTAATAATTTGAGCATAAACCTCTGCTACGGTTGAGCGTGCCTTGGATGCACCCGTAGAGCCTCTTGTAGGAGTAAGACGCAATATCACCCCAAGGTGAGTATTGTCTGCCGTAAATCCCCAAGGCTGGGCAAAAGAACGAACAAGATTGAAGTAAGCCCAAGCTCGAAGAAAAAGAGCATTACCACGTATAAGATTTTTTTCGGAAGCGATTTGTGCATCAGTAATAGTTGGAATGGCATCCAGAATGTTGTTGGCACGGTTAATTATGCCATAGCCATTCTGCCAGATAGGGCGCCCCTGATCGTTAAAGAAGTTCAAATTGCGATTGACAATCTGTAATTGACCAAAGCCGGGGTTTTGAGCCTGCACCTGATCTGACCACAACTCACCCGATGTGAGTACATTGCCTGATACACCACTGCCGTCCGCCAATCCACCGCTTGGGCTAAACGTACCGGTCAGAGCGGTACGAAGTCCGCGAGTGTTCGTAAGAGCGGCTTCATTTGCCAAATCCAGAGGCGGCAAGATATTCAACACACTTTCGCACGAGCTGAACCCAACTCCTGCCATGAGTGCCGATGCCACAATAAGTTTTCGGAATCTCTTCATGATGATACAAAAAATTAAATGGATATTCTATGGTTAAGGAATAACTCGTCGGATTAGAAGCCAACATTCAGACCAAAGGTAAATCCTTGGGCTTGCGGCGGCGTAAGATAGGTTACGCTTGCGCCGAGGTTTGCACCTTGTGCGCCGTATTGGTCGCGCTGTACCTCAGGATCCCAGCCCGGATATTTCGTGAAGGTAAACGGATTGCTTGCAGTGGCATAAATGCGCACATTGGTCAAACCGATGGATTCAAGCAGGCTTTGCGGTAAGCGATAGCCAAGCGTAATTTGACGGACGCGCACAAACGAGCCATCGTACAACCAACGGTCAATGTTGATGTCACGGTTCTCAGTAAGAGACAAACGTGGCACAGAAGCATCGTCGCCATCTTTTTTCCAGCGCATTTCCGTTTCGTTCACACGCTGGTTCCAACGGAAGCTAACCGCGCCAACTTGGCGCTTAGCAGCGTCATCGTAGAGCGAGTTACCGACAGAGAAGTTCACAAGTACTGTGAGGTCGAAGCCCTTATATCTGAATATATTGGTCATACCACCAACGACCGTAGGATATGGCTGACCAAGTGCTACACGATCTTTTGTATCGTAAACGTCAGTGAGTTTACCATTGAGGTTGTAATAAAGCGCTGAACCACCGCGTACAGTAACCATCGTATCAATCCAGCGACCGGAAACATTCGATTGGTTATTTGGTTTATTTGGGTCGAACGCCGTCTGGTTATCTGAACTACGACGCTGAACAGAGACCATACCATCTGATTTCTGTACATATGCAAAACGATTGATAAAGAACGTGCCAATCGGATACCCGGGCAAAAGACGCGTTTCCCCCGGACCACCGACAGCATCAGGCGGTAAACCTGCATTGTTTAAAACAACATTGCGGTTAAATGCCATATTGAGGTCGGTTGACCATTCAAACTCGCCGACAAGATTTTTACTGCTCAGACTAACCTCAAAGCCCGTATTGTTGATGCTCCCAACGTTTTGGAGAATTGAACCAAAACCCGTTGAGGATGGAATGCTGAGATTAAGCAGAAGATTTGTCGAGTTTTTGGTGTAAAATGCCATCGTACCCGACAGACGCCCTTGCCAGAATGCAAAGTCAAGACCGACATCAAGCATTGCAGCTTGCTCCCAGCCTAGTGTTGTGTTTGGAAGACGTGCAGGACCAATACCGGCTTGCCCGTTGTAGTTGGCTCCGGCATAATAGGTGCCAAATCGCTCAAAGTTAGGGATTTCGGCATTGCCACTCAAACCGTAGCTGGCACGGAGCTTCAAGAGAGAAAGGGTTTCATTGTTTTTCAAGAATTCTTCTTCGGTAAGGAGCCAGCCCAAACCAACGGCAGGGAATGTACCGAAGCGTGTATCAGAACCAAACCGTGAAGAAGCATCACGACGAACACTGACTTTCACAAGATACTTGTCCATAAACTTATAGTCGAGACGTGCAAAGTAACCAATGAAACTGTATGCAGTTTCAAAAGAATTACCCGTCTTCACTGCTGCTGCCTGAGGATTGGTGAAGTAAGGGTTTGGGAAATCCCGCCCACCTGCAGTAACATCCAGCTCGTCCGAGCGATTCACACTCATCCCAACAAGAGCTGTAAGAGAATGTTCGCTACCAAATTTGGTCTGATAGTTTAAGGTTGTATTGGTATTCCAATTGATAACTGATACATTTCGTTTTTCGCCGTATGCCTGCCCATCGCTACGGACAATAGCATTCTGGAAGAAACTTTCTGCGATATCAGCTTTATCAATACCCGCTTCCAAACGAAGTGCAAGACCTGGTATCCCCAGCCCATTGAACCGCAGTTCACCATAGCCGTTGGCAAGCAATCGCGTATTGACCTGGGTGAAATTGAAGTTATCAATTTGAACTACAGGATTTACACCTGCGGTCGGCTGAAAATATTCACCTGCCGTCGTAAAAATCGGGAAAATAGGCAGCGAATTGCTCTGTGCTGATCCCATACCGCCTGACCAAGCAACGGGACCGCGATTGGTAGTAAAGCGAGTAACATTTGTATTAAAGCCGATGGTGAAATCATCTGTTGCGTTGTGGTCAACGTTCAGGCGACCCGAAATGCGCTCACCGTCGGTTTTCTTTTGATAGCCTGTTTCTGTGCGATACGTAGCACCGGCATAAAAGCGTGTTTTTTCTGTACCACCGCTTGCATTTACCTCTACTTGGTTCATCCGCCCCACCTGGAGCACTTGGTCAAGCCAATTTGTGTTTGCCGGGTCAATTTGTCCGGCACGCTTCGCCCTACCGCTGGTGGGATCGTAGATGTTATAAGGAAGATTGGGACGAGTATAAGAACGACCTTCTTTGCGAGCAACAATACTATCATTTGTTGCACCTTCATTCCAGAGTTTGAGCCAGCCCGGGCCATCATAAAGAGCGGGACGATTGGAAACTTGATTAAAGCCGGACATGATATTGATGTTAAATTTCGTTGTCCCTGCTTGTCCACGCTTGGTGGTAATGAGCACGACACCATTTGCACCACGCGCACCATAGATAGCGGCAGCATCAGCATCTTTGAGAATCTCCATGCTTTCAATATCATTCGGATTGAGGTCAGCCAAAGCATTGGTTTCTGTTGCAGTGCGGAAGTTCGTACCAAAGCTGCCGGTGGTCATGGGTACACCGTCAATGATGTACAATGGATCGCTACTTGCCGTGATGGAGCCTGTACCACGTACTCTCACGGTCACGGGTGAGCCGGGCAAACCATTGGAAGCAATAACCTGCACTCCGGCGGCACGACCTTGAAGCATCTGCTCAAAGCTCGGCAGTGGAGCATCTTTTATCTCTTTGGCATCAATCGAAGCAATGGAGCCGGTAAGGTCTTTACGGGTCTTTGTACCGTACCCGATAACAACAGCTTCTTCCAAAAGCAACAAATCCAGCTGCATTTTGAAATCTACTTTCGCATCTGCCCCTTCGTCAACAGTTACTTTTTTAGTTTGCGATTTGAAACCAATGTATGCTGCCGTGACCTCATACGTCCCAGCCGGAACATTACGGATTTCATAACTTCCATCTTTGCCCGTGAAAGCGCCGAGCACTTTTCCGGCTACTTTTATTTTGATGCTCACGCCACCCAGAGGTGCATTCCCATCGTCGTCGGTAGCCTTCCCGACAATGCGCCCGTTCGCCAGCGCCAGCGCCGAGGTCATGCCAAGAGCCAGCACGAGCGCAGCGCAATAACGGAGAAACGTAGTAAATCTTTGCATAATGCTACGAAATTAAATGAATAAAAAAAATGAGAGTTTGAAGACAAATGAGAGTTTGAAGACAAGCGATTATCTATTCCACACGAAAAATCACCACACAAACGCTACCAACTCACACGCACAGTATAAGTGGAGAAAAGCATTTCTCCGCAGTATGCAAAACGTGGTAGCCGACGAGATGACAGTGAATAATTATTGAAAAACGAGGAGGTGCTACTCTATAATACTTCCGAGAAAGCACAGAAGCAGCGCTGCGAACGGTTCGCTACGAGCGACTTGCTATGAAGCGATTCAAAGTGTGGTTGTGGTAATGACTTTGAAAAAACGCCTCGGAAAACTTTGTGAGCAAAATGGCAATTATGTGTAGTGCTGATAAATCAGCAACGCATTAAAAACTATGAAGAAATTCATGCTTACAATCAGGGCGAAACCTGTCAAAGCCTACGTTGCTTCAAGGAACAGAAGCTGTTTCCCAGCTCTGTGGCAAGAGAGTACCAGCGCAAGTAAAGGACGTTGTCAGTAAAAGGCTACAACTACGAAGCACTATTTCTGAAAACAGGGACAATCTCTGAACACGATAACTCTGAACACCAGTGCCGAAATTACAGAATCCTAATTCGTTTGTCAAGTAGTTTTTTTACATCAGCACCTATGCGGGTTTGCGAACAAAAAAGGCGTATTGGATAAAAAAACTTCACAAAAATTCACAAAACAAGATACTTTTTCATCACTTCAAATTTTTTCTTTCCTATACCTTTGACGCGCATTATGTCTTCTATCCGCCGGAAGCGTTGTTGGGAGCGGGTTTCGAGTATTTTTTGCGCTGTTGCTTCGCCCACGCCCGGCAGCCGCATCAGGTCTTGTAGTGTGGCAGTGCTGAGACGAATAGAGCCATCCGTGATTTTTCCAGGCTTCGGACGCAGAGGAAAGCGCTGGGGCTTTTTTACAACAGTGTCTGCCGCGGCAAGCGCCGGAATCGGCTCGGCATCGGGGGTTGTGCCCGTGAATGTTGTTGCTTCGGCGACGGCAAGACTGTCTGCCAAACGCAGCAGGTCGCTCCGCACCTTCTCATTACCCGGACGGTACGAATACTGCTTCAGGACAAGCCCCACTGCCAAACCACCAAGCAAAACCGACACGAACAACAACTCGTTTTTGGTAACGGGCAATACCGCCTGTGCTGCGGCAATAACAAGGGCGATTCGCTTGCGAAGACCGAGTTTCATGGGATAAAAGAAAAAGAATGCAACAGATGAAAACGGCGTACAAAGGACTACGAAGAAAGATACGATAATTTTTTTGCGATTCCCGCGAAGTTTCGTAAAATAATGTCTGTCACGTCATATTACCAACTATTTTCATACTTGATTTTCAGGAACATCTATGCACACAGTGTGTCTTATTGAAGACGATAGAATTACCCGCAAACTCTTTGTTATGCTTTTGGAACGAGCCGGATTTGCGGTGCATGATTTCGACAATGGCGCATCGGCATTGGACTGGCTTGGCGCTCATGCTGCCGATGTTGTGCTTTCCAATATCGTTTTGCCGGAAGGCGTGAGCGGCACCGATGTCCTTCGGCACATCCGCATGGGCACAAGAGGCGCACAAACGCCTGTCTTTGCCCTCACTTCGTTTGTGCGACGCGGCGAACGTGAACGTTATCTCGAAATGGGCTTCGACGGCTGCGTTGCCAAGCCCATAGACCCACAAACCTTCGGGGAAGATTTTCGGGGAATGATTGCCGGGCGGTAAGCACTGCGAAAAATTCAGCGTGGAACTGTCTGAGGGAAGGTAACTACTGCTTACTCAGCCGTGCAAGTTCACGGTTGACGCTGCGACGGAGCGCGTCTTCTTCGTCGTAATCTTTGAAGGAAAGTGCTTTTTCAAGATTCTGTTTTGCCTCGTTTTTTTTGCCAAGTTTTGCCTGCGCCGTACCAAGCCGATAATATGCTGCGGGCAGAAGAGATTTATCTTCTTCGGGTTGAATGACGACGGTTTGCAGCAAGCGTTGCTCGGCTTGTGTGTGGTCGCTTTGCTCGGCATAACTCCTTGCGCTGAAGAGCAACGCCCGCCCGCGAATGTCGGCGCTTAACTGCTGCTTTCTAAGGAGTTCGTCGGCAAGTCGAATGACCGTCGTATATTCCGACCCCCGAAAACCCAAAGAAATACGCCGCAGCAATGCTTGTTCTGCCGTGAGGGGAGTTTTAAGAAGGTCTTCGCTTGCTTTATAGGGCAGCGATTTTTGATAGAACTGTGTTGCTTGAGTACGATTCCCTTCCAGTTCACTTATCAACCCCTGCAAATAGAGAGCATTGCGCACAGCACCAGAGTCCGTGCCAAATGCCACGCACTTTTGAAGCCATTGAACGGCTTCAGGGAACCTGAGTTTGTACAGCGATGCCGCACCCGTCAAAAGTATGGCGCGGGCTTGTGCATTTTTATCGGTTGCTTGATTGGCAACGGTCTGTAAAAAAGGTATTGCCTCGTCGGGCTTGCGAAGCGTGTTCAGGTAGATTTGCGCCGTTGTGATGCGATACCAGTGGTTTGCCGGAAATTGCGCCGTCAGATTTTTCAAGTGCCAGAGCGCTCTGGAAGATGTTTCTTCTTGTTCTGCATAGAACGTCGAGAGCCAATACGCTGCCTCGGGGCGTGTATAGACACCATTAGCGGCGGCATTTTCTAATTGCTTCATTCCCAAATTGCGGTCGGTGCTGAAGCCGGCGAGCCGAATAGCGGGTTTGATAAATGCCGGAGCGGATGATACCAGACAATTAAAAAGCCCAAAACCCATTTGTGCATCGGCATTATTGGGGTCGGACTTGACGGCATCGTTCAGGTAATCATATCCTTTTTTACCATCCCAAATTGCTTGCATCAAATTCTTCGTGCGCTCCTCTGCCGGACCGAAAGCCCGGATAAGACCCCGATAACCAAATGCACCACCGATATAAAACAACGCTTTTGAATCGCTCGGATTTGTTTTGAGAATATTTTCACAGACCGAAATCGTGTTCAGTGTCAATTGCAGAAAGCGCTGATAATCGGCTTTGTTCTGCATGATACGATAGCGATAGAAATACACCATTGCTTTGTAGAAATGACCGCGCGGCTCACCCGGAGCCATACCGATAATTTCATTACACTTTTGTTCTGCTTCCGAAAAGCGCAAGTTGTATAGTTCCGTAATAGCAGCAGCTGTGGTATTATGAACATTTGTCCAGTCCACATTCGGCGGATTTGTTTGTGCGGATAAATCGTGAGCAAGCGCTGTGATTGCGAACACAAGCATCCATCGGCACAACAGCGCCGACCTGCCAAAGGAGAAAAGGGAGAGGAAATAGTGCATGACAAAATTCAAAAAGTATTCCGACAAATCCGCCCGATGGCAGCGTTACGATTGTGCTTGCCATCGGGTGAAGAAAATGCTAAGTAACAACGCGCAAACTCAATCAACGATATTGACCGGCTTCACGTTCCAGATTTCCTCTGCGTACTCGTGAATCGTACGGTCACTGGAGAATTTACCGACATTAGCGACATTGATAATAGCTTTTTCCGTCCACACCTTGCGGTTTAGGAATTCTGCTGCCACGCGGTCTTGCGCTTCAATGTAGGAAGCGTAATCCGCCAGAAGGCAGTATTTATCGCCCGTGTGAACAAGCGCATCAAAAATTGGCTTAAAGATACCCGGCTCGGAGTGATTGAAGAAATTATACTGAATCATGTCCAGCACTTGCTTCAAGTCTGAATTTGCCTGATAGTACTGGAAGGGGTCATACCCGTTTTTCTTGAGGTCAACAACCTCATCGGTTTCCAAGCCGAAAATAAAGATATTATCGTCGCCGACTTCTTCGCGTATCTCCACATTTGCGCCGTCCATCGTGCCGATAGTCAGTGCACCGTTCAGCTGGAATTTCATATTCCCCGTACCCGAAGCCTCAAAACCTGCCGTTGAGATTTGCTCGGACAAATCCGACGCGGGGATAATCTTTTCCGAAAGCGACACGGAATAATTTTTCAAAAAGAGTAATTTCAACTTATCGCCTACATCCGGGTCGTTATTGACCACATCGGCAACGGAATTGATGAGCTTGATGACCAGCTTTGCAAAGTGGTATCCGGGAGCGGCTTTCCCCGCAAAAAGAACGGTGCGCGGCACAAAATCTGCTTGGGGGTTGTCCTTGATGCGCTTGTAGAGCGTAATGACGTGTAGCACATTCAGCAATTGCCGCTTGTATTCGTGCATACGCTTCACCTGCGAATCAAACATTGAGTCAGGATTGATTTTGACGGCATAGCGCGACTCAATATATTGGATAAGATTTTGCTTACAATGCTGCTTGGCAGTATTCCATTCAGCATGGAATTTAGCGTCGGACTTGTATTTCTCAATCTCTTTCAGCTTATACAAGTCAGTTATCCAACCATCGCCGATTTTGCTGGTGATAATTTCGGACAAATGTGGGTTTGCTTCTTTCAACCAGCGCCGTTGCGTGATGCCGTTGGTTTTGTTATTGAATTTTTCCGGCTCAAATCGGAAGAAATCCGCAAAAATATCGGTCTTGAGAATGTGCGTATGAAGCGCCGCCACTCCATTAACTGAATGACTGCCCGCAATCGCCAAATTCGCCATACGAACCCGCTTGTTTACACCCTCTTCGATGATAGACATTCCGGCAATTTTCTTTGCATCGCCCGGATTCGGGTAAAACTGACGTGCTTTTTCCAAGTAGCGATGATTGATTTCGTAAATGATATTCAGGTGACGGGGAAGCAGTGTTTCCAGCAAGGAAACATCCCATTTTTCAAGCGCTTCCGCCATGACGGTATGATTGGTATAAGCGAAAGTCTTGACAGTAATATCCCACGCAGCATCCCACTCCAAGCCCTCATCATCCATCAGCAGCCGCATCAGTTCAGGAATGGCAATAGAAGGGTGCGTGTCATTGAGCTGGATAGCAACTTTTTCGGGGAATTTTTTGAAGGTGTTATGCTTGATTTTGTAGGCACGAATAATATCTTGGAGCGTTGCCGAAACAAAAAAGTATTGCTGCTTCAGGCGAAGTACCTTGCCCGGGTCAATGTTGTCGTTCGGGTACAGCACTTTGGAAATGGTTTCCGATGTTGTTTTGTCGCTCACGGCTGCGGCGTAGTCGCCTTTATTGAAGTATTCAAAATTGAAATCTTCGGTAGATTTTGCCTGCCAGAGCCGGAGATTATTCACCGTGTTATTGCCATAGCCGGGGATAGGGATATCATACGCCACAGCCAGTACGTCGTCAGTATTTGTCCATTGAAAACGTAAACGACCGTGAATATCAATATCGGTCATAACAGTACCACCAAACTTAATGCGGTACGTCAGATCGGGGCGCATAATCTCCCACGGACAGCCGTAGATAAGCCAGTTGTCGGGATGTTCGATTTGATAACCCTTTTGCATATCTTGGTCGAAAATACCGTACTCATAGCGAATACCGTAGCCGAAAGCAGGCAAACCAAGCGTTGCCATTGAATCCAGAAAACACGCAGCCAAACGCCCCAAACCACCATTACCCAAGCCCATGTCTTTTTCGCTGTCGCGGAGTTGTTCTTGGGTGAAGCCAATCTCTTTGGCAAGGTCGGCAAAGTCTTTTTCATATTTGAGATTGATAAGCGTATTGCTCAGAAGCCGCCCCATGAGGAACTCCAGCGAGAGATAATACACTTTTTTTACGTCCTTGTCGGCATATTGCTGTTGGGTTCGCAGCCACTTTCGCATCATGCGGTCGCGCACTGAGAGTGCAAGCGCGGTGTAGGCATCGCGGAGAGTGTAATTTGTTTTGTCTTTGGCAAGACGAAATTCCATGTTCTCCGCAAATTGATTTTGCAGCGAGTACGATTCGGGGTCGTGTGCATCGGTGAAGAATATAGACTTCTTTTTTGCAGCCATAGTCAGTTGCTCCCGTAAAAAATGAGAACGGAACAGAAGTTCAGAACACAAAGTTTAACAATTATTTTCGACGGGCAAAATACGTGTTTTACAGGAAAATCATAACAAAAAGTTCGCACGAAGAATTTGCTTGGTCTGCCTTCGGCATAAAGACCGTCGTAAGCCATCCCACCTCAAAAAAAGCGACTGAAAGAATCTCCTTCAGTCGCTTTATTTTTTCGTCATCCACTCAAAATACCTGCGCCATTACTTCTGCTTGAGAAGCAATTCCACTGCTTTTTCGATTTGCAAATCCTGACCTTTAGCGGAACTAACAGGGTCATTCATCACACGGTGGTCAGGCTCCAGTTGGTTGTTTTCCATATAGCGCGAGGGGTCAAGAGCACTGATAATGCCGACTTCAGGAATACCGAATATCGTTACGCCGTCCATCAGGGTTTCCCACCAAACGGATGTACACGTCCCCGGCACAGGCATACCAACGGTTTCGCCTACTCCGGCAGCCTTATACGCGCAAGGGAAACAATGGGCATCCGAGTAATTGCCTTCGCCCATAACCACGATGGAACGCTTGTCCCAGCGCTCTTCCGGCTCTGTGCCTACGAGCTGCCCACGCGGCGTGGACTTGGTCAGGCGTTTACCGCTCAACATTGTTGTTAGGACTTCTGCCAAATTCCCCCCGCCATTGAAACGAGTGTCAATAATAATGGCATCTTTGTCGTTGTGCCGCCCGAAAAGCTCCGAGTATGTTACGCGGTAGCTGGGGTCATTCATTCCCTGAACGTGAATATAGCCGATTCGCCCTTTTGAGAGCTTGTCCACGAGGTCACGACGCGATTTCACCCAACGCTCGTACAACAGTCCATTTTCTGCTTGGAGCGATATTGGCTTGACGGTTTCTTCCCAGCGCTTTTTTGCTGTTGGCTCGAAGAGCGAGAGAACGGTCGGTTTATCCGTTTTACGATTCAGAAGTGTTGCAAAGTCTTGCGCAGGCGTAATTGTTTCACCGTCAATTTTTTCGATAATCACGCCCGGCTTCACCTCAGAGGAAGCCTTCGCGAGTGGAGATTTATCAAGCACCTCAGCAATTTTGAGTCCGTCGCCGGAATATGAATCGTCGTAGAAAGCACCTAATGACGCGGTTTCATCATCACGCTCGGGGTTCGGACGAGGACGGAAGCGCCCACCCGTGTGCGACGCATTCAGTTCGCCCAACATTTCGCCAAGCACATCGGCGAAGTCATAACCATTGCTGACGTGTGGAAGAAATTTCGCATATTCTTTGCGATAAAACGACCATTCCAAGCCGTGCATTTTGGGGTCGTAGAATTTTTTCAAGGTTTGCCGCCATGCGTGTTCAAAGAAGTAAGCACGCTCGGCATTTGCATTCAGGTTCATTTCCGCACGGAACGCAACGGGTTTGGTTTGACCATTGCCGGTATCTACTTTCATCACCGTACCGTTTGCCAGTACGAACAAACTCTTGCCGTCAGCAGACTGTTGAAGCCGTACAGCACCTTGCTGCGCGTTCAATTTTGCGAGGAGTTTTGTTTCTCTGTCGCGGGGACGTGTTGCCCAGAGGTCGAATCCCTGCTCAAAGCGAGCAAGATAATACAGACGTTCGCCGTCCGGCGACATAACCGTTTCGCCAAGCCGCGAAGAGTGCATCGTCAGACGAGCGGTGCGGTCTTCCAAACCGTCAAATTCGATTGTAACAGGCTTAACGCTTGATTTCTCGTCCTTTTTCTCGTCTTTCTTGTCATCTTTTTTCTCTTCCTTTTTACCGTCCCTTGCTTTCAGGGCTTCATACTCCTCTTTTGTGAGACGGAAACGGTCGAAGGCATCTTGAGTGAAGAACATTGCGTAAGCATCCGCCTCTGCCGCCCACGAGCCATGCCCTTTGAAGCCGTAGCGGTCGGTCTGCCACATCATTGCCTTACCGTCCATAATCCAATCGGCATTGTCGTCGTCATAGCCGCTTTGGGTAAGATTCCTTATTGTTCCTTTGCCGGAGGCTTCTATCACGCCAATCTCCCCGCGCCAGCGCCCTTTGTCGAGGAATTTCACCAAAAAGTATTTTCCGTCGGGAGACCATGCGAAACTTTGGTCGCCATCGGCGTAGGAATAATTTTTCGTGCTGTCCAGAATTTGGCGTGTTTGCTTGGTTTGCAGATTGATGACTTTCAGCACGGTACGCTCTTCCAAGTACGCCACCTCTTTGCCGTCGGGCGAGTATTTGGGCTGAAATTCCTCTGCGGTTGTAGAGACGAGCGGGTCTTCTTTCAGAAGCGTGGACTTGTAGAAATATGGCTCGTCTTCTTTGCTTTTCTGAATAGTGGTCTGGTAAATATTCCATGAGTTATTCCGCTCTCCGGCGTATATCAGCGTCCGCCCGTCTGGGCTGAAACTCACATTACGCTCTTGCTCCGGCGTGTTGGTGATGCGCTTGGTGATGCCGTAATCCACCGACGTAACAAAAATTTCCCCCCGCACTATGAGCGCGATTTCTTTGCCATTGGGCGAGACCGCAAATTCACTTGCTCCGGTGGTAATTTGTTGATATTTCACCTCGTTTTCTTTTGCATCGCTGATGATATTCACCGTCACCTTGCGCGAATCCTTCTCTCCGGGCGACTTCACATAAATTTCACCATCGAATGTGTAGCAAAGAGTTCCGTCCGAAGCGATAGTAAGCGAACGGGCAGGATGCTTGCTATGCGCGGTTACTTGCGTAGTCTGCGAAGGGTTGGCAAGGGGGAATTTCCACACGTTGAACGAGCCGCTTTGCTCAGAAAGGTAATACACCTCGGTTTCATCGGGCGACCAGACGGGGTTGCGGTCTTCTCCGGCAAAATTCGTGAGTTTCGTGTGCGTTCCCGCTTTTGCATCATAGAGCCATAAATCTCGCGCAAAGGATGAAGTATGGTGCTTGCGAAGTTCATCTTCGTAGCCCTTGCGGTCGTGATAGAGAAGACGAGTACCGGACTTATCCCAATGCGCATCCTGCGCCGGAGTGGTAAGAATCTGCTTCGGCTGCCCGCCGTTCACCGACACACTGTATAATTCCGTCAGAACACCCGTCGGGAACTGCGAGTTCGTCGGTTTGTCCTGACGATTTGCCGCAAAGACCACATTTTTTCCGTCCGGCGTAAAGCCCGTGGGCATTTCTGCACGAGAAAAAACGGTGAGGCGTTTAGCAGCACCGCCTTCCGCCGAAATAAGGAAAATATCGAAATTACCATGACGGTCGGACGCAAAGGCAAGTGTCTTGCCGTCCGGCGACCAGACGGGCATTGCGTCGTACGCCTCGTGCTGCGTGAGCTGCCGCGCTGCGCCGCCGCTTGCGGGAACGGTGTACAAATCCCCTTTGTACGAAAAAGCAATCGTTTTGCCGTCGGGCGAAATAGCCGGATAGCGCAACCAGAGCGGTGTTTGAGCAAACATAGGCGGCGATGCAATACTTGCAATCAAACCGCCGAAAAGCAACATCAGCAGAACAAGTACCGATGGCTTTTGACGAGAACGTGTCCAAAGAAGCATAATCAAACAGCAATTGAGGGTGAAAAAACGATGAACTAAGAATGACGGTAGTTACGGTGTTACGCAAAACCATGACCAAAGATACAAAAAAGGCGTGTGTTCTTGCGGGTACACACGCCCATAACTTTGATTGAAAAGTCAGAAACAACTCCTTTTTCTTGCCCCCTTGATAAAGGGGGCAGCGAACGTAGTGAGCGGGGGATTTGCCGAAAGACTCTTCAATCCTTGAATCCCCCGTTCCCCCTTTATCAAGGGGGCGAATGATGCAAACTTAACATCGGAGTTTTCAAACAGTCTCTTTACCGATAGCCTATCGCACATAATGTACAAACGCACTCTGTACGCCGTCTCCGGCTTGCACTCGCACAAGATACACACCGATACTAAGCGCACTCATCGTCAATTCCTGCACGTATGTTCCTGCCCTTTGTTCTCCCTCAAAGACCGTGAAGAGTTTTTGCCCCAAAAGCGAATACACTGCAATACTCACGGGGACTTTGCTTGTCAGGCTATAACTGATGCTGCTATGCTCCCAGAAGGGATTAGGATGAATGCTCAATGCTGTAACTAACGTATTGACTGTGCTGCCACTGACGGGGCGGCTGTAGAGAATGAGCGTAGGCAGAAGAGTATTGGTGGCACGGCAGAAATAGAGTGCCGTGTCGGTTGTTTTGTAGAATGACTGCGTTGCGTTAGCAATCGCTTCACTGTTTCTGAACCATTGATATTGTGTTCGTTCCCCGCCTACATCCACACGCACAGTGTCACCGCTTTTGAGCGTTGCTACGCTGTCTTGGGGACTGTAGGATAATGTTTTCCCTTGCATTGCTTTTGCGACAGGTTCGAGATCACGAAAGACAAGTTTATTCCCTTCCAAGCGCAGATAGCGAAGTTTTGGAACTTTCGTCCAGTCCAGATCACAGCCCGATAATTGGTTGTCTTGCAATTCCAGCTCTAGCAGGTTTGGCAGATTGAAATTGGGAATACTTCCGCTTAGTTGATTGATAGATAAATACAGCCTTTGCAAATTTGGCAAATTGAAATTGGGAATACTGCCGCTTAATTGATTGCTAGACAAATCCAGCTCTTGCAAATTTGGCAAATTGAAATTGGGAATACTGCCGCTTAATTGACTGCTAGACAAGTCCAGATCTTGCAAATTTGGCAAATTGAAATTGGGAATACTGCCGCTTAGCTGATTGTTATTCAACCACAGCCATTGCAGATTTGGCAAATTGAAATTGGGAATACTGCCGCTTAATTGATTGTGATACAACGACAACCCTTGCAGATTTGGCAAATTGAAATTGGGAATACTTCCGCTTAATTGATTGTTGTACAACCACAGCCTTTGTAGGTTTGGCAAATTGAAATTGGGAATACTTCCGCTTAGTTGGTTGCCAGACAAATCCAGCTCTTGCAAATTTGGCAAATTGAAATTGGGAGTACTTCCGCTTAGTTGGTTGCCAGACAAGTGTAGCCATTGAAGGTTTGGCAAATTGAAATTGGGAATACTGCCGCTTAGTTGATTGCGGGATAAGTGTAGCCATTGAAGGTTTGGCAAATTGAAATTGGGAATACCTCCGCTTAATTGATTGTTGTACAACCACAGCCTGTGCAGGTTGGGCAGGATGAAATTGGGAATGCTATCGCTTAATTGATTGTAAGGCAAGTATAGCTCTTGCAGGTTGGGCAAATTAAAATTGGAAACACTACCGCTTAGTTGATTGCGGGACAAGTCCAGATATTGCAGATTTGGCAGATTGAAATTAGGAATACTTCCGTTTAGTTGGTTGTCGTCCAGGAAAATCTGTCGTATTAACATCTGGGATCCCAAATCGGAAAAACCTACGCCAGTTGCCGACAGCTTGGTCGTTGTTGTTGTTGTGTAGGTCATTTGCAGGGGCCAGCCTTGTTTATCTGCCCAGCCTGCACCGTTGGTGCTTGTGTAGAGTTTGTTTGCCTCTGCTGCTTCCGGCACGGTGTAGGTCGTCGTCTGCGCCCGGACAGGAAGCACAGCAACGGCTACCACCATCCATACCAACGGCACAAGATACCATAGACGTGCGTACGCTCCGTCGGTGCGCACAATACTGCATAGGAGTTTCATATATGCTACCATACCACTTCTTTTGGAAGATTAACAAAAAAATGGAGATTTGCTTTTCATCGTTGTCGTGCAAAAAAGCAATGATACGAAAATATCGGATATTTTCTACCACATTGAATAGTACACCTAGGGTAATCGCATGAACATCCAACACCCGCATACAACCTTGCGACTACAACAAGGGGTTACAACCCCTTGTTCCACACCGTGAGTATCCAAGCCGTTCAGAAATTTTCATGCGATAGCCCTAACAGTACACCGATGATGATTGTAGCGTTGCAATCCCGCTAAAACTAAAGCGGCTGCACAAAATCGTATGGTTAGAATTTCGTGCAGCCGCTTATTTTGTTCTCTTCTAAGGGAATTTACACCAACACTCTGAAATACTCACGGTTCATCAGGGCAATGTTTTCCATTTTGATTTCTTTGGGGCAGACCGCTTCGCACTCACCGTGATTGGTGCAGTTCCCGAAGCCGAGTTCGTCCATAGCGCGAATCATGTTTGCAGCCCGCTCACGGCGTTCTACCTGTCCTTGCGGCAAGTGGGCAAGGTGCGAGATTTTTGCACTCGTGAAGAGCATTGCCGAAGCATTAGGGCAGGCAGCCACGCACGCGCCACAGCCGATACACTGTGCAGCATCCATTGCTTTGTCGGCGGCTTCTTTCGGAATCGGAATAGAATTGCCGTCCGGCGCGCCGCCCGTGCCGATAGACACATAGCCGCCTGACTGAATAATCCGCTCAAATGAAGTACGGTCAACCGCAAGGTCTTTAATCACCGGAAATGCTTTTGCTCGCCACGGCTCAATCGTGATAGTCTCGCCGTCCGAGAAAGAACGCATATGGGTCTGGCAGAGTGTTGTGGCTTCGTCGGGACCGTGCGCGTAGCCGTTCACCATTGCTCCGCACATACCGCAAATTCCTTCGCGGCAGTCGTGGTCGAATGCTACGGGGTCTTTGCCTTCTTTAATAAGCTGCTCGTTAAGCATATCCAGCATTTCCAAGAACGACATTTCAGTCGAAACGCCCTTCAACTTATACTCTTCCATACGCCCTTTTGCAGTAGCGTTTTTTTGTCGCCAGACTTGGAGGGTCAAATTGAGCATCTTGCCTTTGGAATGACCATCTGCGGAGTGTCCGTTGGCGTGTCCGTTTGTTGCTGTCATTGTAGCCATTATTTGTAGCTCCTTTGCGTCAGTTTAACGTTTTCAAAAACAAGTTGCTCGACGTTGCGAGTTTGTGCGCCGCTTTTGCCTGTCCATTCGTAAGCGGCGACGTGTGCAAAGTTGTCGTCATCACGCTTTGCTTCCCCTTCTTCGGTTTGATGTTCTTCGCGGAAGTGTCCGCCGCAGCTTTCTTCACGAATAAGAGCATCTTTGGCAAAGAGTTCGCCAAATTCAAGGAAGTCCGCTACACGCCCAGCACGCTCAAGTTGCTGGTTAAATTCGCCTGCTTCACCCGATACATTGATATTATTCCAAAATTCTTCACGAAGTTCCGGAATACGCTTCAATGCTGATTCCAAGCCCGCTTTGTTCCGCGCCATACCGCAGTCATTCCACATAATCTTTCCAAGTTCTTTGTGGAAGGCGAGCGGTGTTTTGTTGCCTTTGATGCTGAGAAGTTTTGTCACGCGCTCGTTCACTTCATTTTCTGTTGCGCCAAATTCGGGAGCATTTGCGTCCACGGGGTCAAGTTTTGTGCCGCCCAAGTAATTACCGAGGGTGTAGGGAATCACGAAATATCCGTCTGCCAAGCCTTGCATGAGTGCTGATGCACCCAAGCGGTTTGCACCGTGGTCGGAGAAATTCGCTTCGCCCAGCACAAACAAGCCGGGAATGGTGCTTTGGAGGTTGTAATCCACCCACAAGCCGCCCATGGTGTAGTGCACAGCCGGATAAATCTGCATCGGGGTTTTGTACGGGTTTTCGGCGGTAATTTTGGCGTACATATCGAACAGATTGCCGTAACGGTCGCGGATGACATCCTCGCCGACGCGCTGAATGGATGCAGCAAAATCAAGATAGACCGCCTGCCCGTCGCCTACGCCACGCCCTTCATCGCAGACTTCTTTGGCATTGCGCGAAGCAATATCTCGCGGCACAAGATTGCCAAACGCAGGGTATTTGCGCTCCAAGAAGTAATCGCGCTCTGCATCGGGGATGTCCGCAGCAGGGCGCTTGTCCCCTTTTGCTTTCGGCACCCATACGCGCCCGTCGTTCCGCAGGCTCTCGCTCATCAGCGTCAGTTTCGACTGGTCTTCGCCATGCACGGGAATACACGTCGGGTGAATTTGTGTGTAACAAGGATTGGCAAAGAATGCGCCTCTACGGTGTGCTCGCCATGTGGCGGTAACATTACAACCTTGTGCATTGGTGGAGAGGAAAAAGACATTGCCATAGCCGCCCGTGCAAAGCAGCACCGCATCAGCCACATGGCGCTCGACTGCGCCCGTCACAAGATTGCGCGTGATGATGCCACGAGCACGACCGCCGATAATGACCACGTCCAACATCTCGGTGCGAGTGTGCATTTCCACATTCTTGAGATGAATTTGCCGTGAGAGTGCCGAATACGCGCCCAAGAGAAGCTGCTGTCCGGTTTGCCCACGGGCATAGAATGTACGCGACACCTGCGCCCCGCCGAAGGAACGATTGTCCAGCAAGCCGCCGTACTCGCGGGCAAAAGGAACGCCCTGCGCAACGCACTGGTCAATGATGTTGGTGCTGACTTCCGCTAAACGATGGACGTTTGCTTCGCGGGCGCGATAATCGCCACCCTTGATGGTATCGTAGAAAAGGCGATAGGTGCTGTCGCCGTCGTTGCGGTAATTCTTGGCAGCATTGATGCCACCTTGCGCCGCGATACTATGCGCACGGCGTGGGCTGTCTTGGAAGCAAAATGCTTTGACTTTATAGCCCATGTCGCCCAGCGAAGCAGCAGCCGAAGCTCCCGCCAAGCCTGTTCCGACGACAATCACCGAAAATTTACGGCGGTTCGCGGGGTTCACGAGTTTGCTTTCAAACTTATGTTTTTCCCATTTCTCACCAAGCGGTCCACTAGGAACTTTGGAATCGAGTACTGTTGCCATAATCAATTACGAATTAGGAATGACGAATTACGAAATTAGAGTTTTTTTGCGGGTGGTTGACTTTGCAAGGCGTGATTTTGCTTCGTCGTTTTTTTATGTGCTGCGTAAAATACATTTTTCGCCTGTATCGCACAAAATTTCCGTCTCTTTCTTGTCAAAATTCTTCATCGTTTTTTGCCTCACGACCAAAACAAGTTTTATACGCTTCAAGTTCCACAGAGTTTGATCACAGAAGTTCAAAACCGATAGAGCAGAATATTTGCCCCTTTTCTAATCGCTTTTTTCTATTTTAGTCCTGTTTGATGCTCCTCTCAATTCTCAGGCTTTCCGAATAATTATGAAACAACCGCGACTATCCATTCTGCATGGCTTGTGGCTTGTCCTGTTTTGCTTCGCCCTACACCTTCCCCACCACCTTAAAGCACAACAACTCCTGTTGGATTCTCTTAAACGCTCGTGGGAAACCGCTCGGAACAAACCCGACGACAGCGCAAAAGTAATGCTGATGAACGACCTTTCAGAAAAATATCGTCTCTACGCCAATGACCTTCCGAAAGCGCAAGAATACGCACAAATGGCGCTCAAAACCTCACGAAGCATTGGTTTTTCGCGCGGCACAGGCGACGCACTGCATCGCTTGTCATTGCTGTATTTTGTGCAAGCCCGCTACGACACCTCTCGGCTATACAGCGCTTCGGCTCTCACAGTTCGCACCAATATCCACGACACCGTTGGCATGGGGCGTTCACTGAATGCTCTTGGCTTGACCTATCAGTATCAGGGCAACTATGGCAAGGCTTCGGAGTATTATTTTCGTGCGCTGCCTCTACAAGAAGCGGTGAATGATAAAGTCGGGTTGGCAGTTTCGTGTGATAACATCGGTACGTGCTATCGGTTTCAGGCAAACTACACTCGCGCCATTGAATTCCATGAGCGTGCTTTGGCTATCAATAAGGAAATCAACAACGCAACGCATATTCCCTACCCGCTCATGGGTCTGGGAACGGTCTATGAGGCACTGCAGCGCTACGACAAAGCGCTGGAATACTACACTGAAGCACTGAAACTGCGAACAGCACTCAATCACCGACAAGGTGTTGCCGTTTCGCTCAACGCACTGGGCAAGCTCTACAACCGAATGGGACGGCTCCCGGAGGCACTCCAAACGCAGATGCAAGCACTGGCGCTGCAAGACAGCATCCAAGACCGAAGCGGCATGGCTTCGTCGCTGACGGAAATAGGGCGTTTGTATGCCGCAGACCATCAGTACGACAAAGCCCTCCTCTACGGCGAGCGGGCGCTGCACTTGGCGGAGGACATCGGCTCAAAAACAATTATGAGCGAAGCTACCGCACTCTGTGCTGACGTGCTGCGCTCTCAAAAGCGCTACGAAGAGGCATTAGGGTATTTCATGCGCTCCTCAGCACTCCGCGACTCAATTTTCAGCCAAAAGACCGCACAACAACTGGCAGACATGGCTACGCAGCGCGAAATTGACCAGAAGGAACGTGATTTGGTGCTGCTTGCCAAAGAAAGTGAAATCAAAACCTCGTGGCGGAATGGTCTTCTTGCTGTGCTCATACTGCTCTCAGCGCTCATGGTAGTTATCGCTATGCGTTACTACGACAACAAACGTGCAAATGCTGAGATTATGCGCCAGCAAGCCATTCTCACCGAGCAGGCACGCGAAATTGAACTTATCAATACGGAACTCCAAGAAATCAACACTGCGCTGGAAGGCAAGAACGAAGCGCTTCTGCAACTGAACGACGAGAAAAACGAATTTCTGGGCATAGCCGCACACGACCTCAAAAGCCCCCTCAGCAGCATTCGTCTGCTTACAGGGGTACTTCACGATGAAAACGGAGCCATCGGATACGAACAAACACGCGATTCTGCGCTTCTCATTCGTCAGTTAGCAGACCAAATGTTTGGACTCATTAAAAATCTTCTTGATGTCAATGCCATAGAGCAAGGAATGATGCCGTTAGTATCAGAAAAAGTGGATGTTGGTGCAGTGCTGCAAATAATTATTGAGCAATACAGCACAGCAGCAGACGACAAGAATATTACCTTCGTTCCCATGCTCACACCGTCACTCATCGTGCGGGCAGATGCGATGGCAGTGGAGCAAGTGTTGGAGAATTTGATCTCCAATGCCGTCAAATTCTCACCTTTGGGCGGAATGGTGAACATTGCGCTCACTGACGGACGAATTTTGCATCACGACGGCACGGAATCTGTACAAAACGATTATATTTGCATTTGCGTCCGCGACGAAGGTGCCGGAATCCTTGAAACCGACAAACCCCGACTCTTTGGTAAATTTGCTCGTCTTTCTGCCCGACCAACCGGCAACGAGCATTCAACGGGACTAGGACTTTCGATTGTCAAAAAAATGGTGGACGCAATACAAGGCAGGGTGTGGTGCGAGAGCGAAGCCTCACAGGGTAGAGCGGGCACGACCTTTATTGTTCTGCTTCCAAAGGCGTAATTTTCTGATGCCCATGAACACACAACCGATTCGTGTCGTGATGGTGGACGACCACCGCTTATTTTCGCTGGCAATTCAAAGTCTTTTCTCTGAGGCTGATGGTGTTGTCATTGCGGCTATTACCTCGCGCCCAAGCGAAGTCGAGGCACTTATCGAAGCGCACGAACCTGACGTAGTCCTCACGGATTTCAGTATGCCGGACGCAACGGGTGCCGAACTTTGCACACGCCTCATAAAACGCTTTCCCGCGCTTAGAATTCTATGCCTGACAATGCACCGCGAAACGCATATTATCCGCAAGGTGCTGGAAGCCGGAGCAAGCGGTTATATCCTCAAAACGGCAAGCAAAGAAGAGATGCTCTTGGCACTGCGAACGCTCGCAAGCGGCGGGAAGTATTTCAGTCCTGAAGTAACAACCGCGCTTATCGACACAAAGAACACACCGACCTCGCCCGATGCACTTCTCGTTCTGGAGTCTCTTTCTAAACGAGAGATCGAAATCATCCGCCTCATTGCGCTCGAAATGACGACCCAAGAGATTGCCGACAAACTCTTCATCAGCATCCGCACGGTGGATTCGCACCGCCAGCATATTCTTGAGAAAACGGGTGTTCGCAACGCCGCCGGCATTACGCGCTTTGCCCTTGAATATGGTCTAGTCTGAGCTAAATGTTCCTTTTACTATTCCTCGTTCCATTTTTTCTGCTCCGAAGTTCGTATATTCCGCTTCTGCATTGTTCCTCCAAGCGTACGTTAAGATAATTCTAGAAAATGATAAGGCTGCCAGACACATGAAACATGGAGTCACGATAGTTGTTCACCATTACCGCATCCGCAATTTTTTGGGATATGGCTGTGTTTTCTGTGCCACGATGCTCTACTTTTTCTCTGGCGTAGTACTTGCACAGCCACGTGCGGCAGATTCTCTCAAGAAACTGCTTCCGCACCTGCCAGCCGATACCTCTCGTGTGAACGTGCTGAACCAACTCGCTTTTGAGCTGCGTGGTATTAACCCGATTGAACGCGAGCGCTTTGCAAACGAGGCAATGACGCTCTCGGGCACACTGAACTTCAAGCAGGGCTTGGCACAAGCATTGACCAATCTGGGTGGTGCTTCATGGGAGCAAGGACACTACACCGCAGCCCTCGCCTATCAAGAGCAAGCGGTACGCCTCAATGATTCTCTCCACGACCAAAGCAACATGGTATTTGCCCTCAATAGTTTGGGTTTGATTTACAGCGACCAGGGTAATCACCGCCTTGCATTGGAAAATTTCTTGAAAGCGCTGAAAATCCGCGAAGCAATCGGTGACAAGCGCGGGCGTCAAATTACCATCGTCAATATCGGCATGGTCTATCAGCAACAGGGCGACCTTGCGGCGGCACAACAATATTTTTTCAAGTCGCTCGGTCTTGCTGAGGAAATTAATGATAAACGAGGCATGAGCATTGTGTTGGTAAATATCGGCGGAATCTATTTTCAGCAGGGACAATATGACCTTGCACTCGACTACAACGTACGAGCGCTTCGCATTGCCGAATCTATCGGCTACAACAGTAACACTGCCTTCGTGCTACACAAAATCGGGCTAATCCTGATAAAACAAGGTAAGGTGCGCGAAGCATTGGAATACCAAGAACGTGCCTTCCAAACTGCCACCAAAGCAAGTAACCCCAGAGTGATTGCGTACTCGCTGCACGGCATTGCCGCAGCGTATCAATCACTAGGGCGCAGCGATGAAGCGCGGCATTATGCCGAGCGGGCGCTGGACACCGCACGCTCCATCGGTATGGCGGCAATTATCAAAGATGCGGCTGAACTTTTGGCAACAGCAAATGCGGCACAAGGACGATACAAAGACGCTTACCAAGCACACCAGCTTTTTAAGCAAATGAGCGATTCGGCGCAAAATCTTGAGTCTCGCAAACATATTGCTGTCTTGGAAGCGAACTACAAACTCCGCCAACAAGAAATAGAAAACGACCGCCTTCAAGCGCTCAACCACGCCCAACACGCCGAAGCGCAGCAGCAGCGTCTTTTGATTTTCGCCGCTTTGATTGGTTTGATGCTTGTCATCATTTTGGCAATTGTACTTGCCCGTGCTTATAGCAATAAAAAACGCGATAATGCCGAACTCCACCACCAACAAGCGCTGCTGGAGGAGCAATCACAAGAAATTGAAATTGTCAATTCTCAGCTTCAAGAACAAAATCTGGCGCTGCACGCACTGAATCACGAAAAAAACGAATTTTTGGGTATAGCCGCACACGACCTCAAGAACCCGCTTGCCAGCATTATTCTTGGCACGCAGTTGCTCCGCATGAAAGAAGACCAACTGACACCCGAAAAGCGATTGGAGCGCCTTGAGACCGTCGAGATTGTAGCGGCGCGGATGCAAGAAATTATCACGAATCTGCTTGATGTGAACGCGATTGAGTCCGGTGGCGTAAATTTGCAAATGCAGGAGGTCGTGCTTGCAAATGTGACCGAGAGCGTTGTGAAGGAATACAGGGAGATAGCGAAAAGAAAACGCATCGCACTCCACTTCACAAGCAAAAGCACTCAAGAAACGAATATTCTCGCCGATAGCGGGCGTTTACGCGAGGTCTTAGAGAACCTCCTTTCTAATGCTGTTAAGTATTCGCCCTTCGATGCCAATGTGCATATTTCCGTAGAAGCAAGCAATGAAGCGGCTCGCGTAAGCGTCGCCGACATGGGACCCGGACTGAGCGATAGCGATAAAAAGAAACTCTTTGGCAAATTCGCCCGCCTCTCCGCCAAGCCGACAGCGGGCGAACACTCTACAGGACTGGGATTGTCCATCGTAAAAAAGCTGGTGGAAATGATGCAGGGAAAAGTTTGGTGCGAAAGCGGCATGGGCAATGGAGCTACATTTATCGTGGAGTTTCCGCGAATTTCTACCTTGGCTTCCGAATGTACCAATCCGTAGAACTACGGATTTCGTATAAACAGTATTTCTTCTTACACAGAATCTCGTGATTTATGCTAATTTGAGGCACGAAGCGTATCCTCTTCCTTTATCATTTACAAAAATTTTTCTTCGGAGATAATGTTATGCACGTTCGTTTCTCTCACTATACTTTCAGACAAATAATGCTTGTCTCAGCCGTACTTGTGGGAAGCATTGCGATTGTGACGGGATGCCAGAATTTTTCCGGTCCGGCAAAAGGCGAAAAGAGAGTGACCGTCGATCCCTGCGACACGTTGAACGTATCCTACGCGCAGACAATCCAGCCGATATTAAAATCAAATTGCTATTCGTGCCATTCCAACGCCCTCCAGACGGTCGGTGTCAACATGGAAGGCTATGCTAACGTTAAGCAATACGCTGCTGCGACGCTGCTTGTGGGCGTAACATCCCAACTGCCTGGATACGCACAAATGCCGCAAGGAGGAGTGCTTTCCGACTGCAATAAAAGCCTCATCCGTGCTTGGGTTAATCAAGGTGCAAAAAATAACTAATCTGCTTTCAACCTGCTTCGGTGTCAACAATCCGCATCACGCACACTGATTCAATATTTCCACTCATGTTTATCCTTTTTGGAGACCCCGTTATGAAGTCTTTTCGTTCCCTATTGTTGCTATTTGCAATGCTCGTCGTCGGCTTTGGTACGGCACGCAGCCAGCAGTTTTTCGCTTTGTCATTTGATGGCAATGACCCATCGCAACCCGTTACCACACCCGGTACAGGAAGCGGCTGGGCGATTCTCAGCGCTGATAAAACCCAACTCACCTACACCTTTGCATTCGCACAATTAAGCGGACGCGTGACGGCAGCACATTTCCATTATAGCAAAGCAGGCTTGCGAAACCCTACACCAACGCAAAGCATTACCGTTACCGACACATCCGGTAACGGCTATGTCACAGGCTCATGGACTGCATTAACTCCCGCACAGGCAGATTCTCTCCTCACAAGTAGCGTGTATATCAATCTTCACACCGCCGCTAATCCAAACGGTGAAATTCGCGCTCAGGTCAACCCCATTGCTGGAACAGGTTATGTATTGGGACTCAATGGCGCAAATTCTGTTCCTCCGGTTACTACCGCAGGTCGTGGCGCAGGATATGCTGTTTTGTGGGCAGATTCAACGCTACGCTACCGAATGACATTCTCAGGTTTGACCGGACCGCTTACTAATTCACATTTTCACCTCGGCGCGGCAGGTACCGCAGGGGCTGTTGTTCAAAATATTACATTTACACCTACCGATAACACACTCAGCGGCTCGTGGAAAATGAGTGCGGCTGCTATTGACAACTTGCGCGGTGAGCGCTATTATGTCAATGTTCACACTGCGGCTAATCCCGGTGGAGAAATTCGTGCGCAGGTTATTTTACCCAACATTACGGCGGTTAGCGTCCGCCAACTTGCTACTCTCGATGCAGCCCGCCTGAATGTGCGCGTTACACCGAACCCTTCTGCCGAACTTGTGACAATGAGTTTTGCTATGCCACAAGCCGGCAGAGTAAGCGTGCGCGTTTACGACGCACTAGGCAGAGCCGTATCGGAAGCAATTGAGGGTACGTGGTCGAGCGGTGCTGCCACTGCGCAATTCAACGTGAGCAGCTACACTAACGGTGTCTATTACTGCCGCATCACGCTTGGCACGGGAGAGACCGCAGTACAAGGGTTTGTCGTTGCGCGGTAGATAAGCACACTTACAATTAAGCACTTTCATTTTCTCAAACAACCCTTCATCGTGGCGTAAGAACATACTTTCGTAAGAAGGTACTTTTGTAAGAAGGTACTGCTTACGCCACGGAGAAGATTGTCGGAATACTTTTTATGACACTTACTACGCTATTGAACTACACGACAACCAAGCGTTTGTGCGCGTTCGTACTCCTTAGTCTGAGTCTGCTTTGTGCACTCTCACCCGAAGCCGATGCTTTGCCGCAATTCACATTGCTTACGGGTAATAAATGCCTGAACTGCCACATCTCAACGCAAGGCGGCGGCTTGAGAAATGAACTCGGCTGGTACATGGAAAAAGACATGAAGCTGTTTTCAGCGCACTCGGTCGGGTTGGAGTTTATTGAAAAAGCGGAATCGAACAGCCTCGCCGACGGCGCTCTTATACTTGGCTTCGACGCACGTGTACAGATGACCCGCTCGCCGCGTACAGCCACTTCTCCTACGCGGTTTATCCCGATGCAAACTGCCGTGTATGCAGCATGGGTAGCGGCTCCGTGGTTGACACTGGAAGGCATGGCGGAGTTGGGCGCATTGGCAGAACAGGCTATGGGTACACCGCTTCCATTTGCCGGGATGCAAGGATGGTCGGCTTCGGCTATGATACAACCTTCGCTTGCATTGCCACAATTACGGATTGGGCATTTTCAGCCATCTATCGGAATTCGCTACGATGACCACACAATGCTTGTCCGGCAAGTAGCCGGAGCAAATACCATCCCGATTATTGCACCAAACTTTGCCGAATATGGTGCGGAATTAAACTATGACGGCTTGCAATGGCTCTCTCTCACAGCAGGAGCGTATCTGCCGCGCTCACTGGCGCAAACTCGAACAATAAACAAATACGGCGAGTCCGTGCCTCTTTTAGGCGATTCGCTCGCGGCTGCGGCGACAGCATCGAATCTTGGGGCGCTGGCGGCATCGCCGTCGTATCTTGCTCGCTTTGCCATTACCCCGCGAACGGAAGACCACATTTTTAACTCCTACTTCGGTGCGTCTTATTTTACCAATCGCTCCTTTTCGATGATTAACATTTTCGCGGGAGCAGGCTTGAGCGACCGTGTAGCATTGCAGGGCGAGTATGTTCTGTCAGGCATAAGCGAAGGTCGGCAAACCCGCAATTATTCCGTGATGCTTACCTATCAAGCGCTTTCGGGCTTGCTGCCGTTTGTGCGCTTCGAGCGCGGTATCACGCAAGTTTCGGCTCCGAACGCCACTGACGGGGTTGCGGAATTGTACAGCGTCCAAGCAACTATTGGTGCGCAGATTTTCCCACTGCCGTTTATTGAGCTTCGCCCCGAGTTTCGTTACTATGATACGGAATCCTTCCGTTCAACACGGTGGAACTTGCAATTGCATTTGTACTATTGATTGTCCAACTGAGGACTTTCGCAAATAGCAAAAACAAACATAATTGGAGTGCGGAATTTTAATTCCGCAATGTATTTCTCACGAAACGGCGGAATTAAAATTCCGCACTCCCTGTTTTTTACGAAAGTCCTACAACCAAGAACTTAATCTTTTACCGAATTACAAGGGAAGTATTATGTGGAAAATTTGTATTGCCCTTTTTGCCGTCATTGCTGTATCAGCTTTGGGAACGTGGGCAGCTCACGGCAGTAATATTTACACCAAAGACAAAACACAAGTTGTTGTCAAGACCGTCAATCCGAACTTTGGCACTGAAGAAGAGCATATAGAATGGAAGGATGAATTTCGTTTAGGATTGGATATTGCCGGACCGATAGCCGGCGTAGCCCTTCTGGGCGGACTTGGCAGTTTTATTATGATGCGCCGCCAAGCACTCCGCACACTCAAAGTAGAATCAACGTTAGCATAATTTTCTCACTAATCGTATATATCTCCATGAAACTTTGTATTATCCTCACTGCATTTGTCCTTATGGTCTTCACTGCCGGCACAAGCAGCGCCGGAACAGGGTTCAACCTGAGTACCAAAGGCACGAAAACAATTACGCTCAATAACAAAGTCGGCGCTAATCAAGCACAATTCAGCAGCAAAGCACCGCTCGAAAATATTGACGGCGGCACGGCTACGGTGACAGGAAGTTTTGCACTCGACCTCGGCAATCTTGAAGCCACATCAGGCAAAGTGCTTGTGGCAGTGAACACCATGCAAACAGGTATTGCCTTGCGCGACCGCCATTTGCAGGAAAAAGATTGGCTTGATGCCGAGAGTAATCCCAATATCACCTTCGACATCAAAAAACTCTCTGGCGTGCAAATTGTCTCAAGCGGCGGCGGCAAAGGCGTTGCCAAGGCAAATGCCGAAGGTGTTTTCACATTGCATGGCGTAGGCAAGCCGATGACTATCTCTATTGAGATTACCTACGTTGAAAAAGCTCCCAATGACCTTGTGATGATAAAAGTAAACGATTTTCCTGTTTCCCTGAAGGAGCATGGCGTTGCGGGTCGCAAGGGCATTATCGGCAGCAAAGTAAGCGAAACAATTACGATCAAAGCAATGCTTTACGGCTCGGCAAATTAAATCATTTGAGTACCTCATTCTCAAGGGCATTATGACAAATACCCCAGAAACTATACCGCTTGCAAGCGTCCCTTCCAACGAGCACAGCAGTCCGCGCCGCGAATTTCTTGTGCAGGCGGCTTCTATGCTGGGCTTGACTATATCGGCAGGAGCAGCAATATCGCTTGTGAATGCCTGCGAAATAACGGTGATTAAACCTAACACAACGACAACAGGCGGAACCACTACGGGTGGCACGACAATGGGCGGCACAAATACTGGTGGCACCGGAACAACATCCGGCAATGTCGTCAACATTGCCCAAGAAACTGCATTGCAAAGCGTTGGCGGAGCGGTTATCAAAACAGTCAGTGATAATCCACTTGTTATCATGCGGACAAGCGATACAGAATTTCTCGTTCTTACGGCTGTCTGTACGCATGAAGGATGTCAGGTAGGGCTGCCTTCGCGTGGTGTGATAGAATGTCCCTGTCACGGCTCTCGTTTTTCTGCCTCCGACGGAAGCGTCCTTGCAGGTCCGGCAGGCGCAAAGCTGCGCAGCTACACGGCTACATTTGATAAAGCCGCAAACACCCTTACAATATCAGTGTGAGCCAATATCCATTGATTTTATGCCGTTTTCAAAAGGAAAAAGCGTGGCAGTTTATTAACTCCACGCTTTTCTTTTTGTTATTTTTTTGCTACAATACCGACTTGCGATTTTGTTCCATGACTCATTTTTTCGCCGCTATCAGTGCCACACCTGCCAGACACAATGCCACACCAGCAATCGTCGTCCACGAAACGGATTCTTTGAAAATCCAAATCCCGATGGGAATAAGCACAATCGCAATTACTACATTTGCCACCACCGAACCGATGCTCACGTTCCATCCAGACCTATATACCAGCAAATATCCGACTTCTACGCCAACAATGGAGAGTGCAAGCGCATAGCTTGACCAATTGATGCGACGAAGTTCTTCCTGAAGTGTGTTTTGCATGGGGAAAAACGGAAATGCCAAAAGACAAATCATTATCGCCACAAAATATGCCACTATCGTCGCCACAAGCGGATGGGCATCGGGCGCAACCGACTTCTGTGCTGTGTGATAGAGCACATTTGCCAGTATGACAATCCCGATAGAAATATAAAACATGGATGCCTTACTATTTTACAAGTTTTTGAGCCACACGCTACGAAGCATTACTTGGCGGTGATATGCCTGAGGGCTAATCTCGAAGACATATTGGCGTTCTTCGCGGCGTGTCTGCACGGGAAGCGTCAAGGTCAATTCTTTGCCGGAACGTGCAACGGTGAGCGTGTAGGTGGTCGTGGGCGAGAATTTTGCGGTAATGCTGGCGAAAGTTTTGTTGTCAGCAGAGGTAAGAACCTGCCCATTGACGGCGCGAATTTCGTCATCAAGCTGAATACCGCTCGGCGCAAGGTTTTCACGAAAATCTGCTACGACAAGTTTCCCCTCGCGGAGACGGGTTTTCAAGCCTGCTTCGGGTTGGATGCTATCGGAGAGTTTGCGCTCATTATACGCAATTCCGATTTTTGCATAGTATTCGCGGAGAGGAAGCGGATTTGCACGTTTGACATATTGCTCAAAGAAGTCTGCAATTTCGGGATAGGTCATTTTCACAAACTCATTGAAAAAGTCCTTCTCGGCAAACGATTTCTCAGGACCATACTTTTTTGCCAGTTCTTGTATCACTTCGCGCAGTCCTCGCTTGCCGCCCGAAAGCTCAAGCAAGCGAATATCCAACATTCCCGCCACAAGCGCCCCGCGATAGTAAATGTTTCCGTACTGTTTTTGCCCTGAATCGCTATAACACGTCAGGCTGAGTTTGCTGAGGCTGTAAGCGCGGTCAAAGTAGTTTTGGTCAACAAGCGTTTTTTGGCTCAGGTCGGCGAGATATTGGTCGAGTGATTTTAAGCCGCTCCGAAGCTGCATCACGTGTGCTGCCCATTCAGTGGTGCCTTCGTACAGCCAGAGATGTTCGGAAGGAGTCGGCTTTACAAAATCAAAATGTTCGATAATTTCGCTGTGAATGTTGAGCGGAGTAACGACGTGAAAGAATTCATGCGCCGCAATGTCCGTGATGTATTGCCCATATTCCGGTGAGTATGGACGCTCTTCCAGTACATACTCCGAACTGTACGAATGCTCCCAAGCGCCTGCCGGAGTATCTTCAAGGTGAAAAAGAAAGGTGTAGCGCTTCACAGGCAATTCAACCAAAAACTCTCCTGCGGATGTAAGCATCTTACTCATTGAGTTCAGCAACTGCTCGGATGATATTTGGTCGGTTTTGGAGTAGGTGTAAATTTCAACTGCCGTGTTTTTGACCATGGTACGGGCTGTTGTTAAACGTCCCATCAGTACAGGCGAGTCCACGGCATAATCGTAATTCTTCGCAAGGAAATATCCGGCGCTGTCTTGCTCCATCGCTGTACCAATTTTCCATGCCGACGGACGCAGAAACTTAATTTTGAGAGGAACAGTTTGCATTCCTGACGGAAAGCCAATAGCGGTGTGAACATTGAAAAGCGCGTGGTCATCTTCCAGCGACGAACCACACATACGGAAAATTTCGTCGCGCGGCACAGGTGTATCAAACGTCTCGGCAATAGCATAGCGAATCTCAACGACTTTTTCTGGTTGCTTAATTTTCCACTGATTCACCGAAATATGGTCGCAAGGAATTTCCTTCCCTTTCTCGTCGAATGCCTGAAATTTCCGCACAAATCGTCCGATGTCCATGACCTGATACGTACCGGGTGCAGTGGAAGCAAACTGGTAAACTGCATTTGCCGCTTTCAAGCCACTGACAAGCAAACGTACCTTGAAGGTATCGTCCGAGCGGTCATTGAGATTGACTTCGTAGAGCAATGCCGGAACAGGTGCAGATCCGGAAGCCACAACTGGCACGGCTTTGGCACTTGTAGTTTGTTTTGATGCCTTTTGAGCAAGAAGATTTGGCGCTGCGCAGTACAACAACAAAACCGTGCAAAGCACATAGAATCGGGTATTCATGAGTAGTAGTGAAGAAAAATATGGGGAAGTATTCTGGACGATTATTTGCGGAAGTGATAGAATCGGCTTAATATACAAAGATGTAGCCCATTATGAAAATGGACTACATCTTGAAATTTTTGGGTTACCTGAATTCAAGTGGGGTGTTGGTCAAATTTACTTCACCTTCAAAACCTGCCCCAAGCGAGCTGTATTGCCCGTTAGCGAAGGATTGAGCTTCTTCACCTGCTCTACCGTCAGCCCGTAACGGCGTGCAATCGAATAGAGCGTGTCACCGGAGCGCACAGTGTGGCTCGTTCCATTGCTGTCGCCTTCTGAAGCTGTTGTTTTCGGTGTTTCGTCGCCCTTGCTGACGCTTTGTGCATAGACTTTCAATTCCATGCCGGGCTTGATGTATGTGCCACGCAGACTATTCCACTGCGATAAGTCCCGCGTTGTTACGTTGTAGCGCTCGGCAATTGCATTCAGCGTTTCACCTTGCTTCACTTTGTAGAGCGTCGGCTTTCCGGCAGGTGCGCTTGATGATGATGCCGTTGCTTTTGGCTCGGTGGCGGGAGTGGCGGCATCGGCGGTAGCAGATTGCGTCTGCTTTGTAGATTGAT
The DNA here is from genome assembly GCA_937899715.1 of uncultured bacterium. Lineage (GTDB taxonomy): Bacteria > Bacteroidota > Ignavibacteria > Kapaibacteriales > UBA4661 > PH2015. The sequence continues at coordinate 51,884 of CALCNX010000032.1, read as the reverse complement.
TCTCGGTAGTTGCCGGAACGGTCAGAGCTTGCCCAACGTATATGCGAGCATTCTTCTTCATCTTGCTGGCAGTACGAATTTCATCCATCGTTACGCCATAGTCATCCGCTATCTTCGCTAAGGTTTCGCCTTTAGCGACAGTGTGGCTCAGTGTGCCGGGTTTAGGCTTTGCAGTGCTTGTTTTTGTTACTTCTGCTTCACTGAAGTATTTATCTACATACAATGTCAACTGGTCGCCCAGTGTCACTTTGTCGGAATTGTAGGGAATATTATTCCAATTTCGCAAATCCGTCAGACGCACATTAAAGCGAGCAGCAATGCTGTACAAGGTTTCCCCTGCCGCTACTTCGTGTTCAAGTTTTTTACTGTTCGGCGGCGGCGGAGCAGGACGATGCTGCACTACGTCTGTATCGTCAGACTTATCACTCGCGACGGACTTGTCATTATTTTCAGCTTTTGAGCCTTGTTGTTTTTCTTTCGTATTCGCTGCTACTGCTTGCACAGGCGGATTATCTTCCTCTTCGTCTTCATCGTCTTTGCTATTGGCAGGCGGCGTGTATCGTCCATCGGTAGGAATACGAAGCATCGTGCCGACAGGAATGCGTTTTTTCTTTCCCGTGAGGTCGTTTGCAGCCGCAATGACTGATGAGGATACACCATACTTTTTGGCAATAGAACTCAAGGTCTCGCTACCACTCACTTCGTGCATTGTCCATGAGTGCTTGTCCGCCTTGCTCATTTTCTCGTAGTTGGCAATAAATGTACTTTTGGTGCCGACGGGAATCTTGAGCTGGTACTGTTCGGAATACGGCGGTGTTGATTGATGAATAAGTTCAGGGTTGAGGTCGTGCAACGTTTCTTCGCTTACGCCTGCGCAGCGCGACAGGACACGAAAATCCACCGCTTCGCTAATCGGAACAACATCATAATTAAAGCGCTCTTCAAACTGCAAATTCGTGAAGCCATATGCCTCAGGATTCATACAGACTTTGGAAGCAGCTACATAAAGCGGCACATAGTTGCGGGTTTCTTTGGGCAGGTACGGGCGCACATCCCAATAATTCGGCTGGCTCAGACCGGAACGTGCAATCGCACGGCGCACCCCGCCCAAACCGCAGTTGTAGGCAGCAAGTGCCAAGTGCCAATCACCAAGCTCGTTGTAGAGGTCTTTCAGGTGGCGCATCGCGGCACGAGTAGCTTTTTCGGGATCACGGCGCTCATCTTGCCAGTAGTCCACGCCCAAGCCGTACATCTGCCCCGTACCCTTGATAAACTGCCATAAACCCACAGCTTTTGCCCATGACGTTGCATATGGACTGAGTCCGCTTTCTATCATGGAAAGGTAAATAATTTCTTCGGGTGCGCCTTCTTCACGAGCAATTTTGCGCATCATCGGGAACCATTTGCCCGTGCGCTCCATCCATTTTTGGAAATATCGCCGTCCACGCACCGCCAAGAATTCTACCGCCCAAAGCACTTCTTGGTTCTCCGGCATCGGTACCTGTAAATTTACACCGCGCATACCGGTATATGTAGCCAGCGCAGAACTGGATTCGGGTAGATTCAATGGCGCAAATTTCAGACGACTTGAATCCTTACCACGAGGGAAATTCAGGTCGTCATACGACGGCATATCACTGTTTTCGATGGACTGGAAAAACTTATCGCGCAGCACGACAATCGGCGATTTTTCGCTCAGGTTGTCCAAATTCTTGATATAGTTTTCATAGTCCTCAATGATAGATTGCATGAGGTCTATGAAGTCTTGGTTATCCTGAATCTTGGGGAAGTCCGCAATTTTATTGAGCGTTTCGATAGCTTGATCGAAAGAGCGGGCAGCACGAGCGGTGTCGGAACGGTTGATGTAGGAGAGTGCGCGAAGATACTGCTGGCGGGCAGCTTCCAAGGTACTTGTCACAAAGCGGTCGTTTATTTGAACACCGGGAACGATTTGAAGTGTGTCGTCCAACTCTGCAAAATCATCCTGCAAACGCGGAATAATCGTTTTTGTATCGCTTGTTTGCGGCGCTTGCGGGCGCGCCGGAGTCTCTTTGCGAGGGGTTTGGGCAAACAACGTGTATGAATACGTCGGTGCAGAGAGTGAATTGGCTTGGGTGATATTTTCCAGCACCGCAAAGAGAGGGAGCAGAAACGCTGCTATTGCGCACGTGCGTAGAAATTGTGCCATGCGTGTTCCTCGTAGAATGTAATTGAGAAATGGACTACGCGCACAACGTTTTGTGTTAGTAGGACATTTTTCAGCAGCAACGCCGTTGGTAATGCCGTAGGCAAGCCAAACAGCACGTATGTTGCTCCTCAAGAATGTTCGCTAAACGCTATGAAACATTATGCGGGACGGCAATATAGAACTTTCATTCTATCTGACCAAGACCGAATCGTTTCAACACATTACAGCAACAATGGTTATACGGAATTTGAGGAGCATCAACCTAGAAAAAATGCGGCATTGAGGAAAAGTATAAATGGTATGGAGCAGAATCATTTAACAAAAAATAACGACTGATAAAAATTCCTACTTGGATAAAAACACTTGCGTAAAAAACAATTTTTGCTATAAAATTGGTACTAAAAGAGAACCCGCATTCCTTCGTTGTGCAAGGAGTGCGGGTTCGTACAAACAAATTCAGCGTTATGTCGCTTACGGAATAAATTTCGTGGATTCTTCCCACGGAAGATTAAACGCTTCGGCAACCGCACCGTACGTAATCGTGCCCCTATAAACGTTCAAACCTAAACGCAGCTCTTGGCTGTCGCTGATAGCTTTTTTATAGCCTTTGTTGGCAAGCTGGAGCGCATAAGGGAACGTAGCATTGGTAAGTGCAATCGTGGAAGTAAACGGTACTGCACCGGGCATATTCGCAACACAATAGTGGAGTACGCCGTCAATTACATACGTCGGGTTTTCGTGGGTTGTGGCTTTGCTGGTCTCGAAACAGCCACCTTGGTCAATAGCCACGTCTACCAATACAGCGCCTTCTTTCATATCTTTTAGCATGGCGCGGGTGATGAGTTTCGGGGCAAGTGCGCCTGGAATGAGAACGCCACCGATAATCAAATCCGCTTCGCGTGAGACTTCGCGGACAGTTGCCGGATTTGACATTAGCGTAACAACATTCTTCGGCATTACATCGTCCAGATAACGCAAGCGATAAAGATTGGTATCCAAGATAAATACTCGTGCGCCCAAGCCCGCGGCAATCTTGGCTGCGTTCGTGCCAACAATTCCGCCGCCCAGCACCACCACATTTGCCGGTGGTGTGCCCGGCACGCCCCCCAACAAAATACCACGCCCGCCCATCGCTCGCTCCAAATACTTCGAGCCTTCGTGAGCAGCCATGCGCCCCGCAACTTCGCTCATGGGAATAAGGAGTGGCAAGGAACCATCGGGACGCTGCACGGTTTCGTAGGCGATACAAATACTTTCGCTCTCGACCATGGCTTCGGTAAGCTCCCGCGAAGCGGCAAAGTGGAAATAGGTAAAGAGAATTTGCCCTTCGCGGATAAGTTCGTACTCCGGCTCAATTGGCTCTTTGACCTTTACAATCATTTCCGCTTTATCATAAATATCTTTTGCTGTGGGCAGAATCTCTGCGCCCGCCTTGATGTATGCTTCATCAGAAAAACCACTGCCTTTGCCGGCATTTGTTTCGACATACACCGTATGCCCGTGCTGCTTCAGTACCTCTACGCCCGACGGAACAAGCCCCACGCGATTTTCGTAGGATTTTATCTCTTTGGGAACTCCAATAATCATAGCGATATAAGGAATAAATTGGTCGGCTGTCAGAAAATGATAGGGTTCTGCGCGGCGACAACCGATAACCACGCTCGACACAAACACACAAACGTTTGATTTTTTTTAGTTACACTCAGCGCTTGGAGTAAAAACTTTCATTGTATGCATTAATCCGAACGAAAGCAATACCGAGAGCAATAACAACTGGGATAGTACTACTAAGAGCAGCAACTAAGTCATGAGTGACGAACCCGATTGCAACAAAGATAATGTTCAGAATGCTCCATGCCATCGTAAATATTCCCACTCCCAAGAATTGTTTTCCTCCGTAATGGTTTATCGCATACCAGTTTTCTTCCGACTTAAAAGCCTCGTCAGTCCTTACTCCGTAATACTGATTCACACGAATAGACCGCCTAATTAAAGGAAGACTACCCCCAATAAGCAGAACCCCAACGGCAAGCAGAAAATAGCCGCCGAATGTTAATGGCAATGGACTTGAGTATGAGTTCATCCTTGCAGTTTCAATACGAATTATAATAAATGATAATTGCTTCTTCAATTTAAAGACGGATGCTCCGGCGTACTAGCAAGAATACGATATTCACCGCCCATGTCTTTGAGTGTCCGTGTCCAGAGATTTTTTACCGTCTCAGGGAAAACAATGTGTGGTGATGAATCGGTCAGCACCCATGAAGTTTGCTTGATTTCTTCATCTAGTTGTCCGCTTCCCCAGCCCGCATAGCCAATGAAGAAGCGAAAGTCGTCCGACGAGGCTCCGCCTGCAACGATGAGGTCTCTAATCACCTCAAAATCTCCACCCCAATAGACTCCTTCGGTAATTTCTGCCGCTCCCGGAATATGCGTCCCTACATTGTGAATGCAATGCAGCGTATCGTTCTGGCATGGACCGCCCCAGTAAAGCGGTGCGTCGAACCCATAGACATCATCGGGCACAATCTCAGCGAGCGTCGTCTCTAGGGGACGATTCAGCACATAGCCAAGCGTTCCCTCCTCACCATGCTGCGCCAAAAACACTACCGCCCGCTTGAAATTGGAGTCAAGCAGCGCGGGAGCAGCCAGAAGAAGTATGCCGGAAGCAGGGGACATGGAAAAGGATAAAGTATAAAAAGGTTGGGGCAATATCGTTATTCAGTTTTATTTAAGCTCAAAGCCTAGCGCATCAGAATTGGCAAATCCATAGAGAACATTTCTGCCATAAATTGCTTTCCGTCCGGATGCTGCTCCACAGAGGCTTTCTCAAATGTTTTGAGGTGGTCATAAGCATACCGAAAAAGTGATGTAGCCTCGCTGTGCTTGCCGATGCGCCGAAGAAAATAGGCAATTTCTATCTTTCCGGCATAATAATCGGGATACGCCACGCCAATTTCACGAAAGACCTGCTCTGCTGCGTCCTGCTTGCCAAGCCGCTCGTAAAGTTTGCCCAGCATCACACGCGCACGCGCAAAATTTGGTTTCGCGCCCACAGCACGATTGTACCAGAGAATAGCGCGGTCATCGTCGCCCAGTTTTTCGTACGCTGAGGCGAGCGCTACCATCGTTGTTTCTTCGTCTGGGAAAACGGCAAGTGTCTCCAGCGCAACATTTTTCACGTGTTCATATTCTTTCAGCGTCTGATACATCTGAATTTTGAGAGCACGGAAATTGTAAACGCTTGGCGAAAAATGAATAAGACGCTCCAGATACGGTAAAACCTCGCTCTTGAGGTCAATGTTCATACCTTGCCCACGCATCCAATTCAGCGCACCGCAGTAAGAATCAAGACCAACTGCAATTTCATCGTTGCCCAGAAGGTCAACGGTCTCCCGAAGCAGTGTGTAGGCGCGTTCCTGCTCACCACGCCAGAGAAGCGAGTGACCAAGCGCAAAGCGCACCGAAACGTCATCGGAAGCGGCTAAATACTCTATCATCTCAGTAATATCGCTGCCGTCGCCGCCTTCCAAAATGGACAAGTACGAGGCTTTCAAATAATCCGAGTCAGTTTCTTCAATGCCATCAACAATAATACGTTCACCATCGGCAGCAAAACTGCCTGTCACATCGCGGAAATGCGCAAATGCTAACGACAAATACCATTCGGGATGTCCAAGCGGATCTATCTGAATGGCTCGTTCCAGAATGGCTCGTGCGTGGGCGAGGCGAGAACGGCTTTCGAGTTCCGTACCGATGCGCCCCAAGTGCTCGGCGCTGCGTTTGTCGTTGTTCGGCAGCAGCGTGTATGCGGTTGCCAGAAGTTCGGCAATGGTGTTTTGTGCGGGAGAAAGCGTGGTGTTCACTACGGTAGTTCAGGATAAAAAAGTGAGAGACGCATGATGCCATACGCCTCTCAGAAAAAGTACATTTTAGAAATTCACCGCTTCGCCGTAGGCGGCAGCGGCGGCTTCCATGACAGCTTCGCTCAGGGTCGGGTGTGCGTGCATAGTTTTGAAAATTGCAGGACCGGTTGCCTCAAGCGTCCGCGCCAAGCCCATTTCAGCAATCATCTCGGTTACGTCTGGTCCAATCATATGGGCACCAAGAAGTTCGCCATACTTTGCATCAAAAATGAGTTTCACAAAACCCTTTGCTTCGCCGATAGCGTGTGCTTTTCCGGCAGCAGTGAAAGGAAATTTGCCGACTTTAATTTCATGTCCGGCAGCTTTTGCTTTTTCTTCGGTAAGCCCGATAGATGCTACTTGTGGGTTGCAGTAGGTACAGCCCGGAATGTTGTTGTAATTCATGCCGTCAGTGTGGTGTCCGGCAATAAACTCTGCAACCGTGATACCTTCAGCAGAAGCCTTGTGCGCCAGCCATGGTGCGCCCGCTACGTCGCCGATAGCAAAAATACCGGCTACATTGGTGCGCAAGAATTTATCAATTTTGATAAAACCGCGCTCAGTCGCTACACCCGCAGCTTCCAGACCGATGTTTTCGATATTCGCTTGAATACCGATTGCGTTTAGCGCAAGGTCTGCCTTCAATGTCTCTTCAGTGCCGTCTTTTTTCTGGATTTTCACTTCTACGCCCTTGCCAACGGTCTTTGCTGAAAGAACCCGTGTTTCGGTGAGCATTTCGATACCATATTTTCGGTAGTGTCTTTCAAGTTCTTTTGAGACTTCAATGTCTTCGATAGGCAGAATATTTTTCTGCATTTCGATAATCGTTACTTTCGTACCGAAGGCATTGAAGAAATATGCAAACTCCACACCGATAGCACCAGCACCCATAACGACCATTGATTTCGGGATTTCTTTTTGTACCATTGCCTCGTGGCTTGTAATCACGCGCTCACGGTCAACGTCAATGCCCGGAAACATACGCGGACGCGCACCGGTGGCAACGATGATGTTTTTGCATGAAATTGTATCGGTAACAGCACCACTTTTATCTTTCACCTCCACATTACCAAGTGATTTAATCACACCGAAGCCCATGACGGATTCGACTTTGTATTTTTTGAATAAAAACGCAATGCCTTTCGACATCTGGTCGGCAACGCCGCGACTGCGCTGAACGACTTTCCCAAAATCAACATCCACGCCTTTTACATTGAAACCAAAATCGCTTGCGTGGTTCAGGAAGTGCATATATTCGGCGTTTTTGATGAGTGCTTTGGTCGGAATACAGCCCCAGTTGAGACAAATGCCGCCCAAGTGTTCAGCCTCGACGCAAATTGTTTTCAAGCCAAGCTGTGATGCGCGAATTGCCGCCACATAGCCGCCCGGACCTGCGCCAATCACAACCAAATCGCATTGATGTTGAGCCATGATAAAATCCTTGTAATAAAAAAACAGGGTGAAAGAATGAGTAGAGTGAGACAAAACTCAGCAAATATACGGTTTGTTAGGGATTCGGAGAAAGGAATTTCTGCATAGCACAAACACACTGATTTGCCGCAAATTCCAGAGAGAGGAGGCGAATGGAACAATACCCACGTTCATCTCAAGAATATTTTCAATTACGCTGCTGGCAGAGGCTTGGGGGCAGAAGAAACAATCCCAAATGCGTTGCGCCTGTACTCTGCTGAACGGGGAGTCAGCACAATACAGGCGCAAACAAGAAATTTTGTAGCCCGAGAGAAGGTATCGAAGAAAGAAGGCTTTCTAAAACTATTTGACAATAGGAACAGAAAAACGCACTGTGGTTGTCTTATCAACAACACTTTCGATATGCAGCGCAGCACCATGAAGTTCAATAATACGCTTTGCAAGTGTCAAGCCGAAACCGCCCCCTTGTTGCTCCAGAATATCACGCTTAAACTGCATAAAAGCTCCAATTTGAGCAATTTCCTCTTTTGTCATACCAACCCCTTGGTCAGTAAACTCAAGAATCAAATTACCAGAATCTACGGACGTTGAGATAGAAACAGGCGTGCCGTTTTCGGAGAATTTGCAGCAATTATCAGTGATTTCTTCAACAATTTTGTTAAAATACGATTCAGAAACAGCCACGCGCACACCAGCATCAGGTATTCCACTCTGCCACGCTAAATCGTGGGCACGGTTATTTTTTTTCATCTGATTCAGCACACACTCATGAATATTCTCTGTGGTGCAGAGCGTCCTCTCATTCTTCATATCCTCAGTAAGAGTCGTGTTCTCAAGGCTGATGTACAATAGATAGTTCTCAATCAAACGATTGAGTCGCTTTGCTGATGTATTGATATAGCCAAGCATCTCACGCAATTCATCTTTGTCAATAGTATCACATTCGTCCATAAGGATATTGGACGCAGAAAGAATCGTTGAGAGTGGTGTACGGAATTCGTGGGGGAGAACACTGGTAATTTTATCGCGGAGATCTTTGAGTTTACCGAATGCGGCAGACTCATCACTTTCCTTTTTCTGAAGACGCTTCTTCACTGCCGTGATAAGCTCCTGACTCACAAACGGTTTTGTCAAAAAGTCGTCGGCACCAAGGTTCATGCCGTCACGGATATTGGCGCGGTCGCTCATCGCAGTCAGGAAGATGAAGGGAATACGTGCCGTAGGCGTGTATTCATGCAATGCTTGAATTACCTCATAACCGTTCATTTTCGGCATCATAATGTCGCAAATGATAAGGTCGGGCAGTTCCTGCTTCGCTTTTTCCAAACCGATTTCTCCATTTTCGGCTGTAATGACATGGTACCCCTCTTTTTCAAGAAAGTACTTAATCATAAACTCACGCAGACTGACATCGTCCTCTATAACCAAAATACGTTTACTCATATTTGCATGGAATGTGAGATAGCAAGAAATCGCCGTGGCAGCAAAAGGTAATTACATTAAAGACAATATCACAGCTCTAACTCTGAGCACTCGGCAGCAAACCAAGTTTTTTAATTGTATCCACAAGTTTTGCTTCTTCATATGGTTTTACCAAATAGGCATCGCAATTCTCTTTGTAGGCGGTCGTTACGTTGTGCTTATCGCCAAGTGCCGTCACCATCACAACTTTTGAACGGGACAAGCCCTCAATGTTACGCTCTTGCTCCAAATCACGAATAGCGCGAAGAACTTTCTGCCCATCCATACCCGGAACCATGATGTCAAGAAATATAAGGTCGTACGTACGGTTATTCTCCAGCGAACGCCTGAACGCTTCAACCGCATCGGGACCAGTTGCCGCAACATCACATTCACCGTATGAAATCAGCAAACGTGCCATGAGTTTGCGCTGAAAAAAGTCATCTTCAAGTATCAGAATGCGCATGGTTATCAAACAATTTATTGAGTGTAGTAAAGTAGTTCGATTGTTATGGATTTTTCTCAGAACGCTCAATTTAGAATAAAATGCCGAATAATCAAAGTCGGTACATCGCTCGGTGAAAAAAAATCTTGCGTCCCCTGAATTTTACGTGCCACTACGATAAAAAAAAGCCGCACCCCCGAATTTCGGTAGTACGGCCACCCATGACAAGCATAACAACGATGCAATTATACCAAATTTCTCAGTTCTACGCCAAAAAATTTTTACACTGCCCGTGAGAAAAAAAAAGCGAGTAGTTGAAACAGGCTCAACTACTCGCTTGCATGGCTTCTTTCGTAAGAATCTTACGGTATTTTATTTCAATGTTAAGGACGCAAAACTCTTTTCAAAACTTGGCAAGAATATCTCTTGTTCTGGTTTGTACCATTGCAAGGTCACTTTGTAGAGTTTGCTACCTTTGACAGCAAAATACGTGCGGCGGCGTACATCTTTCACCGGTGAGTCTTCAATGAATGCACCTGTTTCGCCACCGACTTTTGCAGGCGAAGATGCGGATGCTTTGTAGAGTTTTTTGTTCTGCTCTACAATGCGGTCAAGATTGTTTTGCTTCGACGCGTCGGTCACGGTCACGTTGATAATACAATCTGCCGGACCGCCAATACCCTTGAATTCCACTGTTTCCAAGCCACCGCCGGCACTTTTACCCGAGAAGTTATTCGGATACTGAAGGGAGAAGTTTTTACCATCAAATGAAGCCATGGTTTCCGATGGTTTGAAGACTTCTGCCGGTTTGCCGCCAGTTGTGTCTCTCACGACAGCTTTGTAGTACGCCAATTTGACTGATTTCAACATTTCTTCAAATTTAGGATGCAATTGGTCGAACGTACCACCAAATGATTCAAATTCGATAATCGTCATAGCGGTACTATCTTTCATTGCGAAATAGCGCTCGCCCTTGAATTCGCCATCGCCGTATTTATACGCATACTTGATACGGGTTGCTTCTACGCCATCAATCTGAACTTTTTCCGGTGCAGAATAAACCGACGGATCTTGAAAAATTTTGGTTCCCTCAATGACACTATCCAGATTAACAGGACCTTCCAGCTTATTGGCAAAAATTGTCATTTTTGCGCCCGTTATTTCGGATTCGTTGTACTCGCGGAAGCGCTGCATAATTTTGTCGTCCGAATAGTATTCAGCACGCTTACCGGCTTCCACAGCAGCTTTCCAGTTTTTCGGAAACTTGATGCTGAAATTCATGGACTTGTCTTCGTAGGTGTCAAGGTCAGCGATGGCAGGAACTTCTGCCTTTTTAGCGCACGCGCTCATCGTGATAGCCATAGCAAAAGCTACCAAAACTAAATCGAGGCGAAAGGAACGTTTCATTATTGCTCCTGAAAAAAGTGAAAAAGAATGGAAAAATTAGGGATGAATCACAGATTTTCAATCTACTAAACGAATCTTTTGCAGACAAGAACTTTTCACGTCACACACCAAGACGAGCAAGAAGCAAGCATTAGCGGAATGCTTCTGCCAGATTCACCGCACCGCCCACCCGCAACCACCGCCCCGGCAGAGGCAACCCTGCAAAATCAAAAGCCGCAGCGCTGAAGAGATTAGTAGCCTCGGCAAACAATTCAAAACCACCACCCGACCAGCCCAAGCGCACATCCACAAAGCCTGCATCTTGTTCCACATTCAATCGCCTGTCGTATCGGAAGCGCCATTGATTCGTGATAAGACCAAACCAGCGCAAATCAAGCACTAGTGACGCTTGGTGACGCAATTGGTCGAGTGCATAACGCGACTGCAAGCCCGGCTCCACATTGAAGTATGGGTCGAGATACGTGTAGCTACCCGTAATTCGCTCCAGAACGGGCACTGCCTCGCGTGTTGTAATGCTAAGGTGAATATCTGCACCATTGGTCGTTGCTGAGGAAAGGTTCTGTGCCTGCCAGAGAGCAGTGGTAGAATTGCGCACATAGTCTATAAGCTGCACAGCATCACGGCGAAAAATTGAGGCTTGCACATCTACCGAACCCGTACGCCATCTGCCGCCAATTTCGTATGTCCATGCCCGCTCCGGCTTAATATCCTTATTACCAAGCGTTGCTCTATCACTGTAAAAAAGTTCGGTGTAACTTGGAATACGAAACGAATTTGCCACCGAACCGCGAAGCGAAAGATTTTCTGTTACTTGCCAACCAATGTCAGCACCCGGCGCGACGCTCCAGCCCCAATCGCTGTTGTAGAGCGCCGTTGCGCCGATTTCCAGCGTAAGGTTTTCCAGAGGTTTTATCTGATGCTCGGCAAAAATGCTGAAGCGACTGCGTTGCCGATTCCCCAAGTTTGTGCTTTCGAGCATATCTGCTGCGAATTCTGCTCCCAACGCCGTCGCGCCTAGCGAGGAGTAGAGCGTTGTCTGCGCATCCACACTGAGAGTATTGGAGGTGTGAAAATTTTGATAAAACGCTGGATTCTCCCGACGAAGAATGAAATAATCGTTGTTGCGCCGCCACGCTGCCGTTAGGCGGACAGGCACACCAATATCCATTCTCGCGGTAAGATTAGCAAAAAGCGTCTTGGTCTCTTCGTACTGGGACGGAAAAGAAAGAGAGTAAAAGCCATTTCCACCAAATTTTTTGTCAACATAGTTCACGGACGCATCTAATGAGAATTTATCTCCTGCAAGCAACTGTGCGCCCCCGGCAATCGTCCAAATATCAAAGTCTGTGAAGGGACGATAGCCATCCGAGCGCCGACGCATGACGGAGAAACGGTTCAACAATGTTGTATTTTCTCCCAGACTCACGGGCGCACCGCCGGAAACAGATGTTTCCCACAAGCCATTCTCGCCACCCATGGCTTGAATACGTGCTGTGGGGCGTGTGTGTCGCCGAGTGATGATATTTACTGCCCCATTAAAGGCATTTGGTCCGTACTGACGTGAGCCGGGTCCTTTCAATACCTCAATCCGTTCAATATCATCCAGTGTAAGCGGGATATTCATGGCGTGGTGTCCAGTTTGGGGGTCTATCATTTTCACGCCGTCAATCATAATCAATGTCTGCTCAAATGTCCCGCCGCGAATACTTATATCTGCCTGTACACCAAAGGTGCCGCGCTGCCGCACGTCAATACCTGCCAGATTTCGCAATACTTCCTCCACACTGCGTGCTTGTGATTTTTCAATGTCGGCGCGCTGCACCACCACAAGCAAATGGCGTTGATTCTTACCGTCATCAGGAATACGGCTACCGGTAACGGTTACTTCTTGCGGCAGATTGTATTTTTTTGTGGTTGCGCTACTAACGCTATCTTTCTCCTGCGCAACATCACGAAGCGGCACACAGGCTATGACAAAAGCTATTTCAAAAACAAAAAAGAGAATGCGTCTGTTCATACGACGGGATTTGTTTGTTGGTAAAAATAGGCTTGAATTCAAGAGGTCTGTGAATGTGGTCTCGCACAAAATTCGGGCAATACTTTAGCACGGCTACTTGCTTTACGAAGGTCACTCAGGTTCGGTGGGGGGCATTTCTGATTCGCTGGACTCATCTACCTCTGTTATTGCCGAGACATTGCTATCGGCATTAGCATCGGAGGACAAACCGTCGGCAGAGTCATCCACGTGAGCATTTTGTGCCCGTAGGCTTGCAATGCGCTCATCACGACGCTCGGCAGCAAGATGGCGCAAATTACTTACTTGATCCATCTCGTCGAGAATCTCCACGCCAAGCAACGTTTCCATTACGTCTTCCATCGTGATTAAGCCCTCCACACCTCCATATTCGTCAACAACCACAAACAAGTGTTCGCGGCGTTCCAAGAAATTTTGCAGTGCGCGGTCGAGGTCAATATTTTCGGGAATAAAATAGACTTCGCGGGATAAATCACGTAAGCGAACATCTTTTTGACCACTCAAAAGCGACCAGAAAATATCTTTGGTCAGCACATATCCAACAACCGAATCAATAGAATCCTCTTCGTACACGGGAAAACGAGAATACTGGTGCATTTCCGGTAGGTTAATAGCTTCTTCGGCAGTCAGATGGCAGGGACAGGTAAAAATGACTGTTCGCGGTGTCATTACGTCCGAAACATAAACCTCATTAAAACGCACAAAATTCTTGAGGCGCTTGTATTCATCAGCATCAAGCGAACCTTCCCCGTGTGCCGTTTCAAGAATTTCATCAAGTTCTTCGCGGATAACCTCGTCGTCATCGCGCTCTGGGGGCGCAAAAAGTGAGAAAAAATTAGCCACAATGCTGACAATCGGCTTCAGCACAAACATTGTCAGCGTCAGAGAACGCTCCACAAATCGCACGAGCGAAACAGCGTATCGTCTGCCTAATGCTCTCGGCAACATACGTCCCAAAACCAGCAACATTAACGTTATCGCCAGCGATACAGCAACTGCTTGAATACTCCCAAAAACAACAACAGCATAGCCGCCAACACCAATGCACCCAAGCGTGGAAACAACGGTATCTATGAGAAAAAGTGCCGACCGCGGCGGGTCACTATCACGCTTAAAATCAAGCAGCCTCTGTGCAGAGGTATTGCCCGACTCGGCAAGTTCAGTCAAATGATGATGCGACACACCACTAAAAGCTGCAGAAATAAACGAACCAGCAGTGGTAATGAGCAGCGTAATAAACGATATAATGATAAGTTCTACCACAAACAATGCCGGAATAGGCTGGGGGAATTGTGTAAGAAAATTTAGCGAGGCATAGTGCTTGAATTCAAGCAGAACACATTAACGGACAATAAAAAAGCGCTTGGCGTGAGAGCAGCAGTGTTGCTCATCCGTCCAAGCGCTTGCACATTTTCGCTAAAAAAATTTAGAGGCTAATGTCAATCTGCGCCAATTTTTGTTGTACTTCATCCTGCGAAATTTCACCCTTCAAAGACTTACCAAGGATTTCGCTGAGTACGTCAACGCGCTTTTGCGCAACGCTGAGAGACGAAAGAAGTTTCACTTTAGCAATCAGCAATTTATCTTCGATTGGTTTGCTGAGAAAATCATCAGCACCGGATTCGATTGCTTTTACTTGGTTAGAAACATCGTTGAGCGCAGTTACGATAACGACGGGAATTTTTGCTGTTTTGGGGTCAGCCTTGAGGCGCTTTACCGTCTCATAGCCGTCAAGACGCGGCATCATCACGTCGAGTACGATTGCATCGGGTGTTTCTTCTTGTACTTTTTCCAAACACTCTACACCGTCGTATGCTTCTTTGACGTTGTAGCCCGCTGGTGTAAGGTAGCGGTTCAGTAATTTGGTGGTAATTTTATTATCGTCCACAACAAGCGCTAATGGCTTCATAACCTGTCCACTAAGAATGGAAATAGAAAATGACGGTAAAGTCTTGATTCTGTACTGCTGATATAACCTATGCTCTCAGCAATGAGGCGCAATATACAAAAAAAATGCAATCACACAGAGAAATTTTCATTAAAATTCATTTGCAGCCAAAATTCTCCCCTCCATACTACCAATCAAGCTCTTACACACCTTCGGCAAAATGCGCCTCGCTCGTACCTGCACGTGCAGAAGTGGCATTTGTAACGGCAGCGCTGAATTCATCCGCCTTGGAGAGAGGAATATGTGCAACAAACTCCGCCACATCCCCGTATGATTCATCGTACCTATTGGCATATTGCTGCAGCAAACGCTTGATGATGTTTATATCTTCGTAAACACAGAAGATACGCAACGCTTTTGTTTGCACAACATCCAATTTTGTGCAAAGTTGCAATGCAGCTTCGGTGGCATCCGAATACGCCCGAGCTAAACCGCCAACGCCGAGCTTCGTGCCGCCGTAATACCGCGTCACAACAGCAACGAGGTCGCTGACTTCAAACTTTTGCAAGACAAAAAGCATTGGCTTGCCAGCGCTCCCTGATGGCTCGCCATCGTCTGCGGTACGGAAGTTTAACCCTTGAGCACCCAAACGATATGCAAAGCAATTATGCGTCGCATCGTAGAACTCTTTCCGAATGTCCTCAATATAACGGAAAGCATCTTCTTTTGTCTGCACAGGAGCGACAGAGCCGATAAAGCGTGAGCCTTTGACGACAATCTCCGCTCGCTCGCGCGAGGCAATGGTACAATAAGTATCGGGTTGATGAGTCATAATAAGCACAAGAAACCACAAAAATACATCATTTTTTGCTATGAACGGCAGAAAAGCCGCGATAAATTCACACAAGCAAAAAAGTAACGTTACGTTTTTACGAAAGCAGATACGCTATGAACATCGGAATTGTTTGTTACCCGACCTACGGCGGAAGCGGCGTAGTAGCAACCGAACTGGGGAAGGCGCTCGCAGAAGAAGGGCATCAGGTACACTTTATCACCTATGCTATGCCCTTTCGGTTAGATGGATTTTACAACAATGTTTTTTATCACGAAGTGGAAATGCCCAATTATCCGCTCTTCGAGTTTCAACTCTATACCCTTGCCTTGGCAAGCAAAATGGTAGATGTGATTCGCTATGAGAAACTGGATATTGTACACGTTCACTACGCTATCCCTCACGCCACAAGCGCATATTTAGCAAAAAAAATCATTGAGAAAGAACGCGACATCAAGATAGTAACGACTCTACACGGCACAGATATTACGCTCATCGGCTTGGAGCCGAGCTTCTTGCCTCTGGTTAAGTTTGCCATTGAGGAATCCGATGCCGTTACGTCTGTCTCGCGTTTTCTTCGTGAAAAAACGCTGACTAATTTCAACATCAAGAACAAAGAAATTGATGTTATACAAAACTTTATCGACACCGAAACCTATAAACCTTGCGTGGATTGTGGATTGCGCCAGCAATATGCACCGCAGGGTGAAAAAATCCTGATGCACACCTCAAACTTCCGCCCCGTTAAGCGGGTAGCCGATACGGTGCGCATCCTGCACGAAGTATTGAAGACCGTTCCGGCAAAACTCATTTTGGTTGGCGACGGACCGGAGCGCTCCGAAGCAGAACGCCTCAGCCGCGAACTCGGCATTGCTGAGCACGTGCGCTTTTTGGGTAAACAAAACGGACTGCCTCAAATCCTCTCAGCAGCCGATGTATTCTTGCTTCCAAGCCAATCCGAAAGTTTTGGTCTGGCAGCACTGGAAGCCATGAGCTGCGGCGTACCAGTCGTAGCAACAAGCAGTGGCGGTATTCCTGAAGTGGTAGTGCACGGCGAAACAGGCTACGTGGCAGAAATTGGCGATACCGAACGCATGGCAAAATACGTGGTTGACTTGTTGACCAATCCCAAAAAGCACAAACGATTTGCCGAAGCCTCTCGCCAACGCGCTATTGACGAATTTGAAACGAAATTGCTCTTGCCACAATACACCGCTCTCTACGAACGATTGTTAGCTACTCCAAGCGAGAAATCATCCTCTAGTGCAGCACAAAATGGTCATGTCATGGATTTTGTTGTCTAAGCCTTCTGTATTTTGAATACCAAGAACCAACAACAAAAAAGCCTTGCCAGCAAATGCTGGCAAGGCTTTTTTTGAGAGCCACTTGTCGGAATTGAACCAACGACCGACGGTTTACAAAACCGTTGCTCTACCGCTGAGCTAAAGTGGCATTTTTTGAATAAGGATTACAAAATTAGCATTTTTCTTGCACAATGTCAAGTGTTTTTCGCAATCATTTTTACACCTCAATCGTCTTCATTGAAAAAACAGAAATTTCTTCATCTCTTGCTACCCTGTCATGAAATTTGAATACCTGCTTTTTAATCTCATCGTCATTGCCGGACCGCTTGCATACAGCTTTGAGAAAAACATCAACTTTCGCCAATACTGGCGCGAAGCCTTTGGCGGAATATTTGGTTCGCTTCTTGTCTATGTCGCGTGGGATTCAGCAGTGACGAATCGGCATTGGTACTTCAATGCACCATATATACTGGACTTTCGTTTGTTCAAATTACCCATTGAAGAATGGCTCTTTTTCATCACCGTCCCGTATGCTTGTCTCTTTGTACGAGAGGTCTTAAAACTTGTTGTCAAAAACCGTATTGTGCGCGGCTTAGAATGGGTACGGGCGGGAATGTTTGCATTGCTGCCGATAGGAGTGTTGGTTTTTCAAGCGGATAAAGAATATACAGGATTGGTTTTGATTGCCTTCGGTGTGGTCGCCTTTCTTGACCGCCAACTTCGCACCAATACTCTTCTTCAGACCCGAACATACGTTTTTTTCGCTGCTGTCATCGGATTTACTGTCGTATTCAACACGTATCTCACCGCCAGACCGCTTCTTATCTATGCTCCCGTGTATCAGCTTGATTTCCGAATCATTACTATTCCTATCGAAGACTTTGGCTACGGGCTGACCCACATCGCTCTCTGCAATATTTTCTACGAATACCTCAAACTCCGCACAGGAAGCGCCCGGCAAGACCTCGTGTGAGCAATAGGAGTGAAAAAAGTAAGCGTAAAAAAACAAAAGCTAACAATGCAGATGACCTGCACTATTAGCTCTTGTTTTATATACCCTCAGCGCTGTTTATATCCTTAGCACTGTTTATATCAGCGACTTCATCACGTATTCCTTCACCGTATCGGCTGATACGCGAATTTGTTGCATCGTATCGCGCTCGCGTATTGTTACGGTGTTGTCTTGCAAGGATTCCCCATCAATCGTGATACAAAACGGCGTACCGATTTCGTCCTGCCGACGATAGCGCCGCCCTACGGCTGCTGATTCATCGTACTGAACATTGAATGATTTTTGTAAATCGCGGTAGAGTTTATCGGCAAACTCCGGCATACCGTCTTTTTTGACGAGCGGGAGCACGGCTGCCTTCACTGGTGCCAGCTTCGGGTGAAATTTCAAAACTGTACGTTCGGCATCTTCACCCTCTGCACCCCCGACATTTTCAACGTTGTAGGCATGACACAAAAATGCCATGAATGAACGCGATGCGCCAACGGAAGTCTCAATCACATACGGCACAAAACGGTCTCTCGTCACCGTATCGACAAATTCCAGTTTTTTACCGGAAAATTCCTCGTGCCGCCCCAAGTCAAAATTTGTGCGCGAGTGAATACCTTCAATTTCACCCCAACCAAACGGAAATTTATACTCAATGTCCACCGCAGCATCCGCGTAGTGGGCAAGTTTGTCGTGGGGCTTAAAGCGAATCGCATCAGGCGACATTCCTAAATCCAAGAACCACTGAAAACGCTGTTCACGCCAATACTCAAACTGCTCAGAGTGCGAGCCGGGCTTCACAAAATACTGCATTTCCATCTGCTCAAATTCGCGGGTGCGGAAAAGAAAATATTTCGTATTGATTTCGTTGCGGAAGGCTTTGCCGATTTGGGCGATACCAAAGGGTATTTTCTGCCGTGCAGAATCCAGCACATTGCGGAAGTTCACAAAAATACCCTGCGCAGTTTCGGGACGTAAATAGACAACGCTATTCGTGTCCTCGACAGGTCCCACGAATGTTTTGAACATCAGATTGAAATAACGGACGGGTGTCCAATCCTTAGAACCGCCCACGGGGTCAGTAATTTCTTCATCCACGATAATTTGGTAAAAATCCTCCGGCTCACGTGCCGCAGCCAGACGGTCTGCAACTGCCTTTGCACGGTCGGTTTTGCCATTCTTCTCCAACTTGGCAATGTAGTCCTCAATAAGCGTATCGGCACGATAGCGTGCTTTACTGGTCTTATTATCAATCATGGGGTCGGTAAAATTGGCAACGTGCCCACTTGCTTCCCAAACGCGAGGGTGCATCAGAATAGAAGCATCCACACCTTCGATGTCGTCGCGGTAGGTCATTGCCTTCCACCACGCATCCTTGAGATTGCGCAAAAGCTCCACGCCGAGCGAACCGTAGTCCCAGCAGCCGTTCAAGCCACCGTAAATTTCTGATGATTGAAATACAAAACCGCGCCGCTTTGCGAGCGACACGATGGTATCTAACGTTACTGGTTTCATAGTTTGTAACAATTTAACAATTACGAATTTGGAATGACGAATTACAGCGATGGCAAATCGTGAGAAACGAACCTAGTCTGAAAATATCACACGATGCACCGCCCTAAAATACCAAACGGCAGTCCGCAAAAATACGCGGACTGCCGTTTGAATCAAAGGTTATTTTACTGTTTCTTGCGCAAAGGCTTTCGCGCTCGAAATTAGTATTTGATAACTTTTTGTACCATCCGACGCGCACCATCGTTGATTTCGACGATGTATGTGCCGGTCGGAAGCGAAGCAACATTCACCTGACGGCTGTAACCGCCGGAAACTTGCTGCTCGGTAAAGCTCATAACGCGCTGACCGATAACGTTGCTGATAGTAACAACAACATTCGTCGGACGCTCGAAGCCACCTTGAATGGTCATTACATCGCTTACAGGGCTTGGGTAAACACTGAAGCCGGGAAGCGAATTATCAAGAACGGATACTTCGGTTTTTACAATAAATATCGCGGCTGGAGTTGCCTGACCATCACCATTGAGAACAACAACATTGTTTGGTATAGGATCAATATTAACAATCGGTTGTCTGTTCGATGAGACAATAGCGATAATCTGAGTCGCGCTTTGCGAAACGATTTGCAAAGGTTGTCCATTTAACAGAACTGTTGCATTGGAAAAGTTACTACCTGAAATTGTGATAGTAAATGCTCTTCCAGGTGCAGCACTTGCCGTCGTCGTCAACGGAGTAAGAGTATTCAAAACCGGAGCTGGAAGCGCCGCACCAACTGCTACGGTAGCAGTTACAGCCTGAAGGTCAGGATTTTGAAGAACAATATCCAATGGAGCACCTGTAACGTTCAAACCCGCTGAAACTTCTACCACAAAACGGTTTGTATCAAGAACGCTTGGTGTTACCACGTTACCACGCACGGTCACAAGCGCATTGCGGCTAAAGTTACTACCGTTGACAACAACGCTGTACGCGCGGCTGCTGGCAGTAGTAGTGGTAGGATTGTAGCTGGTGATAACAGGTGTCGGACCTTGCTCAACACGCGGAAGGATACTGAAGACATAACCAATGGACTGGGCATCCGAGTTGCTAAGAATAATAGACGGTAAACCAGTAGTGGTCAAAAGGCTTGCCGGAACAGTTAAAGTAAGGCGAGTTGAACTAAGTACACTGACATTAATCGGATTCGAGCCAAAAAATGCCGTTACAAAGCCGGGACCAAAGAAACCGGAGCCTTCAACATTGATGGTAACACCATTGGTGCCAACAAATACCGCACGCGGATTGATGCTCACAATATTTGGACGAGCGGCTTGACCAATCGTATAGGTGAGTTCCGCAAACTGACCATCGCTATTCGTAGCACGAATACGGAGTGTGCCGGAGGTGTTATTCAGCGAAGCAGGGATTTCAATTGCTGCTGTGGTTCCGGTCGTCACACCCATTACGCGTGCTGCATTACCATTGATGGTAAGACGTGATTGCGATAAAAAGCCTGAGCCCGTCAAATTCAACGTAAAGGCACGACCACTTGCGGTTGTGGATGGAGCAAGAGCCGTCAATGTTGGGCTAGAAATTGGGGTAACCGTAATCTGAGCTGTTGTGGAACCAGCAACAGTAGCATTCGTTAGATTGATAGAAACTGTACCAGCGATACTGCGAAGAGCACCAGGAAAACTCACCGTAAGGAATGATGCTAACTGTGTTCCCACAATTGTACCGGTTACGGTTACGTTATTTGTTAAGTTTTGCGCCGTAACCGAACGAATACCAGCGAGGTTTGAACCAACGATAGTAAGAGTGAAACCCTCATTGCTAACAGGTATTGACGAAGGCGTGATACTGCTCACTACAGGCTGTATGACTACCACAGGCGGAAGCACGATTTTTGAAAACGCAACAAGCGGTGTGCTGCTATATGTTGTGTTAAATGTTCCGTTATAGGTGGTTAAACCACCAGTAACAGCAATCGTAGCACCGGTTGTGGTCTCTGAGTATAGATTATTAACAAACAAGCCCAAGCCAACGGCATTGGTATTAAAGTTTGTTCCTTGCTGATTCGCCGATGTCCACTGAGGCGCAAAAGTCAAATTACGAGTACCAGCGCCTGCCTGCGAAATCAACCATTCTATGTTGACAAAGTTCGGATAAGTAGAAGCACTGTTAGTGATACCGGCACGAGCTCGCACCGTAAAGACATCTGCTGTGCTCGCATTGCTTAATGAAAGCGGCGAATAGGTCGCAGAGGTTGTACCAATCGGAAAAAAGAATGACGTCAGTGCAGGATTATTGATAGTCAAGCCACCACTTCCATTAGTAACAACGAAAGCTGTTGAGGTTGTGCCACGAATCGGTGTAGCAACCGAGAGGCTAGCACCACCATTGCCAAGCGTCAATGTATTACGCCCACCGCCAAGATCAAGGACACCGGCTGCACCAAGAATCATAGTACTGGACAAGCTGAGTGGCGAAATCATCGAAACAACACCACCAAAGTTCGTAAAGTTCGCACCTGGGATATAGGTATTATTAAATCCACCTCCCAGAGATACCTGCGACGTTGCGGATCCCGCAACCAAGCGACCAGTACCGGTAAGCGTATTGGATCCCGTCATGGCAAAATTAAGAACTACTCCAGCAGGAATAGTTGCATCGCCACCGAGAGATAGCGACGAGGGTGTACCAAAATTCATAGCCGCACTAAATGTCATTGCTCCAGCAGTGGTCAATCCACCGTTGAAAGGAATCGCAAAGCGATTAACCGGAATTGTACCACCATTAAAGCCTGCACCAAGTGCAACAACACCAAGATTATTTGAACCATTAAGCAAACCACCGCCGCTTTGAAGAGAATTTACTCCACCATTTAGTGTGAGAGTCGAGCCTGCATTAACAGTCAAATTACCATTCATAAGCAAAATGCTGCTCACGCCCATGGTAATATTACCTGTTTGGTTAAGACCCATTGATGGTATAATAAGCTGACCCGCAAATGGCGTTGCAAACAGTGCGCCCGGCAAAATGCTACCATTGAAGCCATTACCCAGCGAAACAATAGCTGTGTTATCTTGCGCTTGAATTGTTCCTGTTCCTGTTCCTGTTGCAGGTGAACTGGTCGTATTCAACGTCAGCGTTTGACCTGCGTTCACCATAAGTTGGGCACCGGTTTGGATGTTCAGAATTGCCGGCTGGTTAATGGTAGTATTTGCTGTAACAGCGTATCCTGTACCAACCGTAAGACGACCGCCAAATTGATTTGCCGCAGAGCCTGTAGGAATGCGACTGGTGGGAAGTTGACCACCCAATGAACCGTTTGACAAGACAATTTCAGGAACGTTTGCGCCGGAAGGCTGACCAACCAAATTACCAACACCCGGAAGAGCGGTAGTAGGTATAGCACTCATGCCCAATGTTACTTGCGATGTCGCGCTTAGTGTCAGGTCTCCGGCAATGTTCAAGACGCTTGTAGCGCCCATGCTCAAACTGCCTGTCAAATTCATTGCACCGGCTGTGGTAATTTGACCAACATATGTGGTCGCAATGTTTGCACCAGGCACAGTGCTTCCGTTAGCAGCTGCACCAAAAGCCAGAACGCTGTTTGCAGCCTGTGCTTGCAATTTGCCGACTCCGCTTAATGAATTTGCTGCCGTGTTGTTGATAGTCAGAGTAACGCCGGCATTTATTTGGGTCGTACCATTCAGTTGCAACACTGTTGGGTTGTTCACCGGATAGGTTGCAGCAAAATTAACCCCATCGCCCAAAATAATGCGACCACTCAAGTTTCCTGCACCACTTGTTACATTAGCAACAGGGAAGGTTGCGCCAAGAGCATTATTTCCGAAATTCAATGTTCCTGTACCAACAAAAGTACCAGCACCAACCAAACCAGCTGCTGCTGTTTGGTTCATGTAGAGTGTGTCGGGGGTATTGACTGTGGTTGTGAAACCACCGGTGGTATAGATTGAGTTAACCCCCATACGCAAGCTACCTGAGAGAGTGCGTGCTTGACCAATAGTCAAATTACCATCAAAATTCGGATTGCCAAAGTTTGCTCCGGGAAGAGCAGTTGTGCCCGCGGGATTCAAGAAATTAGCTGTGAGAGTAACAACAGCCGTATTATCTTGTCCGTTAATACGTCCCGTACCGAGTACGCGCCCGTCAAGGGTCAGGGTACGTGTAGATGCTACCTGAAGTACCGAACCGGTATTCAAAAACAAGAATGAAAGATTAGTAAATTGGTAGTTTGCATTCAGTGCCGAGGATCCAGCAATAAAGAGGTTACCGGTTTGCCACTGTGCACCGGTGCCCAAATTAGCAACGGGCAAAAATCCGGCAAATGAGTTTGGACCAACGGTCACACGACCACCGGGACCGGGAGCGCCTGTGCTAGGACCACCCGTGCGGGCAATAATAAAACCTGCACTTGGGAATACCGTGGCGGAAGGCTGTGTACAATTTAGCGCCAAACTGTCATTGACCGTTAAGTTACCACCCAAATCAAGAATGGCATTGGGACCGGCATTGAAAATCGAAGAACCGGTTGCACCAAAAGTGGCACCTAACTCTAAAGCACCGTCAATACGAAGGCGACCATTCCACGGATTTGAGAAGATATTACCCGAAACAGCACCGCCATTAGCAGCAGCCACGAAGCGCAAGATTGAGGTGTTATCAGTTGCAGCAAACGTGCCCGAACCGGGGAGTGAACCCGCTGCCGTGTTATTCATAAAAATTGTCTTACCCGAAGCAATCGTTAGAGTACCAGTGATGTTAAAAACACCGTTGGTCGTATTAAACTGCAAGATTGGTGTAGCGGTGCCGGTTGCAGTTAAATTACCACCAGTATTCAAAGAGCCGGTAATTGGATTCAAAAAGCGATCGCCGTCTAGTGTGCTATTATTGAAACCAGGACCGAGCGTTACCGTTACCATGTTAATGATATTGATTTTGCCTAAAGCAGCACCCGTCAACGAATTTGCAGCCGTATTATTCAAAATAAGATTTGCACCTGCAGCTGGATTCAACTGATTACCAAGATTAAGAACACCCGTTGAGCCAATGGTAAGCGTACCGGTAAGCGATGAAGCGCCTGCTGTGGAAGTACGAAGTGTACCATTGAAAGGATTGGTAAACCATGTTCCTTGCAAAGCAACCGGACCTGCCGTAAGGTCAACAATAGCCGTAGCGCTTGCACCTTGCAAATTGCCTGCGCCTGTAATTGCACCAGCAGCCGTATTGTTTACCGTAAGGGTAACACTGGAATTGATGGTCGTTGTGCCAACAAGATTCAGAACGCCTGCTGCCGCCATCGTCAGATTTGAGGTAAGGTTAAGCGCTCCACCAGTTTGAATCACGCCACCAAACGAAGCCCCGAATAAGGTACCGGCAATGGAGGTAACGCCAGCACCAAGTTGAACCGTTGAAGCAGCAGCAGCAGCAGTAATGACTCCAGAACCGCTTTGGGTTACAGCACCATTAAAAATAATCTTGCTGGTTCCAGCTGTCAAGTTAATTGTGCCTGCAATTGTTGATGCACCATTCACAACAACTGTTGTACCGGCAGGAATATTAAGCGTTGCACCCGCATTCAATGTAAATGCGCCAGTGATGGTAAGCGTACCCGCACCCAATGTAGTGGGTTGCGTACCGCCCATCGTAAGAGATGAGATTGGAAATGCCGGTGGTGCATCTGCGAATACCAGTGCCGCAGCGGTTGGCGAAATAGTAACATCGCCATTATTAGAAGCCTGACCGGGAAAGCCCGAAGCACCCAAAGCAGCAGTCCACGTCGAGGCAATCTGCCACGTACCGCTCGCATTATAGGTGAATGTTTGCGCCCAGCCGCTTGCCACAGAGAGGGCAAAGAGCAACGCAAACAGCGTAGAAAAACGTTTCAACATAAATGTACCTTTAAGAATAAAAAATGGTTAAAATTTCTGCATCAATTGGGACTGTGTGGAGATAGTTTTCCACACAGCAAATATACTCAATTCCTGTAGCCATTAGTAGTCACCAAAAGTAAGAATATACCATGACCAAAAGTCATAGTCTCTTCTCTTATTTCTTCCATTTGATACCACAGCCAACAGCTTTCGTCGTGGACACAGTGGGTGCTTTACCTGATACGAGGGCGGCAATTGCCTGCTCGACATATTTTTCTTTGACCGCGTCGGCACTTTCGCTATTGTCGTCAATAGCACCAATGTACGCGACTTCATACTTGTCGGCATTTTTCTTCAGCAAGAAAATGTGCGGCGTGCGCGTAGCACCATAGCTTTTGGCAATGTCTTGGGTTTCATCAAACACATATGCAAAGGGGTAGGATTTTTCTTTCGCCCGTTTTGCCATATTCTCAAAAGAATCTTCCGGATAAGCGGCAGGGTCGTTTGGGTTAATCGCTACCACAGGGTACCCTTTTGATGCAAACGCTTTATGCAGCCCGATAACGCGGCTTTCATATGCTTTAGCGTAGGGGCAGTGATTACAGGTAAAAACCACAATCACACCCTTTGCATCGGGATAGCTGGCAAGTGACACCATTTTCCCGTCCACATTTTTCAAGGTAAAGTCGCGGGCAACATCTCCGACCTTGTAACCATCGGCAGCATAGAGCGACGAGGCGACGCACAGCAGTACGGCAAAGAGAATATTTTTCATTATTGTAAAAGATGGGTTTGACAAAAAAGACTACTAAACTACGGAAATAAATATGTCTTAACAAAATCTTTCAGCTCCTCATATTCCAATTTTTTTTCATAAAATGCCCTCTGCCCCGCTTTTGCTCCAATAATCAACGTTGCGGGCATTGAACCAGACCATGATGCATCCACGCCGTCAATCTCAGCACTTTTAGGTGGTCCCAAAAAAACAACGGGAGCCGCAATACCACGCTTTTTCACAAAAGGAACAACTTTCGTGTCAATATCTCTTTTGAAATCAAGACTCACAAAGAGAACCTGTACAGTTTTTTGCCCATCTTTCGACAAGGAGTATTCACGGTGAAGACGGTCAAAGGACGGCATTTCTTCGATACACGGACGGCAGGTTGTCGCCCAGAAATTGATGACCCGCACCGTATCAGGGTTCGGCTGCATCAGTGCTTGCAGACGGTCGAAGGTGATAACCTCGACAAGCGGCTTTGCGGCTTTCTTGCTGACTCCTGATTTTCCGGCAGTTGGTTTTGAGGCTTGTGCTACGAGATTTGCGCTTAGGCAGAGAGCGGCAAAAAAGAAGAGACAAAACCCGCCAAGGAAGCGGGTTCTGCCGTAGTACCATGATGTTGATTGCATTGCGGTCATTCAATAAAATAGGTGATGGATAAGGAAGAGGCATACAACGGCAAAAAGTCACATTATTGGCAGCAACCTTCTTCATTGAGCCAATTCTTGAATATTCGCCTGAATCTTTTTCATCGAATCTTGTGCACTTGCCAGTTTTTCGCGCTCATATTCGACAATTTCCGGCGCAGCGTTAGCGACGAATTTTTCATTCGCAAGTTTCGTTTCGATGGACTTTGCGAAGCCTTCCAAGCGTGTCAGCTCTTTTTCAAGACGCTTACGCTCCTCTGCAAAGTCCACCACGCCCTTCACAGTCAAAAATATCTCCACGCCCTGCGCAACTGCCGAAACGCTGCCTTCGGGCTTCACCACGCCAATACCGATTACAAGGTCGGAAGCGCGTGTCATCGCTTTGATGATTGCTGATTGGTCATCCGCAAGAGCGCGTATTTCATCGCTCATACAGGAAATGGTAACGGGCAGTTTTTCGGCGGGCTGAATGTTCATCAAGCCCCGAAGAGCGCGTATTTGCTCAATGATATACTGTACTTTACCAAAACTCTCTAAAGTAGCCGCATCGGGCACATCGGGCGCGGACGGAACGGTCGCAACGCAAATACTTGCGCCGTCGTCGCGCTTCGTGAGCGCTTGCCAGATTTCTTCCGTTGCAAACGGCATAATCGGATGCAAGAGACGCAAAACGCCGTCGAAAAGATTGATGGCAAAATTAATGAGCGCCCGGTTGTAATTTTTATCCGATGAAGCATTCATGCGGATTTTGACCACTTCCACGTACCAATCGCAAAAGTCATTCCAGATGAATTGATACATCGTGCGGGCATAATCGTGCAGCTTGTACGCCTCCAGCTGTTGCTGCGTTTCGCGTATGGTGGCATGGAACCGCGCCAAAATCCATTTATCGGAAAGGCTCTGCGCCTCGTCTTTGAGAATGTTGGCGGACAGCGCACGCTGCATTGGGTCGAGGTCGGCAAAGGCTTCTTCGCGCTTCATCATCAGGAAGCGTGCGGCATTCCAGACTTTATTGGCAAAATTTCGCCCCAATTCGAGCGATTCAATATCACCCGTTTTGTCGTTGATTTGAAGGCGCACATCCTGCCCAATCGGTGCAGCATTTATCATTGTGAAGCGCATTGCGTCCGCCCCATACTTTGCAATAAGCGGCAACGGATCAGGCGAGTTACCAAGCGACTTCGAGAGCTTGCGCCCTTTTGCATCACGGATGATGCTTGTAAAGTACACGTCCCTGAACGGTACTTCGCCGTGAAATTTGAGGTTGAACATAATCATACGCGCCACCCAGAAGAAAATGATGTCGGGACCAGTCACAAGCAAGTCCGTTGGCAAAAACTTTTGCATTGTTGGTGTGCTTGCCGTTGCGGTAGTGCCGTCCCAGCCCATTGTGGTAAGGGGCCAAAGGTTCGACGAAAACCACGTGTCAAACACGTCTTCTTCTTGGCGCAAGGGTGTATCGGCGCTCACGCCCAGCTTTTGCCGCGCCTCGGCTTCTGTGCGAGCAGCCACGACGCGCCCATCTTCGGCGTAGTACGCCGGAATGCGAATACCCCACCACAACTGACGCGATATGCACCAGTCCTTGATGCCGTTCATCCAGTGTTCGTAAGTTTTTACCCAATGTTCGGGATAAAACTTCACACGCCCATCCTGAACGACTTTCAGTGCGGGCGCGGCAAGGGGCTTCATCTGTACAAACCATTGGTCGCTGAGATACGGCTCAATCGGTTCGCCGCCACGCTCGGAATAGCCAACGTTGTGCGTGTAATCCTTGATTTCCTCAACCAAATCTAATTCTTTCAATTTCTCCACAATCGCCTTGCGTGCCGCAAAGCGCTCCACACCTTGATACTCGCCCGTGAGTTCATTCAGCGTTCCGTCGGGGTTAATCGTGTTTACAAGCGCCAAACTATGACGCTCTCCGACCATAAAGTCATTCGGGTCGTGCGCTGGTGTGATTTTCACGCAGCCTGTACCAAATTCGGGGTCGGCGTAATCATCGGCAATAATCGGTACAAACTGCCCTGAAAGCGGTACACGAACACGCTTCCCGATGAGATGCTTATACCGCTCATCCTTCGGATTCACCGCCACCGCCACGTCGCCAAAAAGCGTTTCGGGGCGGGCTGTGGCGACGGCGAGATAGTTCACTTGCTCAGATGTAGTGCGCTTTGTAGTGGTGCCATCTTCGGCGGTTTCGATGAGTGTGCGCGGCATTTCAATCGTCGTCTCGTCCTCAAAGGTATAGCGCAGCGTGTACATATATTCTTTCACTTCGCGCCACTGAACTTCTTCATCGGACAAGGCAGACTGCGCCAGTGGAGACCAGTTAATGATGCGCTTGCCGCGATAAATCAAACCCTCATCGAAAAGCTGAATAAAGACCTCCTGCACGGCTTTGTAGGAATGGTCGTCCATCGTGAAGATGTTTCGCGCCCAATCACTGGAATTACCAAGCGCACGGAGCTGGTCAAAGATAATGCCGCCGTATTCTTCTTTCCACTGCCAGACGCGCTCCAAAAACTTCTCGCGTCCCAAGTCCTGACGCTTTACGCCTTCTTTGCGAAGCTGCTGCACGACTTTGGATTCGGTCGCAATTCCGGCATGGTCTGTTCCCGGAAACCAGCACGATTCCTTGCCTTTCATGCGATTCCAGCGAATGTAAATGTCTTGAATGGTGTGGTTCAAAATATGCCCAAAATGCAGCATCCCCGTTACGTTTGGGGGTGGCATGAGTACGCTGTACGCGGGCTTTGAGGAAGTATCGGAGGCAGCAAAAAGATTGCGCTCAATCCAGTATTTATACCACTTTTGTTCGGTATCGGTGGGAGAGTATGCTTTGGGTAGTTCGTTGGTCATTGGTTATTGTTGAACTTTAATAATGAGAATGATTTAATGACTGATGTATAGGTCGGTAATTCTCGAAAGCGAATCACATTCTTGTTTTGCTTGATTGATAATAGATGTTGTATGCAGAAGAGAACTAGATTCGGCTGCAACAATAGCGTAGCGCATGGTTTGGTCTTGCCAAACTCTGTAATGCCGCTCATGGCTACTTCGAGCCAAACGCATGGGAAGGCATACGTAGCCCTCACGTTTAAGAACACGCAATTTCATCTGCCATAACCACTCATTGCGTTCCGGGAAGTATTTGTCTGTATCAATAGCATATTCCCAGTCTCCGTTACGCAGATGCTTGGTTTTGCTTGACGTAAACGTCGCAGCAAGAACCAGAAACACCGCACCCGAAGCCATGAGCAATGCCACGCCCAGCGCCTTGAGGAGGTACAATTTGAAAACACGAGTATTCACGAGCTTTCTCCATCTTTACGGTTTTGCAAAAATGGTTGCGGCTTTCATCTGGAAATTCGGTAGCGCGGGTGCAGCAGAGCAAATATCTTCTCCAGCGCAGTAAATACCTTGCCGCAGCGAGGTATAAACCCGCACCATTTCAAGCTCAGTATAGACATACCAGACAGTTTGCACACCGACGGCGAAATAGTCCGCCAGTTTTCGTTCGAGTTCATTGCCATTATCGAAGGTGGAAATAACCTCAATAACAAAGCTGGGAACGGGATGTTCACCAATAGCTCCCAGAGCCATTTGTGCATGAGTAAAGTATGCAATGTCGGGCTGTCGGGCGCGTTTGAGTGCATCAAATCTGCACCGAGCTTCCGGCATGAGCGTAGAACCATCAGCGTACTCAGTCGTTTTGACAAACGCCCGCATGATTGCGTCAAAAATAAATAGTTGGTAGGTGTTCATCGTTTCCTCGTGTGCAATAAGCTCGCCGTTATCCCATTCATATTTCCAGCCATCAGCCTGCACAGGCTTCCAATCAAGGAAGTCCTTCACGGTCATCTGCAAGCCCTCGTACAGCGCTTTGGGCTTGACCTGTGTAGGTTCGAGTACATCCATTTCTTCGGTCATAACGCCTCCATTGTTTTCAAAGTTACTCTGCAAAAAGTTGTTCCACATCTACCTGAAAGCCGCTCAAAACCTTCGATTGTACCTGACCGCGCTCGTAGGCTTTCGAGAACACTTGAAAGCCCGCCTCGCTATTCGTCAGAATCTCCACTAAGTGCTCTTCAAGGTCTATAATCCAGTATTCCCGCACACCAAACTCTTCATACATCCGCTTTTTGTGCGTCAAGTCCTTGTAGCCGTTGGACGGCGAGAGCACTTCCACAACCAAGTCCGGTGCGCCTTTGATACGCTCATGGATAATACTTTTGCGCTCGTTGGAAACGTAGAGCAAATCGGGCTGGTAGTATTCCTCATCGCTTAAATACACATCAAGCGGAGCAAACATAACGATACCAAGTTTTTTATTTTCAACAAACCTATCCATTGCCAAGAATAAGCGTTTGAGAATATACTGATGCAGAAATGTTGGTGATGGCATACTATGTGCTTCTCCGTTGATAAATTCGTAGTATGGTGGTTCTGTGGGCATAGCGAGATACTCAGCCAGTGTGCGCGGCGGAGCGAGTGTTTCGGGATAGTCAAGCGTGGTCGTCATAGCAAAGCCTTGGAGAAGTCAAGTGAAAAACGGGTTGAACTGCAAAAATACCGAATCTCTGTGATAACCGAAACATCAAACTGAGAAGTAGCACAAACACTCCTGCGCACAACACAAAAGCCGTCCACGAAGAACGGCTTTTACAGTTTTGTATCGTCATCGCAGAGCTGATTACTGCTTGTCTTGCAAACGGAGAATATCTGTTTTGATTGCACTGAGTTGCCACTCGGTTTCTTCGCGTTCAATCGCACCAAGTTGTGTGCGGACAGTAATTATCGGCGATGTTCCGCCCAGAAGCCCCAGAGCAGGATGTGCCAACCCAAACAAACCGAGCGGTGAGAAATGAACGTCTGTGTGGCGAGCCGTGCGCACAGCGAGGCTTTCCAACCACGAATTTGTCGTACTCCCACCATCAGGCACTATTTCCGACGGAAGCGAGTTCGCACCAGTGCTTCCACGACGCGCTTTATCGAAGAGTTCAGCTTGTTTTGCGGTGTTCAGATATGCAATCGTGAAGCCGACCCCACCGCCCACCGCCGCCAGAAGCGGCGCATAGAGGGCAATACCGCCTGTACGCACTGCGTAAAGCGGTATCAAGCCAACAGTAGCACCCAGCGAAGCCGCTTGATTGATTTGCCGCCCTTGGTCGAAGGTGAAATCTTTATCACGAATGAGTTCATTGCCAAGCACGTAGCCAAGCGCTTGTGCGCCGACGGTCAAGCCCGAAAGTAAGCGAAAATCAGGCAGTGTTTGCTGGCTTTGCAGCGAAGTCAGACCAATCGAAAGCGGTATCAGGCTCACAAATCCCGCAGGGTTCTCAAAGACAATCGCATCGCCTGGAGCGATATTTTGGCTTTGCCCAATTCGATACCCCAAGAAATATCCACCCGCCGACCCCAGCAGTGATGCGGCAGCTGTCAGACGCAACGCATTGGGGCTAAGATTGCCCTGCGTATCAACATTAAACGCTCCAAGCGCCACCGCAGCCAGCGCTCCGGTAAAAATTGTGCTGCTGCCCATGTTAGTCAGGATGGAGGTTTGACCGAAATTGAGATTCAGCGCTTCCGGCAGACGGAGCGTAAATCCTGATTCTATAAGACTTCCCACGATGCCGGAAATACCGAGAGCACGTCCTTCGATTTGCTGCTGGTCAGCTACGGCAAGGTATCCAGCGATTCCATGAAAAAAGCCTGCCGTAATGCCGTTGGTGAGCATTTGTGCTGATGAGCGCGTGAACCACGGCTGCGAAACTGCCCAAATCGCACCACCGCCAAAGGCTAACGGCGCGGCAATTGTTGTTACGCCGATGTTGGGAGCAAAGGACGGATTGCTTGCACCGCTTGAAAACGAAAAGGCATCCGCAAGAATTCCATACGACAAGCCCAGCGTTGTGGCACTAATAACGATTGTCGTTTTTTCCCAATCGCCCAGATTCCGCTCATCCAGTGGTCGCGCAAAACCACCTGGGAACCCGCCCTGCGAAGAACCGCCTTGCGGAAAACCGTTCTGCGGCTGCGACATCTGTCCGCGCTGAAGCGCATTGCTGACGGTAGTACGCAAATCAACCAAATCGGCAAGCGATAAACGAATACGTGTATTTTCAGGTGTGCTGCCCAAAAGCTGCGTCAGTTCCAGCACAAACGAAGAGTCGGGCAGCTGGAACAGCCGTGCGTCAATGACATTCCGATATTTCGGAAAAAAATTGAATTGCCGCTCCATATCTTCGGTGATAATCCAGAGTTTGCCGTCCTTATCAAACGGTGCTTGGATTTCGGAGGAAGTTTTTGCGGGGGCTGCCGTCGGAGTGGTCTGCGTCTGGGCAGACATAACGCCCACGCTGCCAAACAGCAGACAGACGAGCAGGAGAGCGAGATTGCGAGTGATGTTCATAGCGTCAGAAAAAAGTGAAAAGTGTTATTGTTGTTCGTTGAGTTCATTGTCTGAAATTGGCTTTGGAACAGGGCTTCCAAGCACGGTGCGGATGCTCATTATCGGCAGTCCCATGCTTAT
Organism: uncultured bacterium; assembly: GCA_937899715.1. Taxonomy (GTDB): domain Bacteria; phylum Bacteroidota; class Ignavibacteria; order Kapaibacteriales; family UBA4661; genus PH2015. Next base: position 18,637 of record CALCNX010000032.1, on the reverse strand, counting down.
AGCACCCAAACCAAGCCCGGCAACACTTGCGGGACTCACTAACGGCAGCAAACCAAGCGGCGAGAATTGCACATCGGTATTAGCAGCAAGGTTTTCCCACCACGTTACTTCGTGCGGGATGGTGCGGGGAGCGAACGCCTGTGCGCCTGTGGCAGCGAGGCGGCGTTGGTGTTGCTCTTCAGCTTCTTTGGCGTAGATGAGATATGGAATGGTGAAGCCGGCAATACCGCCGAGAACTCCGGCAACAGCAGAGATTTGTAGCAGTGTTTCAACCTGAGCTGATTGACCATTAAATGATGCCTGAATAGCAATATTATTCAAAAAATATCCGGGTAGAAATCCGCCCAAACCACTGGCAAGATTGATAATCCGTCCCTGCAAAAAGGAAAAATCCTTTTCCTGTACCAAAAGACTTCCCAGAAAATGTCCGCCTATACTTGTTCCAATACTTATTCCCGCAATAACTGGCGTGGGGCTGCTAAATCGGACAGAGTTAAGAAATACTAATGATGTTGCACTTAAAGCATTAGAAGGTATAGTTAAAACGATAGCGTCACCACCTGTTAATGTAGGTGATTTACCAACCTCCGCACCAATCCACATTCCGGCTGCCGAACACGCCAAGACCGAGCTACCGAAACTTGCTAATTCTTTTACTGAAGAAATTGGGGGCAATCCGAGAGCCAACGCCAAAGTACTGATATATAAACCCGTTGAACCAAATGATGTGATAAGATGTGCTTGTGCAGTACTCGTATTCATTAAATGCCCCAAAGCTGTCATTACGCCTGCTTCCACACCACCCGAAATCACACTTGTCAACCAAAGATCGCCAGCATTGGCAGACTTGAGGTCTGCAAAAAGAAAAGATAAAGCCCAGCCATGTGCTGTTCCCTGCCATAAACCATTACTAAAAAAAGTAGCGCTGGCGCGATTATACCAAGGCTGATTTACCGCCCAAAGATAGCTACCTGTTATTGCTATTGGCGTAATCCACCACGCTCTTGAGGATGCAAGTAAACTTGATTGAGTATAATAAGAATCCGTTAATGCACCGAACCCTAAGCCCCATAGACTTACCCCCGTCCCCAGCGCCCAATCTTCCCACACGGCAGTCCGCTCCTCATTGCCCCACATAGCGAAACTCTTGAGTGCATCGGATGTTTCATAGCGGATACGCGAGACCTCCTGCATCGTGAGCGGCTTGAGTTCACGTTCTACCTTGCCGTCCACGATATGTGTGGCTTCCAGCGTGAAGGCGGTGTCGCCTGCTTGAAACAACCGTGCTTCGTGGAGATAGGGATATGAACGAAGAATGGCAAATTGCTTTTCAAACTCCCACGTGAGGCGCATGAGTTTGCCGTTGTAGTCGAAGGAGACTTGCTGCTGCTGGGGCAGCAAGGGAAAAGTAGTTGCCGTGCCTGTTGTGACAGGCTCTTGGGCAGCGATAGGAAATACAAGAATACTATTGCAAACAAGCGCCAGAAGCGCTATGGCAAGGCGACGGTGCATATTCACTCCTCAAAGGTTACAGATAAAAATGGAGATAAAACTATACGAAAGATTTCATTCAAACTCTTTTTGCGGCTGCATCATAATCAGAATACAATTTAACCAATAAATTGCTTATGCCACAGTGCGAGGTTGAGCAAGGCGTAGAGCGATTTGCCGTCATTGCGTTTGCCGCTAGCGTGGCGCTGCATCACGCTTTCGAGTGCTTTGCGGTCGAAAATGCCGTCCTTAACGAGACGCGACGATAGCACTTCGCTTTCCCAATAGGTTTTGAGCGGTTTGCGGAACCATTCGTTGACGGGCGCGGCAAAGCCTTGTTTTTTGCGATAAATAATGTCATGCGGCAGCACATTCTCCACAGCGCGCTTCAGCAGGTGCTTGGTTTCGCCGCCTGCGTACTCAAGACGCGGCACTTTTACATTTTCGGGCAGCGTCATCGTGTATTCTACCAAGCGATGGTCTAAAAATGGCACTCGTGCCTCCAAACCGTGCGCCATGCTAATTTTGTCCATACGCATCAAAAGTAATTCCGGCAGACGGTGGCGAAACTCAAAGTACGCTATCTGCGTGAGAAAATCCGCATCGGGCTTGCGAGCAAGCACCTCCGCATTGAGATTTTGAGCCAGTGCGTCGGATGCTTCGTACAAATGGCGGAACTGGGGTGTAAACAGGCGTTCTTGCAGCGTTGGCACCACGTCCACACCACCACCACGATAGAGCGACGAACCCCGCGCACCGCGCCGCAGGTAGTCCAGCGCCAAAAACTGCCCTTGCGATGCCAAAAGTGGCTTTGCTACGCCATAGCTTAACGAGCGCACCGATGTCGGTAATACCTGAAACCACCGCCACCATGAACGATAAAAACGCAACTCGCGGTGCATCCATGAGTAGCCGGCGAATTGTTCATCGCTGCCTTCGCCGACTTGCACAACGATAGTACCGCTCTCACGTGTAAGTTTACTCACAAAGTTGAGTGGAATACACACAGGGTCGCCGTTTGGCTCGTCTTCATGCCATGCGAGACGCTCCATCACCTCAAGCGCGTCCTTGTGGTCAATCAATATCTCGTGGTGATTTGTCTTGAAAACTGCTGCCACACGCTGTGCATACTGCATTTCGTTGTATTGCTCCAATTCTTTGAATCCTACCGAAAACGTATCCACCGGGCGATTCATTAACTCTGCCATCAACGCCACGTTGAGGCTGGAATCTATGCCGCCGCTCAGAAATACGCCAAAGGGAACATCACTCATCATTCGGTCTTTCACCGATTGCCGGAGAAGACGCATGATTTCTTGCTCAATATCTGTTTGATTGCTTGGCGCTGCGCTATCGGGCAGAACATGAAGAGCTGTTTGAAGAGGATTCCAGTATTCTTCGATATATAAATCGCCGCTTTTCGTGAGTCGCAAAAAATGTCCGGGCGCGAGTTTGTGAATGTTGTCAAAGAGCGTTGTTGCGCCCGTCATCGAATAGGTGAGGTAATTCGGCAGTTCTGCCATATTCATCGAAGCGCTTATTTGCTCATGTGCCAGCATTGCTTTGATTTCTGAACCGAAGAGAAAACGTCCGCCCTGAAGCGTGTAGTAAAGCGGCTTGATGCCAATACGGTCACGAGCGCAGAAAAGCTCCTGCTTATGGTCATCCCAAATTGCCAGCCCCCACATCCCGACCATTCGTTGAAGTACATCTACGCCCCATTCTGCGAAACCATAGAGGATGGTTTCAGTGTCGCTTTGGGAGCGGTATTGATAGCCTTTTGCTTCGAGTTCACTGCGGAGCGCACGGTGGTTGTACACTTCCCCATTGAAAACAATCGTAAAGCGCCCGTCTGCTGTCGTCATCGGCTGATGACCATTGGCGGAAAGGTCTATAATGGCGAGACGGCGGAAAGCAAGTCCGGCTTTGCGATTGGGCGACATCCACTGCCCATCATCATCAGGACCGCGATGAGCAATTGCGTCGCTCATGCGCTTCAAAAGTGCTTCGCTTATTGTTGGCTGTGAGGGTGAGTATTCGACGATTCCTGCTATTCCACACATAGAGTGGGGGGATTGGTTAGGAAGGAAATTTCTTCTAAAATAATCATAGAACATTAAAGGCGCAAAAGCCTTTCTATTTCGTGCTTTTGCGCCTTTGATTTGAAATAAGTCGAGAGCATCTAAATTTTCTTAGACTAGCAGGGCATATAACAATATCACTCCGAACGAAAGGCGAATACCCTTGCGAATAGGATGGGAATGGCGCTGATAATAGTCAAGGATGTAAGCGCTGACAAGAGTAAAAGCAACAACCGCAAACGCGACTAAGGCACCTTCGGCAAGCGTCATCGAACGAAAGGCAGCACCACGAGCAAGCCCACCAAACCACGGTGTACCAAAGAGCAAGACGAGATGTGCAGTATAAATGTAGAGCGATTTTTTTCCTAAGCGTGAATAGTATTCCTCGAAACGGCGAGTGAAACGATACAAATAGGTAAGTATGCCCATAAATACGAGCACACAGCCAACGCGAATAAGCGCAAAGTGAGGACTGGTAAGATAGTAATCGTGCTGCGGATAGAGCGTAATCGGCAGGTATGTTCCAGCAAGTCCAAAGAGAAGGCATAATGCGCCGACCCCAAAAGCATAGAGCGGGAAACGACGTTCACGCTCACTGGCGGGAATTTCTGCAAGAAGTGTTCCCACACCCACCCCAACAAACATATACGCTGCAAAAGGCAAAAGCGTAAAGAGCGAACCATGCTTGAATGAGAAATATGCACCTAACCATTCAGGCATAAATGCAAACCAATTCATCGTGTCGGCAATAGGCGCAAAGGCAAGAATACAAGAGGCAATCATCAGCGAGACAGTCGCAAACGTGCGATTATTGGTCGTGACTTTCATCAGCAGCATCGTTGCAATAAGCGTTACACCAGAGACGTGAAGAATATTCGTCTGGAAGAATGCCCGCCAGCCATCAGCCGGAACAAATGGCAAATCAAAAATGCGATTTGCCGGAAAGACCAGCAAATAGGCAATGGCAATGAGTATAAATCCCCACTCTATGCGCTTTTGGAAGACATTTGGAGCGATAGAGCCGTTAGCATCACGCTTGGTGGCAAAGACTTGAACAGCACCGGAAATCATCAGGAACGTTGGTGCAGTCAAGCCACGCAGAAAATGCCAGATGTTCCATGGAAAATCGGCAAGATTAAGGTATTGCGCGGACACCATCGCATCTAGGGTATGCCCCTGCATCATCATTACCATCGCCACGAGGCGAACAAGGTCAAGAATATAGAAGCGCTGCGGCTTTACGGCGGGGGGATTTGCTATTTCTGCGGTTGCCATTGGAAAGATTATGCGTACCAAAAAGTGATGAAAAAATCAAGGCTAAAGATGCGTGTAGTACATTACAAAATTATGCCAAATTTTGTGTGCGTTCAATGTATAAATGGTTAATTTTTATTCATTTTCGATGCTTCTGCGAGGAGCGTAATCTACAACAACGAAATCACCGAAACACCAAAATATGAAAAGCTCAAGTCCCTTTTTTCCGTTCCGATACAAAATCATCGTTTGTTTAATCGCAAATTAAGTGCTAGATTCAGGTTTGCTAGAAAAACGGCAATAAACTCTTCCCCACTCAAGCATCGGTGAAGCACACGACGCACCAGATAAGGCTTCCGAAGGTTACAGGCTATGGCAAAGAAAACATCATTGCCCGTTACAACTGAACAAGTGCTACCCGATACATTCCGGCAGCCAAGCGCTTTCCTTGAGAGTTCTCTTGAGAGCGCCAGTGAGCGCATTGCCCAGTTAGAACAGCGACTAGCCGAAGAAACAAATCACCGTCTGGACATAGAGTCGCGCCTTCATCGCACCACTCAAGAATTTGAATATCTTTTGCGCCAGCGCACCGAGCTTTTACAAGAGCTTGTCATGCAGTTGCAAGCCGAAATAGGTCAACGCGATGGGGTCGAGCATCAACTCCGCAAGCGGACAGACGTGATGCACGACTTCATCAAGCAACTTGAGCGAGAGATGGAAGACCGTCGCTCGGTAGAATCCAGTCTCCGCCGGAGCGAAGAGAGATTTCGCAATGTTATTGAGAAATCACCAGTCGGGATTTGTATTACGAATCAGCAAAGCCTATTTGAATACGTGAATCCCGCATACTGCGCTCTATTCGGCTATGATGCAAAAGAATTACAGGGTAAACCGTTTTCAATGCTCTTCAGCACTGAAGAATTGCCTCAGGTAGAATCGCTCTACCGTCGTATCTTCAGTGGTCAAGCCGAGATGCGGGGTGAACGGACGCTGCTCACCAAATCCGGTCAGCGAATTACTGTTCTGACTGACTCTGTCCACAGCACCAACGACGATGCGTCTAATGAAGATGACGGTAAGAAACTCATCGTTTTTGTGCTGGACATCACACGCCGCAAGCAAGCAGAAGATATGCTCCGGCGGGCAAAAGTCATCATTGACAAAAGTCCGGCTGTCATTTATCAGTTTTCTATCAAGCCGAGTTTTCCGTTAGAATTTGTCAGTGAAAATATCAATCAATTTGGATTTACGGCTCAAGATTTCACATCGGGCGCAATTTCATTTTTGCACCATGTTCATCAAGCCGACCGCGACAAGGTTTTCGACAGTTTTCGGCATCTTTCCAAGACAAAAGCAGACCATTTGCGCCGCGAATATCGGTTGCTTACGCCCAAGGGTCGTGTATGTTGGGTAGAAGACAGCCTTATGGCAGTTCGTGATACTGACGGCGTTGTTATTGGCTATCAGGGTGTTCTTTTGGACATAGACGAACGCCGCCGCGCCGAAGAGGAAATGAACAAAGCGCTTTTGAAAGAAAAAGAACTGATCGAACTCAAAACTCGCTTCGTTACGATTGCCTCGCACGAATTTCGTACTCCGCTCACGTCCATTCTCCTTTCGGTCGGTATTTTGCGAGATTTTGCACACGTTATCAACGAGGAGGAGCGTTTGGAAAGCCTTGGACGTATCAGCAACGGCGTTCACCATATGACGGGACTTTTGGACAATTTGCTCATGTTCGGGCGAGCAGCAGCCGGAGAGATTCGCCCCAAACGCTCTTCCATGAAGATTCGCTCGTGGTGCGCGGACTTCGCTGCCAACGTACAGGAACGCTACGGGCAAAAACACACCTTGCTCTACGCGCCACCGGTACGCGAACAAGACTATATTGTGGATGAAGGAATGATGCGCCAAATCCTTGACCATCTGCTTTCCAATGCCGATAAGTATTCACCCGACGGCTCGCCGGTCTATTTTAATGTCAATCTGAACGACGAGCAAATCGTCTTCAATATACAAGATAGCGGCATCGGGATTCCGCACGACGACCTGCCGCGCATCTTCGAGCCATTTCACCGCGGAACAAATATCGGTAACATCGGCGGTACGGGTATGGGATTGGCAATTGTACAAAAAATGGTCGAGTATCTGAACGGTACTATTACGGTGCAGAGTGATCTTGGCAAAGGCACAACTTTTACGGTTACCTTACCCCTCGCTTCGCCGTTTGAGCAAGATTCTCAGCTTATCCACGACCTATCGTAAGGATAGTTTTCGCACAAGAATCTGCCCAGATTTCAAATAATCGTAAATAAATCTCATTTCTTGACAAAAGTGTGCAGTATTCGTTTGCACATTGACCCAATGACTGTTAATTTTACGTGTTTCCTCATTATGTTTCATTTCACAGCGCTATGAAAAAAATCCTTGTTATTGAAGATGACGAATCAATTCGCCGCAGTGTCGGAATGATGCTGCGTATATCCGGCTTTGAAGCATTCTACGCAGAGAACGGCTCCATCGGCTTGCAAATGGCAACCCAGAGTATGCCGGATGTGATTATTTGCGATATTGCTATGCCTGTTTTGGACGGCTACGGCTTCATCCAAGAATTACGCAAGAACGCAGCGACAGCGAAGATTCCGGTAATTTTCCTCACGGCGAAAGCATCGGAAGAAGACGTTGCGAAGGGCAAAGCGCTCGGTGCGAATGCGTATCTGACGAAACCAATTTGGCCCGCTGACCTGCTCAAAATTGTGCAAGAACAACTTGGGCAACAGGCATAAAAACCCTGAATTAAAAGACGAAATCTACTCTGCTAGGGCAAGCGTTTCATATTGAATAGTGAAACGCTTGCTGCGCTATCACAAACTCTGCATTGACTTTTTTCGCTATCTTTCCGCGTTCAAATAGTTGACATGCAAACAGTTGATACCGAACAATTAAAAACACTGACTCTAACCCAATAGATTTATTCCACTTCATCCAGACAACGAGGTTTTCAATGTCCCACAAAATCCGCCGCGCTGCCGTTATCGGCTCAGGCACCATGGGCGCAGCAATCGCTGCACATATCGCTAATGCCGGTATTCCGGTGCTGATGCTTGATATTCCTGCCAAAGAGGGTAACGACCGCAACGCTATCGGAAAAGCCGGTCTCGACCGTGCTACCAAAGCCAAACCTGCGTCGTTTATGAGTAAAGATCGCGTACGGCTTATCACCGTTGGCAACACCGAAGATGATATTGCCAAACTTGCTGAAGCTGACTGGGTTGTCGAAGCGGTCTTGGAAGACCTGACTATTAAACGGCAGTTGTGGGAAAAGGTTGAAAAACACGTCTCCCCGACGGCGATTATCAGCAGCAACTCAAGCGGAATCCCGATGCACCTCCAAATTGAAGGTCGCTCGAAGGCATTCCGCAAACGCTTTATCGGTGCTCACTTCTTTACCCCACCACGCTACCTGCACCTACTGGAACTTATCCCCACCAAAGAAACCGCACCGGAAGTTATCGAAGAACTCAAACATTTCGGCGACCACGTTCTTGGCAAGGGCATCGTTATTGCGAATGATGTGCCGGGCTTTGTGGCGAACCGCGTTGGCGTGTTCTCGATGGTGAGGGCAATGAATATCATGATTGAACTTGGGTTAAAGCAGGACGTTGTGGACGTTTTGACAGGTCCAATTCTGGGGCGCGCCTCCAGCGCTACCTTCCGCACCGCTGATTTGAGCGGCATTGATATTATCTTCCACGTTACCAAAGGTCTGAAAGACTCCACCGGCGAAGAGTTTGATATTCCGGCAATTGTGCCAAAGATGATGGAAGCAAAATTGCTTGGAGATAAGACCAAATCCGGCTTCTACAAAGCAACACGCGACGAAAAAGGCAAACGCAAAATTCTCGCCCTGAATTTCGACACACTTGAATACGAAGACCGCGGCAAAGTAAAAATTGCCGAACTGGAAAAAGTAAAAGAAAAACCGCTTGCAGACCGCATTAGAACTGCTTTTGCATTGCAAGATGTCAATGGTGAGTTTATCCGCCGTACCACATTCGAGATGATTCACTACGCTGCAAGTAAAGTCGGCGTTGTGGCTAACTCGTACTTGGAGATTGACAACGGCTTGTGTTGGGGTTTCGGCTGGCAAGTCGGTCCCTTCGAGACGTGCGATATTTTGGGCTTGGACAACGTTATAGCCGAACTCAAAAAAATGGGTAAAGATATTCCCGCAATTCTCCAAGAGTATGCCGCAAAAGGCGCAAAGTTCTATCCCGATGACAAACCAATGCCACGTCCCGCAGGCGTTATCCACATTCCTGACGTTCGCCGCGACGAAAAGCGAATCATCAAAGGTATGGACAATGCAAGCCTCCTAGACATTGGCGACGGCGTACTTCTGCTTGAGAAGCACACCAAGATGAACGTGCTGACGCAAGATGTGACTGCACTTATGGAACTTGCCGTTGAGATTATTCCCAAAAACGGCTATACGGGCTTGGTTATTGGTAATCAAGGTGATAATTTCTGTGCTGGCGCAAACGTTCTAGTGATGGCAATGGCAGCACAATCCGGTATGTTCGATGCCATTGATGCCGAAATGATTCGATTCCAGACTGCTGTTCGAGCGTTGCGTTATGCGCCCTTCCCGATTGTAACGGCTCCCTTCAATATGACACTCGGCGGCGGCGTGGAGATGAGCATGATTGCCGATGCCCGCGTGGCAGGTGCAGAGACATATATGGGCTTGGTGGAAGCTGGCGTGGGCTTGATTCCTGCTGGCGGCGGCTGTACAGAACTGCTTTGGCGCTTCAATCAGCAGCTTCATCCCGAAGCAGACCCGTTTGAATCCGTCAAACGCGCTTTCCAACTTATCTCCATGGCAAAAGTTTCGACCTCTGCCTACGAAGCACAGGAAATGGGCTTACTTGAGGCATCGGATATTATCACCATGAACCGCCAGCGCGTCATTGCTGATGCCAAGCGCCGTGTGCAGGAATTGGCTGTGGATTATCTTCCGCCGCTTCCTCGCCGCATCAAGGTTCTGGGCGAAGCCGCATACGCGAACCTTTCTATGGCAGTCTGGGGTATGCGCGAGGCAAACTACATTAGCGACTACGATGTACACCTCGCCAAGGCGCTTGCCCGCGTTCTTTCCGGCGGTACGCAAAACTTTGTTACCGAGGTGAGCGAAGAATATATGCACGATTTGGAGCGGGAAGTCTTTGTTGACCTTTGGAAGCAACCCAAAACGCAAGAGCGCGTTATGGCGATGCTTACTACCGGCAAGCCGCTTCGCAACTAATCTTCAGACCAATATCAGATACAGCAAGGGCGAGAAAGAATATTCTTTCTCGCCCTTTTTAATTCATCCAGTTTCAACAACCATCACACAACGTACTGCAACAAATCCGGTCGGTCGTTCAAATACTCATAGGTGATGTTGCGTGCTTTCATGCGCTCCAGAAGCGAATCAAAATCCTCACGCCGTTGCAGTTCCAATCCTACCACTGCCGGACCCCGTTCACGGCTAGTTTTCTTGGAATACTGAAAATAGGCAATGTCGTCCGTCGGTCCCAGCACCTCGGACAAAAATTCTCTGAGTGCTCCTGCACGTTGCGGAAAGCGGACGATGAAGTAGTGTTTAAGTCCTTCGTAGAGCATGGAGCGCTCTTTAATTTCCTCAGTACGCGTGATGTCGTTGTTGCTGCCACTGACAATACACACTACGTTCTTACCTCGTATTTCTTCACGGTAATGCTCCAGTGCCGCAATAGAAAGCGCTCCTGCTGGTTCGACCACTATTGCCTCTTCGTTGTACAGCCGCAGAATCCTTCCACACACCTGTCCTTCTGGCACAAGTACAACATCATCCAAAAATTCTTTGCAGATAGCGAGTGTCAAATCACCCACTCGCTTCACGGCTGCTCCATCCACAAATTTATCAATTTTCTCCAGCGTTGTGTTCACACCGTTTTTGAGCGATGTGTGCATAGCGGGTGCGCCGAGTGGCTCCACGCCTATCAATTTCGTGCGCGGACTGAGCGTCTCGAAGACGCTTGACACGCCGGCAGACAAGCCACCACCGCCGACTGGCATAAACACGTAGTCAATTTGCTCTTCAGCATCGTCAAGGATTTCCAAGCCAACTGTTGCCTGTCCTTCTATCACTTTCGGGTCGTCGAAGGGATGAATAAAGGTTTTGCCGTTTTGGGTGCAGTCCTGAAGGGCTTCTTTATAGGCATCGTCAAAAGTGTCACCCGTCAGCACCACCTCGACGAACTCTTTACCAAACATTTTCACTTGGCGTACCTTCTGGTTCGGTGTTGGTGCGGGCATAAAAATTTTGCCATGAATCCGCAGCTTTTGACACGAAAACGCCACACCTTGCGCATGATTGCCTGCCGAAGCACAGACCACGCCTCGCGCCAATTCGTCCGGCGAAAGACTTGAAATCTTGTTGTACGCCCCGCGAATCTTGTATGAGCGCACGATTTGAAGGTCTTCGCGCTTCAAAAAGATATTTGCGCCAAACTCTTCCGAGAGATTCGCGTTTTGCTCAAGCGGGGTTTGCCGCGCCACGCCACGCACAGCAAGTTCGGCGGCTTTGATGGCTTCGAGGCGTGGAATGAAGATTGTAGAGGTAGAGGTCATTAGTCTTGAGAAATGTTCGACAATTTGCCAATAAGAAGCACATAGAAACAAGAAGATACTGATTTTTGCATTAAAATGATAGCCACCTCAATAAAAATCCCCGATACGCCGCTTCAAACGGCGCATCGGGGAGAAAAATACTTGCCCATTCCTACCGCGCAACAACCATTTTTTGAACAAAACGGCGGTCGGGGAGTTGAATATGAACCACATACACGCCCGAAGCCAGAGCGCTTGCATCTATTGGTAGTGCGTACTCGCCCGCAGAAAGCTGCGTGTCGGTGATTGTCATGACGACTTGTCCCATCGTGTTCAGCATCGTGATTTTGACGGGCATATCATTGCCAATCGAAAAATTCACCAATGCAGTGTTCATTACAGGATTAGGCGTGATGCCGCTAAAGGTCGTCATGAAGTTCTCCACGCTTGCCTCTTGGGCAATAATAAAGTCCTCATTTTGCGGCGGTGCATCCGGTGCAGGCGGCGGATTGCTGCCTGTGGAAGCCGTCTGAACGCTTGTATAGGTAGCTTTCACAAATACTCGTTGTGCGGGACTGGTCGTTCCCGCATTTTTAATACGGATAGTGTACCAACCTGAGTTTGTAGGGGTATAAGTAAGCGTTTGATTACCCGTACCATTTTTACTGGATACTTGCGTACCAACGCTGTTATTGATATACACCGTCAAACTCTGCGTCAAATCGGTCGGATAGGTGTTGAGCGTGATACTCTGTCCACCCTGAGTGTAGATCCGCCCAACGGTGCGTGGCGATGTAGAATTCGCCGGAAGAGCGCCCCCTTGTTTGAGAGAACTCGCATGGCTGTCGCCCAAGTCGTTGGACATATCCCACTCTTGAGTGGTGGTGCGGACTGCCGGAGCAAATGCCGCATCAAAGTTTGCTTGCTGACTGGTCGGTGCCCAGATGGAGTATCCGCGGCGCGTGAGCGAGCCATTGCACGGTGGAATTTTGATGAGAACACGCTGGTCACCTTGCACGGTCGTTGTGAATCCCGCATAGCTTCCGCCGTAGTCTTTCAGAACCGTTCCTGCGGGAAAATCGCTGTTTACCCAGACTTGCTGCTCGGTAGCATACGAATCGGAAGCAGCAATGATTGCCTTAGCGCTGCGCTCAATTACAAGTGCATCGCCATTGTTTCCTTGAACAAAAAATTCGCCGTTGCTCGCGCTGCGGACTTTGTAGGTCGCAGACTGGAAGTCAAATTTTTTGAAGCACCGAATGATGTTGGCAATATCGTCACGCACAGGCAAATCGGTCGTGCTTGTGGGCTGATGGACATAACGCTTACTCGTGCCGCCGACATTGAAGAGATCTTCAAAGAAAATCTGCGGCGAACCGTCCACAGCACAAAGCATCGCATACGCTGCTGCTATACGCGGGTCGAAGGGGTCAATGTGCGCGGCAAGTTCTTCACTGGTGTTCCAGCCGGTATAGTTGCCGTTAGCATCCACTTGGGGGCGGAAGGTATCGTGATTGTTTACAAACGGAACCGTGCGAGCACGATTTGTCTGTTGTGCATTTTTGATGTCAGCCATGTAATAACCGCCACCGCCGGATACCATGCCGTAGATAGCACCTCGGAAGCTAAAATCAAACGTACCTGAGCGGTTATTGACATTAGCACACCACGTATCAAGTTGACCTGCACCGCCGACAAACTCACCCACAGCAAACATATTGGATGTTCCGCTTGCCCAACCTGCATTGTTCTGCAAATCGTTCAAAACGGCATCCGTAAGCCACGTCGGGAAGTGTTTCACGGCATCCAAACGTACGCCATCGAAACCGGCTTGCTTTTTGAGCCAGACAGCCCAAGCACGAGCGCCGTCATACATATAGTTCGAGGCTTGAGCAGGATTGTAAAGCGCATTAGAGCTTGTTCCGTAGGCATTATTCTCATAACTGATATCCGGACCAAACATGACGGTATTAATATCATTCGTATTGACTTGGTTATTGAACTGGTTCGGATAAAAATTTTCCCAGTTTTTGAGCCAACGCCCGGAGCGCGAGGTATAATTATTTGCCGTTTCGTCCGTAGCGGGTGTTGCATAGCTGACATAGCGGAAGTTTTTATACCCCGACGTTTTGCCGTCATTGTAGTTGGCAAGAGCATACGGGTCTTGTCCACCTGCTCCATTTGAAGAGCCTGCCCCGTCCATATGGTTCAATACAACATCTTGAATGACTTCAACACCGTTGGCGTGCATCACGGCAATCATACGCAAGTATTCGTCTTTTGTGCCAAAGCGCGTTTTGAGTGTGCCGCGTTGATATTTGTCTCCAAGGTCGTAGTGGTCAAAGATGCTGTATCCCATTTCATAAATAAATCCTTGTGCATCTGTACCGGCATTAGCACCCTTCGGAGCCGACGGTATCCATATAGCATCAATACCCATTCCTTTCAATCGTGGTGCCAAGTCTGCCAGATAATTCCACCAACCGTTATTGTAATTGTTATTCTTGCAATTCCACCAAAAGGCTTGCAAGACCACCTTTTTCGGCTGTGCCAAGATATGTACTGCCGATGATGTCAGAAAAATGACGACCGCTATGATTGCAACGATGCGTTGCCATACGGCGCGAAAGGAATCGCGTCGAGAGTATGCCATATAAACTCCTGAACGGTTTGGTAGAGTCATGGGAAAACTGCCACCAAAAAATGGGTAAAACACACAATGGATTGAAATGCCTGTCGAAGCCGCATTGGAAACACGGATTCGGATAAGCGTCAAAAATGGGCGCAGAGATTAGGACTGCAAACACAAAACAGTACAGCGCGATAACGATGCCGACAAGGTAGCGAATGTTCAGGGGTAACAACTCACAGGTGATGATTCTCGGTTCTCTCTGTATAATTTCTCTTGAGTCTTCGTGCTTTTTCAACCAATTAAAATAACAATCGAACAACGCTAAAAATGACAACAACAATCAGATTTGTGATAAAGACAGCAGCAACAATCTGACGTAGGGGTGCCAAACAAGAGATTCACAGATGGTAAGAATACCGTGAGCCAGCCTGTAAATGACAAGGCGGCTCACGGTAACAATGCGAAAGTAAATTTCATCAACTCTAGGCAGATTTCAGTTCCAGCGTAGAAGTGGTATCTTGTTTGTTTGTACCTTGTGCGGCAAGCATACGATTGATGGCAGATAGATACGCCTTTGCAGAAGCAACGATAATATCTAAGTCTGCGCCATGTCCGCCGAAGGTACGTGGATTTTCGTCCAGCGTCTCAAGCCGCACCGTCACTTCGCCCAAAGCGTCCATGCCCTCAGTGATAGCATGAACGGCGAATTCTAGCAGATTGCACGGCGTTTTGACAATATCGTCAATTGCCTTGAATGCCGCATCAATAGGACCGGAGCCAAGTGCAGCCACCATAGTTTTGCGTCCCGCTACATCGCGCAGACAGACGGTTGCCGTCGGCATACCTGTTTTACCACAAATCACCTGCATATCTTCCAGCGTGAAGAATTCGCGTGGTTGATAGAGTTCATCGGAAACAATAGCCTCCAAGTCCGCATCAGTAATGGTTTTCTTTTTGTCGGCGAGCTGCTTGAAGCGGGCAAATGCCTTGTCCAACTCCTCATCGTGAAGCGGATAGCCCATTTCTTTCAATCGCATTTTGAACGCATGACGACCGGAATGTTTGCCCAAGACCAGACGGGAAGCCGTCCAGCCGACTGTTTCGGGCTTCATAATTTCGTAGGTTTGCCAGTTTTTGAGCATACCGTCTTGGTGAATACCGGCTTCGTGCGCAAAAGCATTCGCGCCGACAATAGCTTTATTAAATTGGATATTCAAACCGGTATAGTGAGAAACCATTTGCGAGGTACGAGCAATGTGCTGTGTATTCACGCCCGTAAACACACCATATTGTGCAGAGCGTGTCTGAATAGCCATGACGACTTCTTCCAGCGAGGTATTTCCGGCACGCTCCCCGATTCCGTTAATGGTCACTTCCACCTGCCGTGCGCCATTGCGAACGCCAGCAAGCGTGTTGGCGGTCGCCAAGCCTAAATCATTGTGGCAATGCGTGGAGAAAACAACATTTTTCGCGCCGGGCGTTTCTTCGCGGAGATAAGCGATAAGAAAACCGTACTCTTCGGGAGTGCAGTACCCGACTGTATCAGGGATGTTCAGTGTCGTAGCACCTGCTTCAATAGCAGCTTTCAGGACGTGAACCAAAAATTCTTTGTCCGAACGTCCGGCATCTTCAGGCGAAAACTCCACATCCGGCTTGATTCCTGCATTGGTAAAGTGCTGCACGGCATAACTGACCATTTCGCTCACTTTTGCGACAACCTGCTCGCGGGTCATCATCAGTTTGTATTGCAAGTGAATATCACTTGTGGCTAGAAACGTATGAATACGTGGCTTTGCTGCATGGCGAACTGCCTGCCAGCACTTGTCAATATCACCCTTCGTTGCTCGTGCCAAGCCCGCAATAACAGGCGTGTGCATGGTAATCTGCTCACCCGGAGCAGGATTACCAACTTCAATAGCAATACGGCGTACAGCTTCTAGGTCATCCGGCGAAGCAGCCGGAAAGCCGGCTTCGATTACATCCACTCCCAACACCGCTAACTGGCGGGCAATTTCGAGTTTTTCAACGCTCGTCATCGAAGCTCCGGGCGATTGTTCGCCATCACGGAGCGTAGTATCAAATATCAACACCTTGTCGTCGGCATTGACGTCATTCGGGAAAATGTTCATACACAACTCTCTAAACTGTGAAAAATAAACGGCATAACGTTCTCTGAGTTTCGTTATGCGATATAGATTCGTATTGTGTTCCGATTACCATTCCTCAATGGTTTGGAAATCGAAAGGTTGAGTGCTCACACAATAGTTACCAAAAAGAATATACAAACTTTACGCTTCAAAGTCAATGCTCGGTATATTATCTGGACACAACATCCGATTTCTTCATAGCAGATTCATCAAAAATTCATAAACACTCATAAAAAAACGTGTAGCCCGCCTTCACAGCGAGCTACACGTTCTAACAGAAATCCAGATAATCGTTTATGCTATCTTCTTCGTTACGCTTTTCCCTTGCATGAAGAGCAGCATATAATCACGGCTTCCAGCTTTGGAATCTGTACCACTCATATTAAAGCCACCGAAGGGATGCACATCCACAAGAGCACCTGTACACTTGCGGTTCAGGTACAAATTACCCACAAAAAACTCATTGCGAGCGCGTTCCAATCGCTCTTCACTTTTGCTGAAGACTGCACCGGTCAAGCCAAACTTTGTTCCATTCGCAATCTCAAGCGCATGGTCGTAGTTTTTGGCTTTGATGATTGCCAGCACAGGACCAAAAATTTCCTCCTGTGCAAGGCGGGCTGTGGGCTGCACGTCGTCAAAAATTGTTGGTTCAATATAGTAACCGTTCAAATCCGCTACTTTCTTACCGCCAGTAAGCAATTTGCCTTCGCCTTTACCGATTTCGATATACTCCAAAATTTTAGTCTCGGACTTGAGCGAACAGACTGGTCCGGCAATCGCATTATCTTTTGCATCGCCGATGGCGAGCGCCTTTGTGGCAGCCACGAGTTTTTCGACAAATTCTGCGTGGATTTTTTCATCCACAATCACACGCGAACACGCCGAGCATTTTTGCCCTTGGAAACCAAACGCCGCAGCGACCGTGCCCTTCACCGCAGCATCAATATCGGCATCATCAGCAACGATGGTCGCATCTTTGCCGCCCATTTCGGCGACGACGCGTTTCATCCAGAGTTGTCCCGGCTGCGCTTTTGCGGCAAGTTCATTGATACGAAGACCGATTTGCATGGAGCCGGTGAAGGTGATGAAGCGAGTTCTAGGGTGCTGAACAAGGAAATCACCAACTTCGAGCGGGTCGGCAGAAAGGAAATTCAGCACACCCGATGGCAAGCCGACTTCGCGCATAATGTCCGCAAAGAGCCAGCCCATCATGGGCGTTTCAGCAGCCGGCTTGAGTACAACGGTATTACCCGCCACAATAGGCGCGGCGGCGGTTCCAACCAAAATTGCAAACGGGAAATTCCACGGCGTAACCACGAAGCCCGCACCAAGCGGAACATAAAAATACGAATTATCTTCGCCTTCAATGGCGGTTAATGGCTGCTTTTGGGCGTAGCGTAGTGCCTCACGTCCGTAAAACTCCAAAAAGTCAATTCCTTCGCACGTGTCTGCGTCAGCTTCCAAAAAGTTTTTTCCGGCTTCGGAAATCATCCATGCGTTGATTTCAAGACGACGCTTGCGAATTACATCGGCTGCTTTGAAGAGATATTCAGCACGCTCCGCAGCCGGAACATTTTTCCATGATTCAAACGCCTTCCATGCTGCATTGAGCGCCTCGTCTGCTTCTGCTTTGGAGGAAAGTTGGAACGTACCGATTGTCTCGCTGAGATTCGATGGGTTCAGCGAAGTCAGTTTTTGTGCGGTAACGACTTCTTTGCCACCAATAAAGTTCGGGTATTCCTTCCCAAACTGAGCGCGAACCTTATCAAGTGCGGCTTTCTGCTGGGCAGCAATAGCGGGGTCAGCAAAATTCAAATATTCTTCGGGTTTATACGGCGGACGGCTCATAAAAAAGTACCAAAAAGTGAGGAAAACATGGACACTATAGATTTGGTACAAAATTACCAGAAATTCGGGGAACATCCAACTGAGAGTTTCGCTAGGGGCGAAAGGCAAGACAGCACAGGCTTTCCGGCACGTACTTACTACAATCTAAAGAAATAATTTGGATGCTACGACTAAAAGCAGTAAATTTACATTTTATTCAAGACCGCGAGGTGGAGCAATTGGTAGCTCGTTGGGCTCATAACCCAAAGGTTGCAGGTTCAAGTCCTGTCCTCGCTACAAAGTATCTTGTATAAGTGCAATACTTACAATGACTTAAACCGACAATCTTCTCTTAAAGAGAGCAGTTTAGGGGGCAATTTTAAGGCTTAAGAATCATAGTCTAAAAGTAAAAAGAGAAGTCATAATCGGCTTCTCTTTTTCTTTTTTATGAAAGAAGGAAAGGTCACAAATTAACTTTATTAACAACTGTGGCACTTATTAACTGAAGTTACGCTTGAGCATAGCTTTGGTACGCGCCAATTCTTGTACCTTCGGGAGCTTTTTGCTCATAT
>CALCNX010000031.1 GCA_937899715.1 uncultured bacterium | reverse complement strand
CCCGAACGATTACCTACTTCTTTCTAACCATTTACACAAAACTTCTTGCACACTCTTAATTCCAAGAAAATGCTTGCGTGATAATATCTTGTTGTGGTGCGGATGCCGCTTGTTGACGACGGTTTCGGCTTGGTTTGAATTGTCCGGCGGTCAACTTGACGATATTTTTAATCATTGATTCAATGCCTTGTATTCCCCATGCGGTCTCGCCCATGGTGATAGAAGTGTATTCGGTAATCGCAATAATGCTGTTGACACTTTCAGTCATGGCTTTCATCGCGCGGGTTTGGTCTTCATTATTCAGCGATATACGCCCAATAACATCTGCCATGTAATTGATTCGCTCAATAATATTTAGCAATGATTGTTCTGACCGTGCCGCATCGTTTCTGCGTTTGGTGATTTCGGTATGTACGGTTGCCGTTTCTTTCGTCGCTAGTACAATCTGACTTTGTATCTTTTTAATTGTTTTCGTAATTTCTTTGGTGGCAGATTGGGTGCGCTCTGCAAGCTGGCGTACCTCATCTGCGACTACCGCAAACCCTCGACCATGCACACCGGCTCTGGCGGCTTCAATAGCGGCATTCAGCGCAAGAAGATTGGTTCTGTCTGCTACTTCGGTAATCACAATCGCCATGTCTCCTATTGCCATACTGCTGGCGGTTAGAGCAGTGATGGCATCAGATGCACGACCCACAGCATCCGTAATGCTTTCAATCCCGGTCATCATTTCATGCACCGATGCGCCGCCTTCGCTGGCTTCTAGCTTTGCCCGTAAGGCTTCTTCTACGGCGGCTTCCACACATTCGGTGTTCGTTTCCATGACCGATTTTACCTGCTGTATTGCCGAGGTAATAGATTGCGTTTGCTTCGTTGTGTTTTGAAGCATTTCTTCGGAAAGCTCTTCTGCACGCTGTGCCAGAGCAATTGCGGAACGGAGGGTTGAGCCGCCCGTGTCTAGAATGGATTGCACGAAATTGTCCATTTTGTGCATGATACGAGCAAAGGCGTTCGAGACGGATTGTACCTGCTCTGTCATTACTCCTTCTTCTATCGGAATTGCCTGCTCTCCGGCAGCACTGCTGTCCATGTTCGAGATAATAATGGCAATGTCGTGTTCCAGCGAGCGGCACAACTCCTGTGTT
The DNA here is from genome assembly GCA_937899715.1 of uncultured bacterium. GTDB lineage: Bacteria > Bacteroidota > Ignavibacteria > Kapaibacteriales > UBA4661 > PH2015. The sequence continues at coordinate 128,516 of CALCNX010000031.1, read as the reverse complement.
GCCGATAGTAGTTCTTTGTCGTTGTCTTTGGCTTCTTTTTGTTCATTCAAGGCTTGCTGGAATGCTTCTTGCGTCATCGCTGCATTTTTTTTCTCTGTTGCGAGTTGGTGCCGAACTTGTGTGCGATTGATAAAGAGCGTCGCCGCCACAAAAAAGAGAATACTGTCAATAAGGTAATGGAGCGGAGAAAAGAATGCTGCCGCAGAGCTGAGAGCAATCACTATTACTAGTGCACCCACAAGTTGTTTGCAAAGCGCGATAAAGGCATTATTGTCAATGGCAAGTTTTGAAACTGCTTGGGAATGTACCCAAGTGCTTAACAGGTGGTATTGGCGGAGAAAAGAGTTTTTCCCAATACTCTTTTCTGGCGGTGTGTCGAAAGTAATTGCATGGTGTATCGTTTGTTTCATGATCTAGCCCTCCAGCAGACATCAAGAATAAAAAAGAAAAATTACTGACTAAGTTTGGGGTGGTATTCCTCCACGCGGCGTATAAAGTCCGCTTTTTGCGCCCGCGAGACGGGCAGTATCTCGCTGTTCGACATTCGTACAATTCCCTCTTTTCCGTCGTGTTCCCACTGAGCGACGTGATGGATATTGATGATGTGCGAGCGATGAATACGCAAGAAAATATTGTTTGGCAGCCATTGTTCCCACTCTGCCAGTATATCTATCGAAAGAAGTGCCGGGCGCTCGTGCCGTGATATTCGGGTGTAGCCGTAGTGCCCTGAGCAAGCAATAATTTCCGTGAAATAGGTGTTGATATTACCTCTGGTAGATTTGATAACAACTGATGTTGGAGCCGTTTTTTGGTGAAGTTCCAGGCGGCTTTTGTAGTCGCGGACTTCTTCCAAAAGGCGCAATTTTGCGCGTGCTCGCTCTACGGCTGTGCAAAGTTTTTCGACATCAAATGGCTTGAGAAGATACCCCTTTGAGTCGTAATCGAATGCCTCAAGTGCAAATTGACTATACGAACTCATCATAATCACCGCAAAGTCGTTGGCATCGAAAGCGTCAAGCACCTCAAAGCCTGTTGTATCGGTAAGCTGTACGTCCATGAACACAATATCAGGCTTGTGGTCGTAGATATTACGAACAGCATCGTGAAATGATGATGCTTCTCCCACGACTTCGATGTCGGGGCAGTATTCTTGAAGAAGCAAAACAAGCGTTTTGCGAATGAGCTCATCATCGTCAATAACAACGGTGCGTAATGTGGTGTCTGGTTGGTTCATACTGATAACCATTCCCTCTTTATTTTCGATAAGGTCATTAGCGTAATAATGCGTGTCTTAACCGAATGCAAATTACGGTATTTCAGCACTTGCGGCAAAACTCTCCCGATGAACTGTCCCTTTTTTCCGATGAACTGTCCTGTGAAATGTGTAACGTTTTTACTAAATTGGTGTCATCACCACACTTTGTTAGGCACATCACACACATTCACTACATCCATGGGTAAACAGTACATTTTATCTTGGGGGAATTTTTTCTTTTGTTCTATGAGAAAATCTTTGTTCTTGGCGATATGCTCGGTCGTGTATATCTTGCCGCTAGCAGCACAAACATCTGTCATGGACTCGCTGATAGCCGTTCTGCGCTCAAGCGAAGCAGCAGGCAAAAGCGATACCGGGATGGTCAATCTGCTTAACCGACTATCTGCCGAAGTACGTCTTTCCAATGTGGAACAATCCTTTTTATATGCGCAGCGTGCAGAAGGAATTGCTTCCAAAGTTTCTTTTCCAAATGGTCTGGCTCTGTCCTACACGAACATGGGCATTGCTTTGTGGAAGCAAGGAAAACTTGCTCCAGCACTGGATTTGCACACGAAAGCTCTTAAAATCTTTCGGGAAACAGGTGATAAAAAGGGCATTGGTAAAGCGCTGAATAATATTGGACTTGTTTATGACAATCGGCATCAACCGGATATTGCGATTCGCTATTACGCGGATGCACTGAAATTGGCTGAAGAAATACAAGACAAAGGGATGCAATCTCTTTTGCTGACCAACTTAGGTGCGCTTAATGCCGATAAAGGTCAGTATGAGCAGGCGCTGGAATATCATTTGAGGGGGTTAAAATTAAAAGAAGAACTTGCAGATACGCGGCGTATGTGGTCGTCCATCATCGGGATAGCAATAGTCTATGGACAGTTGAAGCGCTATGAAGAATCATTGAGGTATTACCAACGCGGGCGGGAGCTCGCCCGAAATATCGGCGACAAAGAAGGGGAAGCAATGGTGCTGGGTAATATTGCCGATCTCTATAACGCTATTGGAAAAAAAAGTGAGGCATTGGAAGCCGCTAAAGCATCGCTGGCAATAGGAGAAAAAGAAAAATTTCTGATGGTACAGGAAGGGGCGCTACGGAGTTTATCACAGATTCTTGAATCATCGGGGCAAGACAAACAGGCGCTCACGTATTACAAGCAATTTGCCGATGTGCGTGATTCTATCTTCTCACAAGAAAATAACGACAAACTCGCCAAACTCTACGCCGAGTATGAGACCCAAAAAAAAGAGCAGCAGATTCAGTTGCTCGAACAGTCCCGTAAACTCGACCTCTTCTGGCGCTATGGGTTGATGACGGGCGTAGTTTTTTTGACGCTTCTGGTGATTCTCCTTCTCAATCGTTATAGCCTCAAGCGGCGTTCAGAACAGGCGCTTACCGAAAAAAATGCTTCTTTATCCGAAGCAAATACCGAAATTCTTCGGCAGCAAGAAGTTCTTGTCGAGCAGGCGCAAAGCATACAGCTTGCCAATACCCAACTGCAAGAAACTATCGTTCAACTCCAGCGCACCAACCAAGACTTAGAAGAGGCAAATGCTGTCAAAATGAAATTCTTACACCTTGCCACAAACGATTTGGCAAACTTCCTCTCTGCGTTGGATAATGCTTCACAATCGTTCAATGATGCCGACAAAGATTCCGAAAGTAGGCTACAACTGGCGACGCTCTTGCAATCAACGAAAAGTATGCACGCCGTGATGATGGATGTGCTGCAAACAAACGCCCAACTGGAACAGGAAAACGAAATTAAAATTAAACTCTTGAGTATTGTGGCGCACGATTTGCGCAATCCGCTTACGTCAATTTTGGGACTTGCACGGCTCTTGCTCAGTGGTGGTCTTGGCAAGCCAAATGCGTCTGAACTGGTGAATATGATTGTCACATCATCAGAAAATATGTATCGGCTTATCAGCGACCTTTTGGATAACACCGCGCTACAACTGGGCAAACTGGAACTGAATCTTCAAGCGATGAATATGACGGAATTATGCCAAGAAATGATTGAGCAATACCGCCCCAGCGCAGAGCGCAAACGCCAGCATATTGAAGCGTCGTGCGAACCTTCATGCTTCATCATGGGCGACTGGCGGCGTATCGTGCAGGTGATAGACAATCTTCTGAGCAATGCGGTCAAATACTCGCCCTTCGATACGCAAATGTCCGTGCTTTTGCAAAAAACAGGTGATATGATTCGTCTGGAGGTCCGCGACGAAGGACCGGGCTTGACCGAAGAGGATAAACAAAAATTATTTGGGTTCTTTCAGCGTCTGTCTGCCCGACCAACAGGCGGCGAATCGTCAAGCGGCGTGGGCTTGTCCAGCGTCAAGAAAATAGTGGATTTGCACGGCGGTCGTGTCTGGGCTGAGAGTTTGTACGGCGATGGCACAACGTTTATCGTTGAATTGCCTGTAGCAACCAATGTGGACGATCATTTGATGATTTCTGCACAAGCGCAAGAAAACTGAATTGAAGAAAGATACTCAATGCCTAGCATCAGAAATTTTTCCGATGAAATAACGCTTACCGCCCCCAAAACGCAAAGCATCAAATACGCCGGTTCAAAGCTCAAAATTCTCCCCTATATTTTGAATATGCTTGCGCCGCTTGGTGTACGCACGGTGCTGGATGGCTTTAGCGGTTCTACGCGGGTCAGTCAGGCGCTGGCGCAGTGTGGCTTTCAGGTGACTGCCAGCGATAGTGCTGAGTGGTCAAAGACAATTGCAACCTGCTTTCTGCTGAACACCCGCCCTCGTGAGTATTATGCAGATATTATCCAGCATCTCAATTCTTTGGAAGGTTATCACGGCTGGTTCAGTGAGCATTATGGCGGTCGTGCGGAGGCTCGGTCGGACAAGGCGGGCGAAAAAAGACCGTTTCAGCTTCATAACACTCGAAAGCTGGATGCCATCAGGGATGAAATTGACCGCATGGGGCTGGATGAAGTAGAAAAAGCCGTAGCGCTCACAAGTCTTATCTTCGCACTGGATTCGGTGGACAATACGCTTGGACACTATGCTGCGTATCTGTCCGATTGGTCGGCGCGGTCGTACAAGACGATGACCTTGCGCATACCGGAAGTGCATCTCAATACGGCGGAGCATCAAGTGGTAAAGGGTGATATTTTCGACACCATCGGACGATATGAATTTGATGTCGCTTACTTCGACCCACCCTACGGCTCGAACAACGATAAAATGCCTCCAAGCCGTGTTCGGTACTCGTCGTATTATCATATTTGGACAACCGTTATCAAAAACGACAAGCCTGCGCTTTTTGGGAGAGCCAATAGGCGTGAGGACACGCGCGACGGCGTTGCGGCATCGGTCTTTGAAGAGTTTCGCAAAGACAATGAGGGAAGTTTTATCGCCATGCAAGCCATTAAGCGGCTTATTGAAGAGACAGCAGCGCGGTACATTGTGCTGTCGTACAGCTCCGGCGGCAGAGCAACGAAAGAGGAGTTGCACTCTATCTTGAACGCTTCAGGCACAATTCTGCAAGCGATAGAAATTGATTACAAAAAGAACGTCATGGGCGCAATGCGCTGGACAAACGAGTGGATTACCAGTGACGGCGCATACAGCGAGTATCTGTTTCTGCTCGAAAAATCCTGAACGCTGAAAGAACCAATAATACCCCCGCGCAAGGTAAGTCTTTGTGCGGGGTTTTGCGTTTTTACAGTAAGGATTTGTGCCGCAAAAAAAATTGCTCAAAACTGCATCATTGCGTAAGTTGAAGTTTGTTCACCGTCCGATTCACAAACCCGTTTTTGTGCCATTGGAACAGTTCTTCCACAAATCTTACACAAAAATCGAATTCAAGAAGCACTATGTTCAAAAAAATCCTTATTGCCAATCGTGGCGAAATTGCATTGCGTATCATCAAGACGTGCCGCAAAATGGGCATTGCCACTGTCGCTATCTACTCCGATGCCGACCGCCAGTCGTTGCACGTCAAAGAAGCAGACGAAGCCATTGGTATCGGCGGTTTTACGCCACGCGAGAGTTATTTGGTGATGGACAAAGTGCTGGATGCGGCAAAGAAAACAGGTGCCGAAGCGATTCATCCCGGCTATGGATTTCTTTCGGAAAATCACGATTTCGCAAAACGTGTGGCTGAAGCAGGTATGGTGTTTATCGGACCGTCGCCGGAAGCGATTGACCTTTTGGGTGATAAGACAGCCGCTCGTGCTCTTGCTGAAAAATCGCACGTGCCCTTTGCGGCTGGTTCGACTCATGCTGTTGCTTCATTTGCGGAAGTGCGTGAGTTTGCGGAGAATATCGGCTTTCCGGTGATTCTGAAGGCTGCCGCAGGTGGTGGTGGCAAAGGAATGCGTGTGGTGGAGCAGATGGAAGATCTCGAAAGCGCATTGGCTGGTGCTCAAGGCGAGGCACTCACTGCATTTGGTGATGACCGCGTTTTTATTGAAAAATATATCGTTCAGCCGCGCCACATCGAAATTCAAATTCTTGCCGATGACCATGGAACGGTGTTGTACTTCCCCGAACGCGAGTGTTCTATTCAGCGCCGCCATCAGAAAGTGGTGGAAGAATCTCCGTCCACAGCCATTACACCCGCACTCCGTCAAGCAATGGGCGAAGCCGCTTCCCGTCTTGTGCAGGCTGCCAAATATACGAATGCCGGAACGCTAGAGTTTTTACTTGATGCCTCGGGCAAATTTTACTTTATGGAAGTCAACACCCGTTTGCAAGTGGAACACGCCGTAACGGAAATGGTGACGGGGCTGGACTTGGTGGAGCAGCAACTTCGTATTGCCTCCGGCGAGAAACTGACGCTCACGCAGGCGGATATTGTTCCCAAAGGTCATGCCATTGAGTGCCGCATTTGCGTTGAGGATGTGTACAACGACTTTTTCCCCGATTCCGGTGTGATTTCGTATTTGTCGTTGCCTGAGGGCGAACACATCCGCAATGATTCGGCAATTTATGTCGGCTACGAAAGCGGGATTCACTACGATTCGATGGCAGCAAAACTTATTGTCTGGGGACAAACCCGCGAAGAAGCTATTGAGCGGGCACTATGGGCTTTGGACAATTACCACTTGAGCGGCTTCAATACAACGATTCCCTTTTGCAAGTTTGCGATTGACTCAGCGCCATTCCGCACAGGGAAATACTCGACCTTTTTTGTGCAGGAGAATTGGCGCAAGCAGGTTCCCGAGGATATGCAAAATCTTATCGCCGCCGCCGCTGCCTTTACCCGAAGCGCTCTTGGCAATCGCCGACAGCCGCGCTTTGCGGAGACAAGTTTTTGGGCGCAGCAGCACAAATAACAAAAGAGAGCATCACAAAAACACGAAAAGAGCATCCTGCCCGTCTCTTATTTTTCACGGAATGTGAATTTTGTGTAAAATATTTTTGGTGTATTACTTCTTGGTACGCGGCATGATTCGGCTTATTGACAATACCTTGCGAGACACTGTTCTCCCCATGCAGACCAACAACCTACGAATAGACAGCATGACAGCAGGATATATTGAACAGTTCCGTCAATTTTGTAAAGACGATGCAGCATTTGAGCGCCTTGCGGCAATCTTGCGCGGCGCTGTGGGCGCTACGCTTTTTCCTGCAATGGATGTATCAACAATTTCTGCCGATGAGCCGATGGCGGAGCAATTTGCATTTAATCAATGGCTCGTGCAGGTAATTGATACGCTTTTGCCTGATGTGATTTATCTCTATAATCCTGAAGAACGGCGCTATCTCTATGCCAACCGAGCGATTGAGCGCTTTGGTTATACACCCGGGCAGATTGTAAGCGGCAACGTCGAAATGCTCCAAACGCACTTGCACCCTGTCGAGCGTGATGCAGTGCTGGCTTTGCACCGTAAGCAATTGGAACTGATGAATAATAGTCTGCCGGATGCCGAATCACGGGAGCCGTTTTTTGATGTGCAGTGCCGCCTGCGCTGTGCTGACGGAACCTATCGCTGGGTGCAAGACCGCCGATACGTGATGCAGCGCAACGAAGACGGAAAAGTAAAAATCGTGCTGGGGTACTTGCATGATATTCAGTCCTTGAAGGTCGCTCAGGAAATGCTGGATTATCAAACCACGCTGGAAAAAGCGACTGCCTCAATTTCACGAATGTTTGCCAAAACTGCCGTTGCCGATATTGATGCAACGGTGCAAGAAACCCTGAAGCAAATCGGCGAGTTCACTAATGCCGACCGTTCCTATATTTTTCTCAGCCCGCAGCCCACCATAGAAGCGGCTTTCAATAAAACTGTGCAGTCGGACATTATGCGCGACGCTTACGATTGGTCAGCGCCCGGCATTGCACCGATAACAATTCGAGAAGTTGCTCCCTCCAGTGTCCGATGGGCTTTTGAACGATTGGAAGAGTTACGTTCCCTTCAAATTGCCCGCATTGATAGTATGCCCGATGATGCCGCCCCACTGCGCACGGCACTTGCGGCAGCCGGAACGAAGTCGCTCTTGGTCGTACCGCTCCATATTGAGGGGCGCATTATTGGTTTGATTGGTGTAAGCGCCGTCAAAGAGGAGCGAGTCTGGACAAAAGAAGAAGTACGGATGCTGCGCCTTGTGGCAGAGACGCTTGTCCACGCCTTTGAACGAAAATTTGCCGAGCAAGCGCTTCGAGAGAGCGAGGCTCGGTTTCGTACGATTTTCGACCGTGCCCCGGTTTCTATTTCTATTTTGAATCCGCAAGGAAATATTCTCTCTTGTAACGACCAAGTTGAGCGCTTTTTGGGGTACAGCGAAGAAGAACTGCGTAATCGGAACTTCCTCGAATTTGTGCGCCCTGAAGACCGCGACCGCAGTGCTGAACTTTTCTACGAATTACTCTCCGGTTCGATAGATTCCTACACGCTGGAACTTCAGTATATGCACAAAGACGGCTCTCCGATGTGGACAAACGTTACTGCCTCGCTCGTGCGTGATACCGCAGGGAAGCCCGTGTTCGTGATTCGGATGCTGGAAGACATTAGCGACCGCAAGACCGCCCTTGCGAATATGCAGCATTACAATACACTCGTCTTTGAGCAGAAAGCAGCATTGGAACGTCAGTCCGATATGCTGCTTCAACTCAACGGCGAGATGATGCAGAAACAGCGCGAGCTGGAAGACCTCAACCGAAGCAAAGACAAGTTTTTCTCTATTGTTTCGCACGACCTTCGCAGCCCGTTTTCTTCCCTTTTGGGCATTTCTAAGCTGCTTGCCGAGGGCGCAAATGACCTTGAGCGCAGCGACATCAAGGAACTTGCCGAAGCGCTGAACTCACAGGCAGTGAACGTCTTCGATTTCATGGAAAACCTGCTCAAATGGGCACAGGCGCACACTGGGCGAATGAAGTACGAGCCGACCGTTCTTGCGCTGAAAGAAATCACCATGCCGGTCGAAGCGCTGCTCCGCGAAAACGCACACGCGAAAGGTGTCACCCTCAAGGACGATATTTCCGATACTCTGGCGGTCTATGTGGATGAAAACATGATTCGTTCTGTAGTGCAAAATCTTCTCTCGAATGCTCTTAAATTCACGCCTTCGGGCGGTACGGTTACGTTGTCGGCTGCGCAGAGTGCCAAGAAACCGAAATTTGTGGAAGTGCGAGTAACCGATACCGGCGTGGGTATGAACGAAGACGATGCACGCAAACTCTTCCGCATAGACGTAGTACATACCACCAGAGGCACAGAAGATGAGACCGGAAGCGGTCTGGGGCTAATACTCTGCAAAGAACTTGTTGAGAAAAACGGCGGTACGATTTGGGTGAGCAGCACCGAAGGCGTTGGTACAACCTTTACCTTTACTTTGCCATTAGCAAAAGATATATAAAGCTGCGCCGATAATCTGGCAACGTCGGCTGGTCAGGTTCCAGCCTAGGTTGAACGCGGACGGCGCGGGTTTGGCAGATACTCGCAGATTCATGAAAACAAAGATAAAGAGGGGGCTTCACCTATCCGCTCTTTCATCAGAAATAAATCCTTTGTTATCCGCTCAATCCGCGCCATCTGCTTTCCTTGTGGAAGGATGACCTGTTGGAAATGCTTGTGTAACGATGGGAAAGAATGTATCTTTGCGGCGAGTGGATGGGCTTGCCCTTTTGTAAATTCGTAACCTGTTTTTGTAATGCTCTATGACGCAACGCTACTTCAATCTTGAACCCAACGCTACGCCGTATAACCGCACCTTTTTGTCCAAAGCTGAGTTGGAAGCACGTCTGAGGGATTATGTTGATGTGCTGGACTTACATAAGGTCATTAGCGCCTACGAGCTTGCCGAGAGTGTCCATGAGCCGATTGTGCGGAATGACGGAACGCCTTTTTTCTACCATTCCACGCGGGTATGCAAGATTTTGATTGACGAATTGGAATGTTTCGACGTGGACGTTCTCTCCGCCTCGCTGCTACACGACGTTTTGGAAGATTCCGCAACGGTAACAAAAGAAGTGCTGGAATATAATTTTGGTCAATATGTCGCCTACATCATCGAAACCTTGACAAAAGACCTTCAAGAACAACGCCAAAAGCCTGACGAAGTAGATTTGGCGCACGTGGAAAAACTACGCAATGCCAGCGAAGATTGCCTTCTTATCCGCCTCACAGCTCGCCTTGATAACTTTCGATGTTTGGAATTTAATCTCAAGCGCAGCCCGATAAGCTACGTCAATAACACTACCGAGCGCTACATCCCCCTTGCTGAGAAGCGTATCAGCAATAAGCGTCTGCAATATATCGTCCGTGAATTGAAAAAAGAACGGAATAAATTTTTGGGATAGTTTGCCGATATTCACCCTTTTGCATTTCTTGTGAAATCACTCCGCAACCGTTTGATGACCTCGCTTTTACGTTCCGTAGGCATTATGGCATATCGCCTTACGCCTGAACATCGCGCACGTCTTGGTACGTTTGCAGGTGGGGTTTTGCGCTTACTGAGTGCATCGCGGCGGCGTATCACGCTGGAAAATTTGCGTCGTGCATTTCCCGATAATCCCCCCAAATGGCTAGAGGCAACAGCCCGCGCGTCGTATCGCAATCTCGGCACAACGCTTGTCGAACTTCTTACCTTCCCTCACATCACGCCCAGCGAAGCCCGCGCCATGATTGATATGCGCGGTACGGAGCAAATCGAAGAAGAAGTTCAGAAAGGGCGGGGAGTAATACTGGTGTCGGGGCACTTTGGAAATTGGGAGTTGCTGGCATTTGCTTTTCCGCTGTACACAAACATTCCTACATCGGTCATCGTTGCGCCGCAGTCGAATAAGTACGCCGAGCAGTATTTGCATTGGTATCGGTCGCGTACCGGAAACCGCATGATACCGATGGATAGAGCCGCTCGTGCTATCGTGGAGCGTCTGCGCAATGCCGAAGCCATTGCACTTCTTGCCGACCAAGCTGCCACTGCCGATAGAGACGTGTTTGTTCCGTTCTTTGGAACCCTTGCCGCTACCTACGAAGCGCCTGCCACGCTCACACTCAAGCTCAACGCGCCAATGTTCACCGCTTTTGCTGTGCGCGGGGATGACGGACGATACGCGGTAGAGTTTCGCCGTATTCCGCATGAAGACTTATCCCCTGATAAAGATGGAATTACCGAATTGACGCGCCGCCACGTCGCAGCGCTGGAAGATGCTATTCGTAAGCGCCCTGACCTTTGGGCATGGCAGCATCGGCGCTGGAAGCACAAGCGCGAAGAGTAAATACACCACGTTCATTTATTTGTTTAATGCTTTTTCCCGCCATCCAATAACTTCTTTGCTTTGCGGCGAATACGATAGCCAAGCGTCCATTTGAGCAGGTAATCTTGCACATATTTCTCAAAGGACATTTCCCTGATAACGTAGGGCGGGTGCTGCAGAGGAAACTGCATTTCTTCGAGTGGGACGTTTGCCGTGGGGTGGTCGGCATCGGTGATGTGTGTAGCGCCCGCACCAAAACCTATGTTGGTGATGAGGTTTGCATTTGGGATAATGCCTAACTGCCCTTGCAGCCAGACCGCAAACGTGAGTTGATAGTCCCACGTGGATTCCTTGCCCTCGTATGCCGATTGGAACACTTTTGTCCAGTATTTCACGGAGAAACTATCACCCAGCATCTCCGCCAGTAAGCCATTATCGCGCACTTCGGGAAAGCGTGCCATGTTGATGTCGTAATTCTTCCACACCCGCCGCCACGAAGCCCAGCCGGTGATAGGGTGAATGCGTGAAAAATAATAGCTGTACTGCGTTTCGCGTTTAATACGAAAATTTGCCGCCGAAATAAGACCAATGCGCTCGTCATGGCGATACCGCTCCAACATTTCTTGGCAATACTGAAAAAATGTGGGGTGCGGCAAACAATCATCCTCCAAAATAATGGCTTCCTCCACCGTCTGAAACACCCAATCCAAACCACTGGAAACACGCCCTCGACAGCCCAGATTTAATGGCGAAATGTTCGTCAGGACTTCGCAGTCCCAGTCCACGTTGTTTAGCACGATGCTCCGTGCTTGTTCGCAGCGTTCTTGCTCGCCCTCGCGTCCCGTACGTGCGCCATCGGCGATGATAAGCAGCTTCGGCGGTTGCGCCTTGCGGACTTCGGCAAATACTTTTTCGGTAGTATCTGGGCGATTGAAAATGACCATCGCCACGGGCGTTGTGAGCTTGAAATTAGTAGTCATGGTATTGTGCCAGTTGGGGAAAGGTTACATCCGCGAGCGCTCAAAATCAATAACGCTCTTCAAAATCTGCTCAAGGGTGTGTGTTGGTTTCCAGCCCGTTAGTTCCTGAACACGAGAGTTGTCGGGCATACGACGCTGCATATCCTCGAATCCCGGCGGGTATGCTTCTGCGTAGGGAATAAGCACGATGTCGGAGGTGCTACCACTCAGTTCCTTGACCTTCTTTGCCAAGTCCATCATGCTGATTTCTTCGCGGCTGCCGACGTTGAAGAGCCTACCGGGTGCTTCTGCATGAAGCGACAAGCCGTAAATTGCTTCCACAACATCGCGCACGTCGCAAAAGCAGCGGCTTTGTGTGCCATCACCAAAAACACGAATAGGTTCGCCGCGAAGCGCCTGCTGCACGAAGCGTGGAATTACCATGCCGTAGCGACCCGTCTGACGCGCTCCGACGGTATTGAAAAGACGGAACGGTACGACTTCCAAGCCATACTCCTGATGATACGCCAAGCCCAAAAATTCGTCAATCATCTTGCTGGCAGCATACGCCCAGCGCGATTTCCCGGTATTACCCAGAAGAACGTCGTCATTTTCGTTGAACGGAATTTTGACACCCTTGCCATAGACCTCCGATGTGCTGGCGAGCATCACACGGCAACCATAGCGTAAAGCAGTTTTCAAGACAACTTCGCTACCCATGATATTCGTTTCAATCGTATGCACCGGCTTTTCGACGATAAGCTGCACGCCCACTGCCGCCGCCAAATGCACGACGATATCCACCTGCGAAGTGATGCGGTCAAGCACCATTTCGTTCATAATGTCGTCGCGGACAAAGTGAAAGCGGTCGGCAAAATCAGGATTGGAGCGAATGTCGTTGATATTATCTATTGTGCCGGTGGAAAGATTGTCCAGCGCAAAGACAGTGTGCCCGCGCTGCAAGATATACTTCGACAAATGCGAGCCGATAAAGCCCGCACCGCCGGTGATGAGAAAGGTTTTGGAGGGAGCGTTCAACGTAGGGATTCCTTAAAAAAGTAAGCCAAACAATCGTGTTTTGCAAAGGCTACAAATTTACGATGTTTATAGCTTCCACAAAACACAAATATCGAAATGGCGCAAGGATAGCGAGAATATACCGCCGCAAATGGCGGGCAAAAATCACTGTTCTGCGGGAATTAGGAAATTTGTTTGTATATTTTCAAAGCAATTCTTTCCTTTGTTCTGCACTATCCTTTGTTCTGCACTATTCATCGGCATACGACCAACTATGAATACTTACTCCACCCAAGATTTTATCCGTGAAGCCGAAGCACAACAGAAATTCTACAAAGAACAAGCCGCGCGTTTTGATGCGGTCTTGAGCGACCAAGCCGAGCAAATTGCGACGCTTACAAAGAAAAAAGATGCGGCGCTTCGGGCAATGACGGACATTCTGCTACCTTCCTTCACGCAAGAGCACTGCGCTACGCTTGCCACACGCTTGCAAAAGCCAATGCTTGGGGGCTTGTATGCTGAGTATCTTCGGGAACAAAAAAGTCTGCAAGAGCAGCTTGCAAGCATTGAGCAGAATCAAGGATTTCAGAAATTGGATGCACTTACCAATCCAAAATCGGGCGTACTGACCACGCAAATTGCAGAATTGGAGCCGCTTTACACGCAGGCAGAAGCCACACTCAAAAAAATTGGTTCTATGCAAGGCTTTGAGCGCCTGCGAGCGAACAAGTATGGTCGTAAAGATTATGTGCATCAAGGAATAATGCGCTTTCTTACGCCGGAGTATTATTCCGACAACGCAGATGCCGCCGCGATAATGAAGCAAATGGGCGTAAACGATTTTCTGGATGTACTCTCGGAATACAACACTGCTCAAGACCGTATCAGCACACTCGCGCCATCGCTTCAACGCTTACGCGAGGAATATTCGGCGCTGCAAAAACTTGCGCGTGAGCATACCCAAGCATCGGAGCGTCTTGCGGGGTTAGAAAATATCTATAAACAACGAGTTCAAGAAGCCATCGCGGAATACTGCACACTCAACGACAAACAAACGGTTGCACGGCTTTTTGCGTCGGTTGCAGCTACTTCGCCCGATGCACAAGCACCGTTGGAATCAGCATTCAAGCAGTTCGATGGCACAGAGCACCAAATTGAGTATCTGCGGGCGCTCCGGGGCAAAGTAACGGATGATACGAATGCTCTTGTCCAGAAATCCGGCACCCTTGCCGACGAAACGCGCCGTTACACCGCCGACCCGCACCGTTTCCGCAATAAGCGCTGGACAAATGACCAATTTGCAAAAAAATTCAAACGCGACACCACACGCTATGACCGCTCCATACACCGCTACAACCGCACAGGCACTGTGATTTACGGTTTCGACGACTACAATCGAATCTCGCCTTTTGAGGAGTTTTTATGGTGGGACGTGATGAGCGACGGGCGTTTGGATGGGAATTTTATCCCGGAGGTGCAAGAGTATTACGAATCGCATCCCGATTATGAGTATAATCCGGCAGATTATGCGCCCACCGACGGCGCAAATGCTGATGATTCTGATAATTCGTAATGAGTTTGATAACAGCCGCTATGAAATCACCCGCCTCGCTTCGCATTATGAACTATGCCGTCAATGGCATAGGGCTGGGGCATTTGTCCCGTTTGGTGGCGGTAAATCGTTGGGTGCGGCGCTACACGGACGTTCTGGGCATTGATGCCGAACTTCTTTTTCTAACCTCTAGCGAAGCCGATGCGCTTTGCTATCACAACGGTTTTCCGGCGTTCAAAATTCCTTCCAAAACAATTATCGCAGGCAGCCACGCTTTTTCGGGCGCACGTGTGGCAAGGCTTTCCCGCGAGCAACACAGGCGGCTTGCAAAACAGTGGGTGTGGAATTCGGTGGGTGTTTTTGCGCCTGACATTCTCGTCGTTGATACATTTCCCAATGGTTCATTTCATGAGCTTGGCAGTATTGCAGATTTCGGAATGAAGAAAGTGCTCATAAGCCGTGCTGTGCGGGCGGAACAGGCGCAAAAGCCGGATTTTCGGGCAGCGCTCCGAATGTACGACCGCATCATCACGACCGAAGAGCCGTTTTCACGCACAAATTATTTGCCCGAAGAAGTGGAGGGTCGTACTTGCAGTGTCGGCACAATCATGCTCCGTGAGCGGGCGGAGCTGCTTTCCCGCGAGGAAGCACGTCAGCATTTAGGATTGCCTTCGGAGGCGTTCTGTGCGTATGTGAGCGCAGGCGGCGGAGGCGACGATGAAGCAGAACGTGCGTTTGAGGCGATTGCGAAGGTTGCCGCTTCAGAGCCGCATATTTGCTTTGTATGTGGCGCAGGGGCGTTGTATCGTGGTCGTGAGTTTCACGCTCCCAACGTGCGATGGTTGCAGCGCTTTAATGCAATCGAATTCATGCCTGCTTTTGACGCTGCGATTTCTGCGGGCGGCTATAATTCCGTCTATGAGCTGCTTTTATGCGGTGTTCCAACGGTTTTTATTGCACAAGATCGCCTTTTCGATGACCAACAATCACGTGCCTTGTCGCTTCAAGAGCAGGGGTTGTGCGCTGTTGTGCCGGACTGGAGTGAGGATTCATGCCGTGCGGCTTTAACAGCTATTGGCAATCCTGCATGGCGGCAGGACGTGAGCGCACAGATACAGGCATTTGCATTCACAAATGATGCACAAGCCGCAGCCCGCGCTATTTTGGAGGAGGTGCTGGCGGAAGACCTCTTGAGCCGCGCCGATGAGTTGCTGGATGGCGGCTCGCAGTTTGCTCTTGTGCGAGAAGGTTTTGATGAACGCTTGGTATTGAGGACGTTTTTTATGCTCGACTTTGAGTTTCGCAAGAATGTGCAGCAGCGCAAAGCAGCATTAACACTTGGCTTGCAGCACAAAGAGCAGGAAGACAATATGGAGGTTCCTGAACTAGCCGCCAGATTCCTCCGTGAGTGCCTGAAGCGTGATGTTGAGCCGCTTGCCCGTCTGAATGCCCTGCCTACACTACTCCCGACAGTGCGCTTTGCGACAGAGGCAGTAACGATGCTTTTGAAGGATTTGTAAGCTACCCGTATTCGCAAAAACACTCGTTGTTCGCAGAATTGTTCGTATATTTGCGTCCGAAAAACAACGCTTCATTCTTCATTTTGTTTGTTCAGAAAGGTTGCAACAAGGTTCTATGGAACAGTTCAAAAATTACATCAACGGAAAATGGGTATCGGCTGCCTCTGGTAAAACGTACCAAAATCTCAATCCTGCCGACCAACGCGACGTTATTGGCGAGTTCCCCCTATCGGAATCAGCAGACATTGATGCTGCCGTGAAAGCCTGCAAAGCCGCCGAACGCGCATGGATGAAAATGCCCGCTCCGAAACGCGGTGATATTTTGCGCAAAGCCGGCGATATTTTCACACGCCGCAAAGACGAGCTTTCCCGCATTATGACACGAGAGATGGGCAAGCCAACGTTCGAGACCGCTGGAGATGTGCAGGAAGCCATAGATACCTGCTACTATGCTGCTACCGAGGGGCGTCGTCTGTTCGGCTTCAACGCTCCCAGCGAGATGGAAAACAAGATGAATATGTCGTTCCGTATGCCGATTGGCGTGTGCGGCATTATCACGGCGTGGAATTTCCCGATTGCCGTGCCGTCGTGGAAAATTATTCCGGCGCTTGTCTGCGGCAATACCGTCGTTTTCAAGCCTTCCGACGATTCCCCGCACTCAGCAAATATTTTCGCAGAAATTCTTGAAGAAGCGGGCGTTCCGGCAGGTGTGTTTAACGTCGTGCATGGTGCAGGAGCAGCAGGAGCGGCACTGGTGGAGCACAACGACGTGCGGCTTATCGGCTTCACAGGCTCAACAGAAACAGGCAAAAAAATTGCGGCAAAATGCGGCGAAATGAACAAAAAATGCTCACTCGAAATGGGCGGCAAAAATGCGCTTGCAGTCATGGAAGACGGCGACCAAGACCTTGCACTGGAAGGCGTTCTTTGGGGTGCATTCGGTACAACGGGGCAGCGTTGCACAGCGACATCACGCCTGATTTTGCACAAGGACATTTACGACGAATTTACCAACAAACTCATCACTCGCGCTTCCAAACTTCGCTTGGGACCGGGCTTGGATGCTGATACGGAAGTTGGTCCCGTCATTAACGAGCGTCAGCTTGCGAAAATCGAAAAATATATCGAAATTGGTCGTGAAGAAGGTGCAAAACTCGCACTAGGCGGCGGACGCGATGACGGTCCGAAACTCGGCATGGGCTGCTTCGTGAAGCCAACGATTTTCCTTGATGTAACGCCGAATATGCGTATTTTCCGCGAGGAAATTTTTGGTCCGGTGCTGTCTGTAACAAAAGCCGAATCCTTTGATCACGCTATTGAGCTTATCAATGATTGCGCTTACGGTTTGTCATCAAGTATGTTTACCACAGACGTGAATCGCGCCTTCCGTGCTATCCGTGACATCGAAGCGGGCATCACCTACATTAACGCGCCGACCATCGGCGCAGAAGCACATATGCCATTCGGTGGCGTAAAAGGCACGGGTAACGGACACCGCGAAGGCGGCTGGACAGCATTCGAGATTTTCACCGAGTGGAAGTCTGTGTATGTGGATTTCTCCAGCAAACTCCAGCGTGCACAGATTGACAATTACTAATCGTTCAAGACCAATTTTTTAAGATAGTGATGCAGGGTATCCCTCGCCGGATGGGTTTCGGCGGGGGATTTTTTTTGCAGTCTAATCACTTGTTCTGTAAATTGTATTGCCATTTGAAAAGCCATTTATTCAAACATATTCCTCCGATTCAATGAACACTTACCGCATAGAACTTCGCGTTCCTGACAATCACATCCTGCAAGTTTCCGTTCCTACATTTCAGGCAGGTGAAGATGCGGAAGTGATTTTGTACCGAAGACATCCACTATTACTGCCGCCAAGTTTGAGCAGATGCAGCAGGCTCTTTCTGATTCACTATTTCTAAGAGATATTCATGTCGTAGAAGAGGATTTCTGCGTATTTAAGTCGTTGGCGAGGGGCAAATAAATCTGTGATTTTATGACTGTTTACAATAGTTTTTTACTTGTTGATTTTCAACCTCTGTTTTCAAAAGTATGAAGCACATTTTTATCTCTATCCTCTTTTGTCTCCTTTTTACGGCTGTTCCTGCGCATACCCAAATTCGGGACTCGCTCTTCATAGCTGATAGTGTAGCATATCGCACAGCATGGAATAATGCTTATCTGGAAGCAGCCGGAAGTAATTGGACATACTCTTTTAATGTTGAACGTTTAGTTTCGGACGATTGGAGTTTAAGGTTTGGTTTCTATGTCTATGACAGGACACGTAGTATGAGTGTAATAGATTCAAACGGACAGCAATCCTTCTCACAAATTCAAGCAAATAGGCTAGGATTACAGCTCGTTTGTACTACTAGCCATTTAATTGGCCCGGGTAGTCATAAATTAGAACTTGGCGGTGGGTTTATGTGTTTTATTCCACCAATACACGATGATGGTTTAGGAGCAATCGCGGGAATTATTGGTTATCGATACCAACCAAAAGGTGGCGGCTTTCTTTTTCGCGCTAGTTTCACACCTCTTATTTTCAAAAGTGCTATCTTTTCAAAAGATTTTGGTTTAAGTTTTATACCATTAGGCTCAAAGAAAGAACCTCAAAGTTCAACTACCGATATTTACAATTTTCCCCTGCTTCCTTGGTTTGGTCTTAGTTTTGGAGGAACGTTTTAGGAATATCTCATTTTGCGGGATATACCTTGCGCGACTTCATTTTGGGGATAGCAAAGGAAATTTATTTTGACCTATGTGCAAAGTGTGTACTATAAACGACAAAGCCTAGCATTTGCTAGGCTTTCGTCGGGGTGAGAGGACTCGAACCTCCGGCCTCTACGTCCCGAACGTAGCGCTCTACCGGGCTGAGCTACACCCCGTTAGCGGTTTTTATTTGCTTGGGGCAAAAATTACGCTAAACAGATTTCAAAGGTACGGGGATTTTTCGTATTTTCAAAATTATTTTTTCATGCAACTGAGAAACCGTCCCTCCGTATTTCTCCACAGAATGATTTTCCCTCACCGTTTGAATTGACCATTTTTCTATGACTTCATACAGTTTTAGCCTCAGCGCCTCGTGGTGGTTACTTGTTTTGTGCGGTATTGCAGCCGCTGCCTTGACGTGGTATGCGTATCGCATCACCACGCCGCCAGTTTCACCGCTTCGGCGATATACACTGATGGCGCTGCGACTTCTGGGCTTGTGGATTTTACTTTTTGCGCTCTTTGAGCCGATTGTCAATGTTCTCCGTGCTACCGAGGAAGTGCCGCGCGTGGCTATTCTGCTGGATAATTCGGAATCACTCTCTTTGCGCGATGCCTCGCGTGACCGCAAGGTTGATTACCTGGCTGCACTCAAAGCACTCAAACCCGAAACATTGAATGAAGCGCTTCCCGAAGCGGCTTCCACCGTCACGCTTTTCGATAACGATATTGCTACGCTGGCGGCGAAAGATTTTCGTCCTGATGGAATGCGTCTTGAGGGGCAGTTTTCCAATATTGCAAAACCGCTTCAGCACATTTTTCAAGATGCCGAGCGCACCAATACGCAAGCCGTCTTGCTTATGACCGACGGTGCATTCAATGAAGGAGAAAACCCGCTCTATGCTGCAGAAATGCTTGGTCGCCCGGTGTTCGTTGTGGGTGTGGGCGATTCCACCGAAGCGAAAGATATTGCGGTGCGCTCGCTTATCACCAACGAAGTCGGCTATGTGGAAAGCGAACTGCCCATCAATATCACCGTGCAAACAAGCGGCTTCGAGCAAGGCACAGCACGGCTTACGCTCCGCGATAACGGCGAAACGATTTCTGAGCAAACTCTTACGTTACGTGGCACGGAATCACGCACTGTGAGCATTATCTATACGCCCAAGCAAGCCGGAATGCACACGCTGACGGCTGAAATCAAGAACCAAAGCGGCTTGGAAGGCGAACTCACCACAAAAAACAATGCCGTTTCCGAATTTGTGAATGTATTGAAGAACAAGCGGAAGACCCTCGTACTGGCTTCCCAGCTTTCGCCCGATATTTCCTTTATTCGCTCCTCGCTGGAAGGCAATAAAAACGTTCAGTGCAATGTGTATGTGGAAGACATGAAGGGTGGCTTTCTGGATGATGCTGCCAGTGCGAGCGGCACAACCAACGCCCCGCAAGCCGCACCAAAGCGCACGTTGGAGACATTGCGCCAAGACCTTTCGGATGCAGAAGCAATCGTGCTCGTCGGCTTCCCGCTTACTGTTACGCCGCTTGCGGTGATTGAAGCCGTCAAAACAGAGCTTTCTCGCGGCAAACCCGTCCTCTTTATTGCCTCGCAAGACCTTGACTGGGTGCGCCTTCGCCCACTGGAGCCGTACCTGCCCTTTACGACGCTTTCCGGCAGCAAGCAGGAAATGCTGGCGTTGCCCGACGTGAAACAGCAAGCACTTTCCAGCCCCGTGATGAAACTCATTGGTACGGATGACGATGCGAAGGCATGGAATCAGCTTCCGCCGCTCTTTCGCACCGAAACGCTTGTGCGCGTTAAGCCCGAAGCCGAAGTGCTTTCTACCGTCAAACTCAATAACGTTCCGCTTGCCGAGCCGCTTATCGTGCAGCGAACGCTGAACAATACGAAATCGTTAGCGATTTTGGGTTATGGGCTGTATCGTTGGAAATTGCTGGGGTTTGCGGCAGAGGCAGCAAAAGGGCGCGAAGTGCCGGATATTTTCGGAACATTTTTCGAGAATGGCTTGCGCTGGCTTGCCACCAGCGATCAAGGGAAATTTGTGCGCATCAAGTCTTCCCGTAAAGTCTATGGCAGTGGCGAAAAAGTGGAGCTGACGGGGCAAGTCTATGACCGCAGCTACAACCCGCTTGACGGTGCGGATGTGCGCGTAACTCTGCAAAGCACGGCGCTCAAGCAGTCCCGTGAGGTTGTACTGGCGGCGCTCGGCGGTGGGCGCTATGCAGCGACAGTAGAAGGTTTGGGCGAAGGTGAATATAGTTTTGTCGGCACAGCGCTTGTGAATAGCCAGAAATATGGCGAAGATTTTGGGCGCTTCAGCGTCGGCAAAGTCAATATCGAGTATCAAAATCTGCGCATGAATGCAGCATTTTTGCGGCATCTGGCAGAATCCACCGGCGGCAAATTTTACACTGCCGAAGAAGCCGCCCGTAATCCCGATGTCGTGCGCCGTGCCATTCAGTCTGCCCCCGGCTATAAAGCACGCCCTGTCACGCTCCGCAGTGATATTGCTCTCTGGAATGTGGCTTGGTTGCTCATTGCCGCACTCACATTTTTTGCGTTGGAGTGGTTCTTGCGGAAACGAAGCGGAATGGTGTAGAAATAGTGTTGAATTTTGAGTTTTGAGTGAATTGTGTTAAAAGGCGCTTCGTTGCTGGTGTATTAGGTTCTTGAACTCAGAACTCAGAACTCAGAACTCAGAACTCAAAATTCAACACTATCACTGTTACTGTTTTTGCTGTCCAATTTCTGCGGCTGTCCGCAAAATCACACGAGCGCACTCTCGCTTGGGCATTGGTGCAAAGTCCTTCGGCTCGGTGCTTGGGGTGAGAATTGTGATGGTGTTCTCGTCGGTGTCAAAGCCGCTTTGGGGCTTGCCGAGAGCGTTTAGTACGATGAGGTCGGCGCGTTTTGCGGTGAGTTTTTTGCGAGCATTTTCGACGTGATTGTGCGCTTCCAGTGCAAAGCCCACCACGACTTGCCTGTCGCCCTTGACTGCGCCGACTGCTGCCAAAATGTCCGGCGTTTTGGTCAGGCGGAGCGTCATTGTTTCGCCGGTATCTTCTTTCTTGATTTTGCCATCGTGCTTCTCAAGCGGCGTAAAATCTGCCACTGCTGCTGCTAACACAATCACATCCGATTCCGCACGGCGTTTCATCACCTCATCGAACATTTCTCGTGCTGATTCTACATTCACGCGCTGTACATTTTTTGGGGTGTCCAAGCCGACCGGACCCGCGACAAGTGTTACTTTCGCGCCATAGTTCGCCGCTTCTTCGGCAAGCGCAAAGCCCATTTTCCCTGATGAATAATTTCCGATAAACCGCACGTCGTCTATTTTTTCGTAGGTCGGTCCCGCCGTTATCAGCACAGTTTTTCCGGCAAAAGGGAACGGCACAGCGCCCACATCCACGCTGCTTTGTGGCGTAGAGGTCTCGCCGTGCTTCTCGCGCTTGAGTTTGGTCAATTCTAACTCTGCATCAAATTGAATGGCTTCCGCGCCTTCTTGTAGATTCACAACCGTTTTCCCAAGTGCTGCTTGGATGGGGTCTTGTGTGCTTGCTTGTGTTGCGCTCGTTTGTGTGTTGCCCGGTGCTGTGGGGTCGAGTTTTGCGGCATAACTGTCAAAGCGCTTGTTGTACGTGTCGAAAGCCTCACTTGGGCTTTGTTGTGGGGTGCTTGGTGCGGCACTATATTGCTCGCTATTTGCTGCTCGATGTTCATTACTCATTGCTTGCGGGGAATGTCCTTGCGTGTTAAATCGCCCGAAGCGCGGTGCGTTCAGTGCAGCAAAGAGTGCATCCAGCAGCACATCGGTTTCGGGTAGCCGCCCTGCGCCCACAAAGCCGCTTGCGAGCTTACCACTGGCAGGTGGGATGATGTATGCGCCGTCGGTACGCAAAATGGTGCAATTACGCTGTGTGGCGGGATGAATCCACATTTCGGTATCCATTGCCGGAGCAATGAGAAGCGGCTTTTCAGGCGGGAGAGCAAGCGCAACGGTCGTGAGTGCTGTATCGCAAATGCCCTGCGCGAGTTTGCCGAGCGTCGTGGCGGAGCAGGGTGCTATCATCATCACATCGCACCACCGCGCAAGGTGTATATGCCACGAACCGCCCGATTGTACGCCTTCCTCGAACATTTCGACAGCGACGGCGTACTTGGTCAAATTTTGCAGCGTTAGGGCGGGTATAAATTTTGTTGCCGAAGGAGTCATCACGACCCGGACTTCGTGGTTGCCACCTGCTTCGGCGCTTTTCAAAATTTCACGAACCAAATGAGTTGATTTATAGGCGGCTATGCTGCCGCTAATGCCGATGAGAATGTTCATACGTGAGTTAAGAATCGGGGTTGGAAAGGTCGTACATCGTGTGCAACAACTTGTACAGCAACTTGTAGAGCCAAATTACTGAATTTTATGGAACTTTGTTTGTTTGCGAGGAAAATTTCTGTAATTTTGCACACTCAAAATCGCTCTAAGGATATTTTTTTAACGCATTTTCGCATAACGCTTTATGCAACCACAACGCGAACCAAACACGCTTCCGCAGCCCAAGCCTGAATTTTCGCCGGACGATGTGATTCGTATTCAGCTTGAGGCGCTGCGCGATAACGATGCCGGAAATGACGACGGCATTACAACGGCATTCAACTTTGCCTCACCGGGCAACAAAGTTTATACCGGACCACTCTCGCGTTTCAAGCAAATCGTGCGTAATCCCGTGTACGCCGTTATGCTCAATCACCGCAATGCTGATTACGAATCCGTGCTTATCTCCGGCACTGTCGCACAGCAGCGCGTGATGATTACGGGCGAGAACAGCCAAACCGTGATTTATACCTTTACGCTCTCCCGTCAGCGAGACCCGCGCTACCGCGATTGCTGGATGACCGACGGTGTAAGCGTGGATGCGATGTTCTGGCTGAATTGATTATACGGTTTTCACTGCCATTGCCGAAACGCCTGAGTTGCTGTAAAGCGCTCAGGTGCTTGCTCTTCGTAGTAGCCTTATAGATTTTGCCGGAAAGCCCCTCTTCTTTCCTCTCCCTCCCTTGCCACTGCGCTTTTATTCCCACCATATTTTCTGGTGCAAATTTATGACCAAGATATTCTCTTCTTCGCGGTCGAATACTTCAGCATGGCTTCGCACCGAGCATCCGATATTTTTCCGATTTGCGTTTGGTACGGCGCTTTTTCTACTAGCGTTTGGTCTTGTGCGGAGTCTTGTGTTTTGGCGGTATGCGTCAGCAGAAATAACCGTGTTCAATACGCTTTCTACTGTTGTTTTTGTGGTACTTGGTGTGCCGCTCACGCTCGTTTTTTTTCGCGTTTTCCGATTGAACCAATCCATACACCTGAGCGTAAGAGCGCAAAAGACCTATCTTCAATCAATGTTGGATGTCTCCGGTCTATACGTGGTTCGCATGGATGTGGAGGGCAATTACACATATGCTAATCGCACCTTTCTTGAGGCATTTGTTCGTGAAGAAGACCGCGACACTATCATCGGAACGTTTTCGTTGAAATTTGTCATTCCCGAAGACCACGACATTGTTATCAAAGCCGTAGAAAAATGCTTCGCCGAGCCTGAAACCCCGATGCGCGTTACTCTGCGGAAGCCAAGCCTACAATTTGGTATTCTCACAACCACGTGGGATTTTGTTGCGATTCGCAATACATACAACGATGTCTTGGAAATCCAATGCACGGGGATTGATTTGACAGAGCGTATCCGCAACGAAGGAGAGCTACACATTCGGGAGGCGCATCTGCGGACAGTGGTGG
This sequence comes from uncultured bacterium, assembly GCA_937899715.1. Lineage (GTDB taxonomy): Bacteria > Bacteroidota > Ignavibacteria > Kapaibacteriales > UBA4661 > PH2015. The sequence continues at coordinate 104,006 of CALCNX010000031.1, read as the reverse complement.
ACAATTCTCCTCAGTCAATATGGCTCATTGACCGTGATTTGCGTGTGCTGACCTTCAACAAACTAACACAGGAAAGTGTATATCGTGCCTTGCAGAAGCAAATAGTGGTTGGCGAATCAATCGCATCCTATCTCATGCCTGACCGCGCTGCAAAATTCATAGGTGAAATTCGACAAGCATTTTCCGGGGCAGCAGTTGAGTATGAAGCTCCAGCAATGGTCGAAGGGAAAGAGTGCTGGTTCCGATATTCAATCAAGCCTGTCTATGCTGACGATACGAGAGTTGTGGCGGTGCTCATGGCAGCATTAGACATTACCATTGCTAAGCGGTCTGAAATTATTATTCACAAGCAGAATCAGCTTCTGGACACCACTGGTGCTATTGCGCGGATTGGCGGTTGGGAATTTGACATGGTGCATGGGCGAATTCGCTGGACGAAAGAAATATACCGAATCTATGATGTGTCTGAAGATACGGATTTATCAACCGTAACAGGCGAGTTTCAGTTCTTTCATCCTGAACATCGTCCTATCATACAAGCGGCATCGCAGCAGTTGCTCACGACGGGCGAGCCATTCGATTTGGAATTAAAACTTATCACTGCTACCGATAAGCATCTGTGGGTGCGAGCCGCCGGGCGATGTGTGCGGGGTGAGAGTGGCAGTATTGAGCAGCTCTACGGGATTCTTCAGGACATTACGGTAATGAAAGAAGCACAAGAAGAAATTCTCCAACTCAATAAAGTGCTGGAACATCGCGTAGAAGAGCGCACCAAGCAGCTTGTGGAGCTGAACCGCGAAAAAGATGAATTTTTGGGTATTGCTGCGCACGACCTCAAAAATCCACTCGCCGGTATTCGCTCCGGCGCAGAGATTATTGAGAGTATGTTTACAACGGGCGACGATGCCGAGAGGGTACACCGATTTACGGGAATGATGATGAACGCTTGCGATGCTATGGTGGATATTATCGCCAACATTTTGGACGTAAACCGCATTGAAAGTGGGCTGGTGAGTGTTGATATTCAACCGGTGGATATGGAAATCGTGGCGAGCGTCGTGGAGGAGTACCAAGCACGGGCAACGCAAAAAGGTATTATTCTTCATCTGCAAGCCTTACAAAATCTTACTGCTCACGCCGATAAACAGGCGCTCCGGCAGATTTTAGACAACCTTGTGTCGAATGCCGTCAAATATTCGCCGCAGTGGAAGCAAGTATGGGTGCGCTGTCTGAGCCGCACGGAAAATGGCAAAGAGTATGTGCGGGTAGAAGTGCAGGACGAAGGTCCGGGTTTGACGGCAGAAGACCAACAATACGTCTTTGGCAAATTTGCTCGCTTGTCAGCACAGCCAACGGGCGGCGAGAATTCGACGGGCTTGGGGCTTTCGATTGTCAAAAGACTCGTTGAATTGCAGGAAGGGCGAGTGTGGTGCGAGAGCGAACCGGGCAAGGGCGCGACGTTTATTCTTGAGCTGCAAAGTGCTGAGGCATAAAGAACGAGGGTCGTGAGGAGCTTTAAGCCTCATATTTTCGGTAATTCCACGATAAACCGTGCTCCTTTGCCGAGTTCCGATTCGCAATGTACCGTACCGCTCATTGCTTCGACCATTTTCTTGACAATGCTAAGACCCAGACCTGTGCTGTGCTCGCCGCCTGTGGGCTGTGCTGAAAGGCGGGCAAACTTATGGAACACCTTGCTTTTGTCTTCTACGCTCAATCCCGGACCTTCATCCCGTACTTCCAGACGTACCAGCGCTCCATGCTCGGAGACCTCTATAAAAACGTGCTTCCCGGACGGCGAGAATTTGATAGCATTGGAAAGAAGGTTTTCCAAGACCTCCCAGAGTTTTTCTTTATCTGCCATGACCATGCAGGCGTGGTCGGGAAAATCCGAGACGAAACGAATATTTTTGCGCTGGGCGATAATTTGGTAGTGTTGGGCAGCGTCGGCAGCAATTTCAGCAAGGTTCATCGGTTCAAATTGCAAGCGCAGTTCGCCGGATTCAATTTCGTTGATATTGAGAAGGTCGGTTACAATCCCCAGCATCCGTTCGGCAGTCGTTTCAATGCGATTCAAATAGGTGATGCGCTCATGTGATTCAATTTTGTCGTTGTAGCGCTGCATCATCGAAATAGTCATGATGATAGACGAAAGCGGGTTCTTGAGGTCGTGTGCCGCAATGCCTAAAAACTCATTCTTCTCTACGTCAAGCTGGCGGAGGCGCTCATTGCTTTCTTGTAATTGTGCATTAGCAACCTCAATTTCTCGCGCTTGCAAGTCAGAAAGCGTAATTTGGCGCTGCACCTCCGTATTGGCAACGGCTAGCTCTTCATTGCTTTGCTGTAAACTTTTGGTGCGTTCTTGCACGAGGAGTTCCAGTGCGTGTGCTCGTGCGCTCATTTGGCGCGTCCGTGCTTGGTATGCCGTCAGCGCCAGAGCAATTGTTCCGGCACCGCAAAGCAGAATAAACCACCATGTTTCGTAGAAATGCGGCTGTAAAGAAAAGCTATATGAAGCACCAACATAGTTCCAAACGCCTTCATTATTGCAGGCTTGAACGCGGAAACGATACGAGCGACCGCGCGGAAGATTGGTATAATAGGCAATGCGCCGTGTTCCGGCATCCGTCCAGTCATGGTCAAAGCCTTCCAGCAAAAAACGAAAACGGACGCGGTCAGAGCCGATAAGACTTGGGGCGGTGTAGTGAAATTCTAATTCCGTATTTCCGGGTAGAATAGAGGCATCGGGTATCAAAGGCATTATTTCTGTGCCGGAGAGCATTTTTTCAAGGATAACCGGCGGTGGAAGAGGGTTCGTCTCAAGGCGAAGCGGGTCAATAATAACCGCTCCTTCGATGGTGGAAAACCACAGCCGCCCATCACGTGCTTTCAGTGCCGAAGGCTGTGCACCGCCATTGCACTCAGCGCTGCGCATCCCATCGGCAGCGCCAAAATTCCGACAGGTCAAGCGCTTGAGCAAACCATCGGCAACGGAGTCCGCCTCCGATTTGCGAATACGATAGACTCCCTTGTTGGACGTTGCCCAGAGATAGCCGTTATTATCTTCTATAATTGTGAAGGAAGCATCGTCATATAAGCCTTCTTTTTTGGTCAGCGACCGCACAACGCCGTTTTTGATGCGGCTGATACCGCCCACGCCCGCCACCCACACTGCTCCTGCGGCATCGTGGTAAAACCCCAGAACGCTCATGCCCATTAGTCCATTTGCCACAGAATAATTGGTAAATGTACCATTGCGGTAGTATTGTACTCCACCACCAAAACTGCCTATCCAGATACCACCAGCGCTGTCCGGCAGAAGTCCATAGACGCTTTCATTAGCTAGTCCGTCGCGCATACCGAATGATGTAAAATGACCGTCCTTGAAACGGCTCATGCCGTTTTGTGAGCAGCCGAACCACAAAGCGCCCTCGCGGTCGCGCACGATGATGTTGACATCATTGCTTGCCAAACCGTCCTTCGTGGTATAGTGCCCCCAGCGTCCGCCTTTGTAGTAGTACACGCCTGCTCCCAGAACGCCTACCCACACGGTGCCGTCGGTATTAGTGAGCAGTCCGCGAGTTTCATTTCCTGCAAAAACATTGGTTCGGGTTTTATCATAAAGACTGATTTTGCCGTCTTGGAGACGATGAAGCCCTGTACTGCTTGTGGCTATCCATATTGCACCCGTGCTATCTTGGCAAAAACTTCGTACCACATTTCCCAGAAGCCCTTCGCGTGTGGTCAGCGTGAGGCAACTTCCATTGATAAAACGTTGCACACCGCCGCCGTCGGTGCCGACCCATAATGCGCCTTCGCGGTCTTCCAAAAGTGCAAGTGTATTTTCGTTTGCCAAGCCATCTTTTCGGGTAAATGTTTCGATGCGGTTTCCCGTAATACGACTAATGCCATTATCGTATGTGGCGAGCCAAATGCTATTGTTGCGGTCTTCGAGAATAGAAAATATGTAATTGCCGGATAAGCCGTCTTTTTGGGTTAGAAGTGACCAATCACCGCCGCTCGGACGGCTCCAGAGCCCATTCCGCGAACCGACACGAAGCACACCTTTGCTATCGTGGAGAATAGAGCGGATATCGCTCGTGTCCTTGAGCAATGGCTCTCGTGCGAAGATTTTTTCCTGACCGAAGTGCGATGTGAGCAAGCCAGTCAGGCGGCAAAGACCTTTTTGAGTACCAACCCACAATGTGCCCATGCGGTCTTGGTGCAAACTCTGCACAATCAAATGTGGTAAGCCGTCGCTGGTGGTGAAACGCCGAAAGTGCCCGTCGGTGTATGCAAATAAGCCGTTGTCTGTACCTATCCACAATGTCCCCGAACGGTCTTCGATAATTGCCCAGATGTCAACGGCATTCAGCCCTTTGGTGCTGTCAAAGGCAATAAATTCATTTCCCGATTGATTGTATCGGTGGCGAATCAATCCGCCGCCGCGTGTTCCCATCCAAAGTGTGCCGTTGCGCTGCTCGTAGAAGGAAATGATATAGCCCGCACTAAGATTGGGAACAACTTCTTGGTCAAAGATTTTGAATTGTACTCCGTCGAAGCGAGCTGCCCCTTCTTCGGTTCCTATCCAGAGATAGCCATCGCGGGTTTGGCAAAGAGCAAGAGCACTATTCTGCGGTAAGCCCTGTTCCGCCTTCCAGATGGTGCTGACATATTGGTTAATCTTACGCGTCGGGTCGAGACCACTCGGCTTTTTGTAGTGCTCAAAATTGGGGACGTGGGTTGTTTGGGAATAAAGGAACGGAAGCGAAAAAGAAGCAAAAGCAGTAACTAACAGTATTCCCGAAAATATACGACGCAGCCGCACTCTTCGCTCGTGGGGCAAAGAGACATCGGTAAAAATAGCCCAGTATAAAGGGGCAGTGCGCATAATGATGACTTCAAAATTCTTGAACGGTTGCGCAAAAAAACTTTTATAGAAAGGTGCTTAACGTCGGCGGAGAAGCTGACGGAATTCACGCATGAGTGCTTGAATCTTACTCAGCGAGGACTTTGAGCGAATAGCCAAATTTTGCACTTCGTTTGCCACGACGGCAAAGCCTGCTCCTTGTGCTCCGGCGCGGCTTGCTTCGATGGTCGCATTGACCGCCAAGAGATTAAGCGACTTGAGGATTTTTTCAATTTCATTACTGGATGCCTCAATTTCAACGCTCTTACTGCCGAGTGTCGCCAGCAAGTCGCCTGTTCCTGCATTCATTCGCGTAATAAAGCCATGCAGATACTCGGCATTGCCACCTGTATCAAATGTGCCGTAGCCACGCTCATGAAGCCAAACGTCATGCCCCTCGCGGTGTTTGACGCGGTACTCCACATCGTAAATGGTCTTGTTTTGGAGGGCTTGCTTGATGTCCGCTTGTACTTGGTCGGCTTCGTCGGGATGAATGATAGAGTGAAAACTCACGGTGCCTTTTGTAAAGTCACTGACTTCATAGCCGGTGTGCAGTTTTATCGAATCCGAAATGTACAGCATTGTGGAGTGCTCATCCATTTTGCATTTGTACAAGCAGCCTTCTATGCGGCTTACAATCTCGGTGTAAAGAGATGACCTGTCTTCGTGGTTGAACGCCGATAGTTCGGTGGAGAGTGCCATAATAATTGTTGCAATACGTGAAAGAATGACTGTTTTACAAGCAATAAGCCTTTGCGCACCTTATCATCGTTTGCGCATCTGCAAGATAAGCAAGATAACGCACAAAACGCAAGCCCCAAAACTCATCCATGCACCAAATCGAAAAAGAGGTGGTTCAAAACGAAATTCGACCATACTTTTGCCTTTCGGCACAACGACCGAGCGCAAGACATAATTTGCGTGGAGTATAGGTGTTTCTTGATCGTTCACAAACCCCTTCCAGCCTGCATAATAGCTGTCCGCCAGCACCAAAAAGCCGCTCTCGTCCGATTCTACTTCCAAGCGCACACGGTTGTTTTCATAGTTCAAAAATCGAATCGAATGTTTCACAGGTACATCTGCCTCTCGCATAATTTTTTCACGCGGCTCTTCGCTGAGAAGCACGGTGTGTACAGGGAATGTGGAGTCTTCCGTGAAAATTTTGGTGAAGGTTTCGCGGTCAGGCATGAAAAAGAGTTTTCCCGGCTCTCTCTGGCTGACCACACGATAGCGATAGCGCATATAGGCGCGGTCTTCGGCAAGCAAGTTCTGATAAATCAGCGTCGCGCCGGAATCTACCAGTTTCATTGCCGGATGCGTGTACGGGTTCTTTGCGCTGGCGACGTAGTATTTCACATTTGCCAGAGCGCTCAGGCGAAGTTGCTGTGTGGTGGCTGGCTGTGAGAGTGCGCCTGCCAACTGTGCTGCGGGACGCGAGAAAATGCTTTCATAGCCCTGCACACAAGCAATACCATACACGTCATTGATGTTCGGCTGCATAACACGCTGCGATTCGGCATCAAAGAGCGGCAAAAAACGATGAAGCGTTGTGTCGCGGCGTAAAAAATCGGTCGTCTCGGTTGCGGGATAAAGCGGGTAGCGCTCTTTGTCTATCATGGGCAGCCACAATACCGCATTGCTCCATAATTGACACACCGTGATGAGCAGCATTGCACCGAAAGCAAGCAAGCGGTGGGACTGTGCAAGCGTGTCGCGTAGGGACGACCACATAAGCCAAAGAACAAGCACCGGTGCGGCGGCTGCCCACCAGAGAAATGGATTACGCCAAGCATAATGGGCAAGAAAGGCATCTATACGCCCCATCATCCACGCACGGCTTCCAGCAGCCAGTTGTGCGCTTTGCAGATTGTTTTGCACAAAAGCGCTGAGTTTTGCATGAACAATATCATATTTCCATGCTAAAACAATGTTACCAAGCACCAGTCCAAGAATGATGATGCCAAGGGCTATTGTGGCGATACGCAAAATTTTCCTGATGCGCTCTGCCGATACGTGCCGACCTTCACCAAAAAGAATATCCTGTGTGGCAACAGCACCAACGACCGTCATGCCCAGCACATAGAGAATAAAACTGCGGTGATAAATAAATTTGTACAACGGCGTGGCAAGCGGCACAAGTACGCCAAGAGCACAAAGAACAATGAAGCCCCGCAGGAAGCGTATCTCCACGGCACTGCGGTTCCACAGCGTGAAACAGCCAATCAAACCGAAGAGAAAAGGCGCAAAGCCCACGAAGGCATTAAAATCGTTCATGTCCGCTTGTGCAATTTTTGCAAGGTCGAAGCCGCGAGGCGTTCCGATAAGTTCCGGCATAGCAAATGAAGCCAGCAGTGGCAAGCTCTTGAGGCTGTTCAGTAGTGAAAATGCCTTACCGTCAGCGCGTACATTTTCGTTGTAGAGAAAAAGTTCTAAGGACGGCAGCCACATAATTGCCGAGAGCGCAAATGCGAGCGTCCCAATGCCCAGCACAAGCAACGCACCCTTCCAAAGTCGTTTTTGAAGCGGGGCGTTCTGGTGAGGCTGAAGCACAGTGCTGAGTGCGACGACGACGACTGCCAAAATCGCAATAGCACTTGTTTGAAGCGAACCACCAAAGCAAGCGAAGGCAAGGAAAGCAGAGGCAAAAACGCCATTCCGTACAACGTTTTCATTATTCAAACAGCGCAGAAGAAAGTACAGTGCGAAGGGAGTCCAGCAAAATGCACCCAGAAGCCATTGGTGCTGCAAGGTTGTGATAAAAAGGCTGTTCAGCATATATGCCATTGCGAACATTGCCCGCACAAGCGGATGAATCCCCACTGCTCCACTGCCCACACGAAAAAAGCCCAGCAATACCCACATTCCAAGTCCCGCAATAAGCAATTTTACGAGCATTTGCCAGTGATACGCCGATGGCATTTCGCCCAGCAGCAGAATGAAATTCGTTGGGTCGAAATGTGTGAACGAAGTGGAAGCATATTGCGCGTGCCCGCCGAAAATCATTGGATTCCACGATGCAAACTCGCCCCGGAGTGCGTTTGCCCGCCACCGCATTTTGTAGGGATAGACCTGCGCAATGGCATCGGTGAGAAAATGGTTATAGACCCGCACCGAATCATGCTTTTCCGAAAAAGGCAGCATCATGGTATTGAGCTGGTCTGTGGGCAGTAAGGTTTTGCCCATAAAGAGCACCGGCGCAAAGATAACTGCGAGCGCAAGCGGCAAGACAAGCAGCGCAAGAAGTCTTGTTCTACGGGAAGCGTGAGGCATAAACAGTCAGAACAGTGAATGACGAATAATGACCGAAGTGAGAGTGCAAATCTATGAAAAATTCGGAAACATCTGCCTTTCAAGTTCAGTGAAATTTGAGACTACCGTAACGGAATGTAACGAAAATATAATGCAAAAGTGCTTACGGTTACTTGCGCGGCATACGGTGATTATTGTATCTTTGTAGCCTGTTCGTGCATTTTCATTGGACCTCTCCCATACAATTTGTACTACTTCATGATAAACCGACAACAGCATCACGATAATATATTTCTTGTCTCCTTGCACGGCGTTCGCAGTCTCATGCAGCGCTTCGATGAACGAAATCGCATTCGGGAGATGGTTACGGATATTTCTTTGGAGGCGTGGCAGCAGGAACTGCCGCCGGAGTTGTACTGCCGCGTGCATCATACCCATTTTTTGTGTCTGCCTCTTATCGAACGCTTTGAACCCGACTACGACGGACACGGCGGCGATGCGGTGCTGGCAAATGGTATCAAAATACGCGTCTCGCGTCAGTACCTGCAACAATTTCACCACGCCACGCAGTTCCGTTTTGCTTCTGCCCTGCAGAAGCGCAACCACCGCCGGAAGCGCGGAAGAAAACCCACGAAATGCGGGGGGGGGGAGGGGGCAGAAAAAAGCGAAAAAAAAGTAAAACCGCCGAATAGCACCCTCTAAATAGCTTCACGGTATGTGCTTACAACTTTCTTCGGCATGGCTCTCCAAATGGGCTTCCAGCTCTTGCACAGCAGGATTTTTCGTGCTAAGTTTGTATCAACAAAAAAGCCCGCTTGTCGCACACGATGAGGTTGAGGCTCAGAGAGTACACGTTCAAGCCAAGCGAATGGGAAAAATATGGTATCTGTTCCGATGGCAATACTATGCAAAAAGTGAAGTTGTGTGCGATATGGTACGGATATTTGTAGTCTCTGTTTTTTAGTTAGTCCCTATTACTCAGTCCCTATTTTTTTAGTCTCTCTTGTTCAACATTCTATGCTATCTGAATCCAAAACGTATTATTTGCGAAAGGCTACGCAAGCCTTTGGTACAGAAGTCTTTATTCTTGGTGTTTATAATGTTCATCCCGTGCGTACGCTTACAGGTTATGTGCCTGTGCGCCGTGTATAACAGTGTATAATATCTTTCTTGTTGTCGGCTGATATTCTCAATCTCAGCGTGTAACTCGCGGCTACTCCTCTTTCGGTAAGCCGTGAAAATACACACGCCCCGCCGCGAACTGTCCCGCGGCGGAGGCGAGCGTATGATGGTGCAATTTGGGCAAACCGCGACCATTCGTACGCAATATACATAATTGTGGGCAGCTAATCACTTCTCCCAATGGAGGTATTGCTATGCTCTCTGTTCCTCTCCAGCCGCCGCACGGCAGGCTTTCAACCCCTTTTCCTTAACTTTTTTTGGAGTTTTAATATGCGTTTGCTGAAAACATACTCACAATACTTGCACATCAAGTATGTACTGCCTCTCGTATTGCTGCTGTGCTTTCCCCGCAGCGGTTTTTCACAGACGACCGATAGCCTGACCGGGATGAAAGGTTTTTATCTCAATATTGGCAACAGCTACAGTGTTGCGCTGAAATATTGGTTATCACCGAAAACTGCGGCTGTCGCAGGCGTAAACATCTACGGCAATACGTACAACATCAGTAATCAAGGAGTACAGCCGCCTTCGGTAGCAACCACAGTCTCGGTGTTTGGTAGGTTTCAGTATTTCTTGACGAGCGTAGGCAATTTATGCCATACGTAGCGGCAGGCGGCAATATCGGCAGTCAGTGGTCATGGAATCCCGGTTCACAAGCCAATTCTCTGAGTCTCGGTTTAGGCGGCGGAATTGGGATGGAATGTTTTATCCTTCCGTGGCTGACAATAGCAGGCGAACTTGGCTTGAACGCATCCTATACCGGCTCAAGGCAAGAGATTCCTTCGGCTCCCGTTAGCCAATCATTCTCCAGCTGGACGTATGGGATTGGTCAGAGCGGGATTGTTTTTACGGTGTACTTTTAATCCGGCGGCTGCCGTGAATTGTCCCTCGGCAGCATACATACTACGCATGGAAGATGCAATTTGGGCAAACCGCGACCTTCCATTGGTAATGTACGGTAATTGTGGGCAACGTATCACTTCCTTATTTGGGAGGTACTGTTATGTTCCATTTCCCTCTCAAGGCAGTCTTTTGGCTGCTTTCAACCCCTTTTCCTTAATCTTTTTTGGAGTTTGTTCTATGCAAAAAACCCTATCTGGTCGTCCCACTCATATCTTGGTGGTTTTGCTTCTTGTTCTATGGTTACATACACCATCACAAGGGCAGACTACGCAAGATTCGACGGTATCGAACAAGGCGTTACAATTCAGCCTTGCCGGATCGTCCGCTGCTGCCTTAAAATATTGGCTGACGAATAATCATGTTGTTACAGTCGGTATACAGCTTGAATCCGGTACACAAATAAGTTATCCCAATGCCAGTATCTTCGACCCTTTCGCCGATTTGCGTGTTGGGCTATTTGCACAATACGATTATTATTTTCTTGGCAGACGGCAATTTGCACCCTTTGTAGGCGTGGTTGGAAATCTTTCATGGCGACAGAGTAGATTACCTAATGCTGTCTCATATGAAACATCCACATTTGTTGGTTTTAATGCTGGTCTAGAATGTTTTGTATTGCCTTGGCTTTCTGTTTCAGGGACACTTCTTTTTGGCGGAAGGTATAATTCCATCAGAAACGAATCCCCAATCGGTACAAATATGCCATACTATACATATACTTTTAATGTCCTCCTTGCTAATACGGGTATAGCCGTATCAGTTTATTTTTAACAAATCTTAAATTTATTTTTATGAAAAGCAAAACTTTAATCTCGTACTCGTCAGCAATGCTGCTGGCTCTAATCTTTGGTTTCTCAACTGCATTAGCCCAAGACGGTAGTATCAGTGGCGATGTTCAGCCTTGCGCTAATAGCAGTATTCTCTATTCGTATAACCCACCGTCTTTACCGTCTGGGAAAGCATATACCCTTGTTGGAGTAGATTGGTATTTAGACGGGTCAATAGTGTCTACAAATGGCGGGTTTGGTTATAACCAGTATTTTGACCCTTCTTCTTCGGGCAACAAAACTATCAGCGCTACTGCTAAATGGTATTATTATGACAATAACGGGAATCAAGCTCCGTTTAGCTATACTGGAACGCTTCAAGTATCAGTTCGCCAAAGTTTATCTAATGCTGTTTCCGATATATCCCCCTCCTCTTCTTCCATCGAATGTGGGCAAACCCCTTCGTTGAGTTACAGTGTTAGCGTTACTGGTATCAGTACAAACCTTGCCTATTCATGGACTCTTCCGTCCGGCTGGTCGGCAATCTCTGCTACAAACGGTGCTTCCATAACAGTACAGGCAGCACCCTATTCTGGCGGTGCTGTAAGTGTAACTGTTACCGACACGAAATGTAACACAAGTGTAACGCGCACTGCAAATATCAGTCGTACAATTCCCACGCTCGGCTACATCTCCGGCGGAGCCGGCTGCTTCTGCTCCGGTCAAACGCAGTCGTTCTCCGTTCCTGCGGTGAGCGGTGCTACAAGCTACCAGTGGGCAGCTTCCGGCAGTCTCTACATTGCAAGCGGACAAGGCACAAATACCGTCAGCATCGGTACAAGCGGCTCCGGCGGGGATCTCACCTGCTATGCCGTTACCGCCTGTGGCAATACGAATACCTCCGGCAGCAATTATATTTTTACCTCCACCTCAGCGCCGCCGACTCCGACGTTGACTCTTGTGGGAAGCTCGCCATGCACCGACTATCGCCGCGACGGAACGCTCTCTATCACGAACGCCGATCCTTGCGCGACGTACTACTGGTCTGGCGATGCGGGAGTGGTTGTGAGTGGTAGCGGCTCAAGCGCTGCTGTCGGTGTTCCGTATAGCGGTCTTCATGCTTACGTCTATGGTGTGAATGCGTGTGGCACGAGTGGAAGCGGCTCACGCACGATTCCGGCTACGCCGAACTGCGGCGGCGGACAACTACGCGCGTCAGGACTCAGCATTACGGCAGCACCGAATCCTTTCAGTGACCGCACGACGCTTTCCTACTCACTAAGCGAAGATGCAGAGGTAACGCTTGATGTGACAACACCTGTCGGTAAGCGGGTTATCTCCCTCATCAATGACCGCCAAACCGCAGGCGACCACGACGTAACCTTCGACGGCTCACGTCTGCCGACAGGCGTGTACGTGGCAACACTGACCGTTACCGCAAAAGGTGGCGACCGTCAGACCGCAAGCGTACAAGTGACCCTTACCCGCTAACCTGTTTGGATGTTATTCTGTAAAAAAAAGCGGGCTTCATCACCAAGATGAAGCCCGCTTTTGCATTGTTCTTGCTTAATGTGTCTTTATGCCGTTCGCAGAATATCTGCCAGCACCCCCGAAGCGGTTACTTTTGCGCCTGCGCCGGGACCTTGAATGACCAAAGGCGTGGAGGAATAGTAATCGCTGGTGATGGCAAATTTGTTATCCGTTGCGTTCAGGCTGAAGAAGGGGTGCGTGTGGTCAACGGCTTCCAGCTTGGCGCTACATTTACCGTTTTCGAGTGTTGCCACGTAGCGAAGCGCTTTTCCATCTTTTGCGGCTGCGGCGCGGCGTTTCTCGAAAGTGGCATCTTCTTTTTCCAGAAGCGTGAAAAACTCTTCTACCGATGCAGCTTTCGCGCACGATGGCGGCACAAGATTTTCTACGGGCACATCCGAAAGCTCAAGCGGCAAGCCAATTTCGCGGGCGAGAATGAGCAGTTTACGCGCAACGTCCGTTCCGCCCAAGTCATCACGCGGGTCTGGCTCGGTGAAGCCTTTTTCGCGGGCTTCTTTGATAACGTCGCTAAACTTCTTTCCTTCGGCGAAGGTGTTGAAGACGTAGGAAAGCGTGCCGGAGCAAGTCGCCTCAATTTTGTGAATCGTGTCGCCACTTCCCACCAAGCCGCGCAAGGCATCTATCACTGGCAGACCACCCCCTACGTTGGTTTCGTAGAACAATCCCGCATTCGCTTTGAGTGCTGCTTCGCGCATGGCTTTGTATCGGGCGTAGGAGCCGGTATTGGCTTTCTTGTTTGGAGTTACGATTGAGACGCTGCCGGAAAGAATTTCTTCGTACAGCGCGGCTACGTCTTCACTGGTGGTGTTATCCACGAGAACTTTATTTGGCAAGCCGAGTGCTTGCATGGTGTCAATGTACGAACGCAAATTCATCGGCTCTCCCGATGATTCCAGCGCTTCCGCCCATGTTTCGGCGGGTATGCCGTCTTCACGGATAAGCATTTTTGCGCTGTTGGCAATGCCCACAATTTTCAGTTCCAGCCCGCGATGCTTCATTAGGAAGTCGCGTTGCTGCTGCGTTTGCTTCAAAAGTTCTTTTCCAATTAACCCCGCACCAACGATGAACAGGTGCAGTGTCTTGGAAGATGCCAAAAAGAAATTATTGTGAATGGCGCTTATAGCCTTGCTTTCGTGCGCTCCATCTACAATGACCGAAATGTTTAATTCCGACGAGCCCTGCGCAATTGCTCGCACATTCACGCCGTTGCGCCCCAGTGCCTGAAAGACTTTTCCGGCAATGCCCGGCGTGTGGCGCATCTTGCTACCTACAACGGCAATGACGGACAAATTACGCTCAATTTTGACGGGGTTAATCTGGCGCGAAACGGCAATTTCATAATTGAATTCCTCGTTCATCGCCCGCGCTGCGCCTTCGGTTGCACCCGGTTCGACGGCAATACAAATTGAGTGTTCGGACGAGGCTTGCGTAATCATAATCACGTTGATACGCTCACGCGCCAGTGCGCTGAAAAGGCGATGCGCCACGCCTACCACGCCCACCATGCCGCTTCCTTCCAGCGAAAGCAAAGTGATGTTGTTGATAGACGAAATGCCCTTCACGGGCAGGGTGGATGTGGTATCGCCCTCGCGGTCAATGAGCGTGCCGGGGAATTCAGGGTTGAAGGTGTTCTTAATCCAGAGCGGAATACCAAGGTCGAGTGCGGGCTGGATGGTGGGCGGGTAAATAACTTTCGCGCCGAAGTGCGAAAGCTCCATTGCTTCTTCGTAGGTGAGACGCTCCAGCGTACAAGCGTTCTTGACTTTGCGCGGGTCGGCGGTCATAACGCCATCCACATCTGTCCAAATTTCAATGTCCTTAGCGTTCAGTGCCGCGCCTAAAATTGCGGCAGTGTAGTCCGAGCCGCCGCGCCCCAGCGTGGTTGTTTGTCCATTCGCTGTGGAGCCGATGAAGCCTGTAATGACTTGCAAAGCATCGTGCTCTTGAAAGTATTTTTGCACCGCAGCATTCGTCGCCGGAAAATCTACTTTCGCTGCCGTGAAATCGTCGTTGGTCTTGACGACCGAGCGGGCATCCAGAAATTCAGCACGAACGCCGCGCGCTGCCATGGTGCGAGCAATGATAAAGGCGGAAAGGCGCTCACCAAAGCTGCACACGTAGTCCATGGTGCGCTTGGAAATCTCACGAATGAGGAAAATACCATGTAGTAAACCGCGTAGTTCCATAAGCACGGCTTCGACCTCCTTGCGAGTGCTTTCTAATGCACTTTTATCGGTGTTGCCGCTTGCAAAGAGGGCTTCAAGCGCAGTAATATGCCGACGATAGAGGTCGTCGAATTCATTGCTGTATGCGGTGTCGCCGTTAGAGGCGAGTTTGGCAGTTTTAATAAGTTGGTCGGTAACGCCGGAAAATGCTGACACGACAACGGCAACCGAACCATGTTTTGCTTGCGAATTAACCGATATGCTGATGACACTATTGACGCGCTCCGGTGTGCCGACCGACGAGCCGCCGAACTTGAGAACAACCATTCGTGGAACCTGAGAATATGTGAAACGATAGTATTTGTGCGATGTTAGGGTCGTATTTGCTCAAAATTGCCGAACAAACACGAAGCGGATAAAATACAAAAAATTCAGCGAATTTTCGCTGGAATTTTTTATTATGCTTTGTTTGATGGCAAAAGAAAGTGGACTTTCGTATTTTAGAATCCACCATTTTATCCAAATCTCGCTCCGCAATTTTGAAAACATCCCCAAAAACATCACTCGAAAAAACACACCTCCCAAAAGTGCTTCTCGCTTGGTACGACCGCCACGCCCGGCAGTTTATTTGGCGAGAGCACAAAGATAGCGATTCTGCGCCCGACCCCTACGTCGTGCTCGTTTCGGAGGTAATGCTTCAGCAAACACAGACGGCACGGGTGCAGGAAAAACTTCCGCTTTTTTTGCAACTGTTTCCGAGTGTGCAAGTGCTGTCGGCAGCAGATAATGCCACGATTATCAAAGCATGGGAAGGCATGGGCTACAACAGCCGAGCATTGCGTTTGCGGGATTGCGCAAGAGTAGTGACGGAGCGGCATGAAGGCGCTATTCCCTCTACGCGGGATGAATTGTTGGCGCTGCCGGGCATCGGCGCATATACGGCTTCGGCAATACTCGCATTTGCCTACCACAAGGACATTGCTGTGCTGGATGTGAACATTCGCCGCGTGTACTCGCGCCTTCTTGCGCCAATGCCGACAACGGCAGATGTGGCAGACGAAAAAACCATACATGATTTTGCGGAGAGTGTTTATCCGCGAGGGAAGGCATCGCGCTGGCATCAGGCGGTGATGGACATTGGAGCGCTGTTCTGTACGGCACGTGCTCCCAAGTGCAGCGTTTGCCCGCTCCGTGAACTGTGTGCATCGGCGGGCACCATGCGCGAAAAACAAAAAGAAAAACGCCCCGAACCGTCGTGGCAGGGCGTTCCAAATCGTATTTGGCGGGGGCGTATTGTTCAGATTCTGCGCGGTGTGGATGCGGAGCAAAGCGTCACGGTGAGCGAAATTACAGCACAACTTTTTCCTACAACACTTTTTCAAGACGAAGAAAGCGAGCAAGCCGAATGGCTCTTGAAACTCCTGAATGGATTGGAACGCGATGGGATGATAGAATTGGAGTGTGGGGCAGAGCGTTCTTCGCAAGAAAAGCACACTGCTTCGGGTATGGTGTCTGTGCGCCTATCGTCCAAGAGTTGATGAATAATCTCTAGTTGCTTTATCCCGCAATGCCCTTTCTCGCTGCGACTTCCTCAAACGTCTCATCATACTTGGCGTGAACCGTGCCGAAAAGTCTGTCCCAGACAAGCGTATAAAGCCCGTAATTGCTTGTGGCGTACTTGTGGTGCATATTGTGATTGACCGACGTATTGACCCATTTTCCCAGCCAATGTGTGCTGAAGCCCTTGGGATAGAGTTCAAAACCCAAGTGTCCATACGCATTGTACAGCGTCATAAAGCCCAGCCACGTAGCAACCATGCCAAGTGTATGCGGTGTGGTAAAGGCGATGATGGGAAAAATGAGAAATTCCGTCAGCGCCTCCAAAGGATGAAACGCAAATGCCGCCCACGGCGAGGGGTTATGCGAGAGATGGTGCACCTTGTGGATGAGCGCGTAGAGTTTTTTGTTGTGGACGATGCGGTGCATGAAGTAGAAATAGACATCGTGAATGACGAGCATAAGTACAACCCCGCCAATCCAGTATGCAAGTTGCCATGCGGTGTTTGCGCCTACAATATCACTCACGTCGCGGTGCATCTGCGTGAGCGGGCGCACTTGCGGCAAATAGACGACAGAAGCTATCGTGGCAAAGATGAAGAAGGTTATTACCGAATAGCCAAACTCGCGCTTGTAGTCTTGCGTGGCGGGATATTTGGGTTGGAT
Source organism: uncultured bacterium (assembly GCA_937899715.1). Lineage (GTDB taxonomy): Bacteria > Bacteroidota > Ignavibacteria > Kapaibacteriales > UBA4661 > PH2015. The sequence continues at coordinate 87,057 of CALCNX010000031.1, read as the reverse complement.
TTTTTGTGCTGACCATTTCTCACGGCGAACTATGTACCACCACACAAACATCGTTCCGGCAATCACACCATAGCGGATACTCAGGAAAGCGATGAGAATTAACCATGTAAGCCCGTAGTTGTCAATGTCATAGAGTATCATACAGAATCCTTTAAGGTATTGTTGTGGTGAATCAGTACCTCAATTTACAACATCCTTCTCGTATTCGGAAGCACGGTCAGGCTCACACAATCAAACCCCGTATTTGTGCGGTGTAGGAGCGGCTTACTTTTACTTTTGCCCCGTTCATCATTGTTATCGTCAGGTTGCCGCTCGTGTCGGTCTCTACGTGTTTGATACACTGCACGTTAATAATAGCCGAGCGATGCACTCGCATAAAAACTTGATTATCAAGGCGTTTTTCCAATTCTCCGATGCCTGTGCTTGCCGTGAATTTTCCTTGTACGGTGTGCAAGAGGGCGTAATCTTCTGCTGCTTCTATCCAGACAATATCTGCCGCCGCGATAGGAATAATGCGGTTTCCGTTCCGAACCATGAGCCGCGTGAGAGGTGCTTGAGCGTTTGATGTTTGTGGGCTTGGTGCTTGTGGATTTGGGAAATTGGTCAGGAGACGGGAAAGTGTTTCGAGATGTGTGATTTCGGCGGATGTAGTATTCATGCGCTCTTGGAGGCGGGCAATAGCACGGGTGAAGCGGTCGCGGCTGTAAGGTTTCAAGAGGTAATCCACCGCATTTTCTTCAAATGCTTGCACGGCAAACTGATTGTAGGCGGTCGAGAAAATAACGTGTGGGACGCTTTCCAGACGCTCCAAAACCTCGAAGCCTGTCAATTCAGGCATTTCCACATCCAAAATAACCGCATCCGGCTTTAAGGCATTGATTGCAGCGACGGCTTCAGCGCCATTTTCTGCTTCGGCTATAAGTTCCACGTCTTGAATGCCGCTGAGATACTCGCGCAAAAGCCTTCGTGCGGGCGGTTCGTCGTCGGCAAGCAGAAGTCGAATCATAATTCTTGCCTATGAATTGGGAAGTGAAAAACTGACAGTTGTACCCTTTTCGGTGCTTTGTACCTTCAGCGCAGAATCTTCACCGAATAGTTTCCGCAGGCGGGCATCCGTGTTTGCAAGACCAATGCCTGTGGAATGTACTTGGTGGTGATTTTTACTATGATTCATCCCAACGCCGTCATCGTGGATTTCTACGCAAAGCCGCTTTTTTGCTGCGTCTGTGCGAACAATAACCGACACCGTGCCGCCCGCCGCTTTGGGTGCTATGCCGTGCTTGACCGCATTTTCTACAAGTGGCTGAATGAGTATCGGCGGCACGGGCGCGTCCAGAAGTGTCTCATCGGCTTCAATATCGGTTCGGAGGCGTTTCCCGAAGCGCTCCTGCTCAATGGACAAGTATTTTCGCACAAAGTCAAGTTCGTCCCGGAGGCGCACCGTATCTCGTCTATCACTTTCCAGCGAATAGCGCAAAAGGTCGGCTAGTGTTTCCAAGACTGTTCGCGCCCGCTCCGGGTCTGTGCCCACGAGTGAATTCACGGCGTTCAGCGCATTGAAAAGAAAATGCGGATTGAGTTGGGCGCGGAGTGCTGCAAGTTCCATTTGCGTATTCAAAAGCCGTAGCTCTCGCTCTCGCTCTTCACGTTGCCGGATTTCGCGCCGATACTGTACAAGTACGATAACTGCCAAGCAGACACCGTTTTCTAAGAGGTGTTGAAGTAAAATCCATTGCGAAAGCCCCAAGACGCTCTCTGCGCTTCGTGTATGACCGAGAGCAAACAACATTCCAACACTCATACCCCAAAGCATGGCACTCAGCAATGCAGCCATCAGGCAGTATATTGGCACTTGCCACCACCAATGCAACGAGTGCAGGCGGTACCTGATAAGCCATATACAGCCAAGCAATGAGAACAACCGTATATGCTCGTTGATAGCAGAGCCGATAAACACGCCCATAAAAGTCGCGTTCCCACCGCGCACAATAAGAGCAGTTTGAAGTGCTGCATACAGCATCAGTGCAAGCCAGAGGATGGCTATAGTGCGTTTTTTTATCATAATGCCGAATCTACGGAAAAGTTCGGGTTTGGCAAATTTTTGCTAACAATGCTTCGTACAATAGTCTGGATATTTCGGGTGGAGTGCGGAATTTTAATTCCGCGAGCATACACAAAGCCGCTTCAATACTGGATGTGTTTTTGCGGAATTAAAATTCCGCACTCCAGTTTAAGGTAATATCCTGACTGTTGTTCTTAAAATGCCTCACCAAAGGTAAAGTAGAATCGTGGTGTACTGCCGACTAAAGAATTGACGGGAACACCAATATCAAGGCGAATTCCAATCCGTTCATTGGGGTCAAAAAAGAAGCGTACCCCTCCACCAACGACTGTTTGCAAGGGTGCTGCGCCGATGTCGGCAAGTTGCCCTGCGCTTACTCCTGTGCCTACAAAAGCGACCGCCTCGAACAACTCCAAAAACGGCACCCGATATTCGGCTTGCACAAAAGCGCTTGTGCGGTCAGCAAATTGCCCGATAAGCAGCCCGCGCAAGGAAGAGAGTAAAGGAAGCGCATAAAATGGAGCGTCCCCGCCCGTAATTGCCGTTGCACCGCCTTGCAATGCCAGAATATGCGTCATGGAGGCAACTGAAATCGGTACAAAATATCGTGCATCCAGCATATTTTGGACAAAGGTAAACGATGACCCCAGAAGCGGTGTAAAAGCAGTGCTTCGGGCTTCAATATACGCTCCGCTCCACGACGAAAAAACATTATCGCGCGCGTCCAGCACAAGAAAAGCGCCTGCACCGCTTGTGATGCCGCCGGTTGCACCCGTGATACCGCTAGTTTCCAAGCGCCCTTGTGCCACGTGGTCGGTAATACGGTCTGTACGACCTTCGTAGCGTACACCTGCGCTCAAGCCTGCACCCACAGGCGTTTGTACAAGGCGATATGCCAGATTTGCCGCACCGCGCCATGTTTCCGGCGTATAGCGCTCGCCACCAGAGGCGAGCGCTGATGAACCAATGCCGTAAAAATCAAGCGGAAAATGCTCAAAGCCCACATTACCGAAGAGCCGCCAGCGAAAGTTATCGAAATAGGTGTCGTACTGTGCCATAATACGCCACTGTGCTCGTAAGCTGAGAATACCGATCAGCGAGATGCTCGACGGACGCTCATGGTCGTCTTGCAAAAGCGGTCGCCAGAAATGGGTTGCCTGTGCGCCCAGAACCACACTGGTTTCTGGGGCAAAAGATACAAACGGTGCCCAGCGCGTGCCACTAATGAATTTGCTAGAATAATCTGTGAGATTATTGTTGGTGCTACCTTTCGTGCTGTCTGCTGCTTGCGCAAGTACCGTACTGTACGTGAGAGTGAATATAAGTGCCCACAAAGCAAGTGTGAGAGCGGCTTGACGGCATGATAGTCGTACTATTGGATTCATTGTACTTGTTCCTTGAAAGTAGTTCATCGTTTTTGTGTGCCTTTCGTGCGCTTATCGTGTGTTGGTGGTCGTGGATAATTTGGGTAAAAGGACAAATTTTACCCACGCATAATTCGGCGCAATCTGCAACGCGCGGTCGTATGCTGCCTTGGCATTGTCCATATCCTCACTATCGCTGAACATGACACCTTTCCATGCAAAAACTTCCGCGTGTCCCCAATCCGGCAATGCAGCATCGGTGTTTGCACACGTGCCGCCTTCGGCAAGTTCACAGGCTTTTTGGAGATTAGCAAGTGCTTTTTCTTTGCTGCCGCCCCACATTGCAGGGGTGAAATAGAGAGAAATTCCTTGCAACATGAGGACTCGCGGGTTGTTGGGAGCAAGTGCAGTTGCGCGTTGCATTGCCGAACTCGATTTTCCACCATATTTCATTCCGGCTGCCATCCCGCCCGAAGCCTTGCGTCCGTAGAGGCTGGCAAGAAGCGCATGAGCATCGGCGAAGGTGGGGTCGAGCTTAATAGCCTCTTCCATTGCGGCGATACCTGCGTCGGCGTGTTGCTCGCTGTTGGCTTTCTCGCTTGGCAGCACTGACAGACTGTAATTGGCATGTCCGACGTAGTAGAGCGCGATGGCTTTTCGCGGGGAACTAGAAGCGGTGCTGAGTGCAAGGTCTCGTGCGGCTTTGAGTGCCGTTACGTCGCTGGAGAGAGTAGCCGATTGTACGGCTTGCTTGGTTTGCAAAAGAGGGTCATTATTTTGAGCCGTTTGAGCAAAAGAAAAAGTGCCTGCAAGCAGCATAAAAACAAGGGTTGCGATAAATGTACGCATTGTAAAAACTCCGTGAAAAAATGAAAAATAATTGAAAAAATGGAATTCTGTTCAACATGAATTTCTGTTCAAAAACGCCACGTCATCGTTGCGCCCAAAAAGATAAACTGCCTGCTCAAACTCACGTTTGGTTCACGGTGTGAGTAATCGCTTGAATACGTGTAGTTCAGCATGTTTGCGCGTCCGGTGGCATTGGAAAGCGATGCAAAAATGACAAGATATGCTTTATCGGAAAAGGGCAGGAAGTAGGACGCATCAGCATCAAAGCGCATTTGGTCGGGTAACCGCTCTGAGCCAACAGCACCATCTATTGGTTCAAACCATGTAAAACCGCCCTCCATCCGTACAGCACCACCGATAATCGGCGTAAATGCTCGTCCTGTGGAATACCGCGCTGTCGCTCCAACGCTCAGACCTTCCCACACGCGCACTTTGCCGACGATGACGATATTGTGGCGAATGTCGAAAGGCGTTGCTCCTTCTTCATAAGTGATACCCGTTGCGCCGCGCCGTGCTTGCAAGCGGTTTGTTTCCAAGTACGAATAGGAAATCCAGCCGTTAAAATCCGTCTTCAAATATTCGCCGTACTTTGCGAACACATCCAGACCGCGAGCGTAGCCGTAACCGAGGTTTTGCGGTGTGCCTTCGTAAGTGGGCAGAATAAGATTTGCGTATGTTTTGTTGTACGCCTCCACACGAATTTGTGCATCGCCTTCGTTGTATTCAGCGCCCAGAATGTAATGGGTTGCTTGCTGTGCTTTGAGATTGGGATTGCCTTCCAGAGCCGAATTAAGCTGGTCAGGGCGACCGAACTGGTGAAAAATCCCCCATGCCGCGCGGACGTTGAAACTAGGCGCAAAGACATATTTCAGCGACACGCGCGGGTCGAAGACCAAATCTCGTGCAAGAGTCTGATAATCGCTGCGAATCCCGATGCCCGCCAGCAAATTCCGCGTCAGTTTCAATTCCGTTTCCGCATAAGCACCAATGCGCAGCGCACCGCCTCTGGAGGAATATCGTCCAACTTCTGTGCCTTGATTCATAATAATTTTTGTAGCCGCCAAGTCGTCATATTCCGCTTCCACACCTGCCAGCACACGTACCCAATCGGAGAGGTCTTTTTCAGCATCGGTGCGGGTTTTGAGGTTGAATTGTTGCGTGGTCATACCAAAATCTGTTTGCGAGATTGTGTTGTGCACGGTATTCGCCGAGACGCTGCTTTTTATCACCCAATCCTGCCACACGTCCGTCAGTTGGATGTTGTGAATGGTATTTACTTGAGCAGTGGAAAAAAGATTGCGCTCAGTGCCGGAACCGTAGAATGTTGACAAGCCATTGCTTGAACCGTAGTTGAATATCTTGATTTTACCCGTCGGCGAATACTTCCAGACGAGACTCACATTTGCGTCCACCGAGCTGGGCGGTTCGCTGAACTCAGCACGTAAGCCGTTCAGACGAAAGAGAAGGTCGGTATTGGTGTAATTACCCGAAGCACGCACACCAAGCGTATTCGGAACAAGCTCTGATGCTACTCCCAGCGACACACCGCCTGTGGAGAGCGTTGCGTTCAGGCTGTTTCCCGTCGGCATGGACTGGCTTTCGAGAGCCACCACACCAGAGAGTGCATTACCGTAGCGAGCAGGCATACCGCCGCTTGAGAAGAAGGTGCCGCTCACAAAAAAGGGTGGAATAAAGCCAAAGGTGCCGCCGTTTGGTGCTTGAGCGCGGTAGGGCGCAGCGACGCTTGCTTGGTCAATGAGCGTGATTGTTTCGGTGATGTCGCCACCACGCACAATCAGTCCCGAACCGCCATCGGGCGAAGTTACGCCCGGAAACGTTTGCAAGGCGCGGAAAATATCTGCCGCCGCGCCGGGTGTGGTAACAATTTCCAACGGTTTGAGTGTAACGCCTTCCACTTCGCCTGTGGTGAAGGCGCTTGCCGATACGGTTGCACCTTTCAGATTCACCACTTTCGTCAGCAGGTGAAGAATGACGCGGGTTGTATCGCCTTCAAGTACAATATTTTCTTCGAGTGTTTCGTAAGCAAGATTTTTCACCACCAGTGTCTGTACGCCTTTGAGAGTAGTTGCGATAGTGAAAGCACCACGCGAATTTGATACGCCGCCTTCTTTTGTACCTTTGATTTTTATGCTCATAAATCCAACCGAATCACCACGTTCATTGAGTACAATGCCTGTTACAAACCGTTTTGCAGGCGTTTGGGCAGAAATATTTGCGGCGCAAAGCGCTAGCAGAATGATGCTGACAAAAAATAGTTGTAGCTTTTGCATTGATGTATCTCCGAATTGTGTTGTATCCTTGTTGTTTGTGCAAACTACGGCAGCCAGAAGGACACTGTTGCGTGGGTTTCGGTGAAATGCAGGAAAAGGCGGGTGAAATGCGGAAGAGTGGGGGTGAATTGTGAGAGGCTTTACTGTTGAGCGTTTACTGATTTGTCAAACGCTGAGAGCCATTTGTAAATTTCTTCGTACAAAAAACTGCCAAAAATCGTATCTTGGCAAGTCTTTCTTGGTATGCTCGTAATGCGTAGAGCGACCACGCTACCCAAACGAGGATAGTTCTTGATTTTCTGAACGATTGCTCTTCACGATTATACTTCCGCAGTATTCGTCACAACTGACCGAAGGCATTATTATTCTTGATTCCATCAAGCTATGAGAAAAATTACTCTTGCCGAATTTCCCATCAAACCGCGTACACTCTTTCGTGCTGTCCTTTTCGGCATGGCGGGTCTGGCGATTTTCCTTGTCATTTTCAGTATTTATGTGGTGTCCGAAGGATTGCCCTCGCTGGAAGAGTTAGAAAACCCCAAGCCTGAACTTGCGACACGCATACTCTCTGCAGAGGGCGAAGTGATTGATGAGTTCTACCTTAAACGCCGCACCTATATGCGGTTCGATAGTATCCCGAAGCCATTTTTGAACGGACTTATTGCCACCGAAGACCGTGAATTCTACCATCACTGGGGTATCCACGCGTTTCGTATTGTCAAGGCTGCCGTGAAAAATGTGCTGCGCGGGCGCTTGAGTCAGGGCGCTTCGACGATTACGCAGCAGCTTGCCCGCAATCTCTACGTCAACATCGGGCAGGAGCGGACGCTCACCCGCAAAATCCGCGAGGCGGTCACGGCGATTCAGATTGAGCGTACCTATACGAAAAACGAAATCTTGGAACTGTATATCAATACCGTTTATTTCGGGCGCGGCGCACACGGCTTACAGGTGGCTTCGGAACTGTATTTCAATAAATCGCCGCAAGATCTCAATGTGCCGGAATGTGCTTTTCTGGTTGGGATATTGCAGCGTCCGGGCTTGCATGAGAATCTCAGGAATTATCAGGCTTCGCTCAATCGCCGTAATGTAGTGCTTTCTGCAATGGAGGAAGAAGGGTATATTTCCGAAGCAGAATATGAGAAGTTCAAAACCGTACCGATTGTGCTGACACAGCCCGAAGAGGCAACGATTGAGCGGAGTATAGCTCCGCACTTTGTGGAGATGATTCGGCAGCAACTGACACGCGACGATGACAAAGCACTTGCCGCTATTCGCCGTTTTGACCTTTTCCGCGACGGCTTAGTAATTTACACCACGCTCAATGCACGAATGCAGCAGTACGCTAATCAGGCTGTGGAAGAACACCTCAAGCAATTCCAGCGCGACTTCTCGCGGTCTTGGCGGTGGGATGGCAAAGAATCACTCTTAAATGAAGTGTTAGACAAAGCCATTAAAAACAGACCGGACTACATCGCCGCAAATACTGAAGGACGGAAGCAAATCGTAGCACGGCTCCGAAAAAATGCGGCGTTTGTGGATTCGGTGAAGATAGAAGCCACACGGATTCAGGTGGGGTTTGCCAGCATTGAAGCCTCAACAGGTGAAATCCGCTCTATGGTTGGTTCGTCTATTTTTGGCAAACTATCGCGTTATACGTTGAACCGTGTAACGCAAATTCGTCGTCAGCCCGGTTCGTCATTCAAACCCTTTGTGTATGCCGCTGCTCTGGATGCAGGGCTTACGCCGTACTCGTCCGTAGAAAGCAGTGCGCTTTCGTATAAACTTCCGACGGGCAAAACGTGGGATGTGGCAGGTAGCAAAGATGGCGGTCCGATGTCGCTTGCCACAGCGCTGAAATTCTCCATTAACACCGTCGCCGCCCGTCTTATCACGGATTTTGTAACACCCACAGCGGTGATTCGTTTGGCGAAGCGCTGTGGCATAAAATCTGACCTAATGGCAGTACCATCGCTGGCGCTCGGCTCCGGCGAGGTCTCGCCAATGGAAATGATTACTGCTTTCACGGTATTTCCCAATGAAGGAATGTCGGTCGAGCCATATGCGATAGAGCGCATCGAAGACCGCTTCGGGAATGTTCTCTACGACCACGCTAAACAGGGCTTGACCATTAGCGATGCGATGAATCCCCGTGTGGCAAAGCAGATGACTGGTATGATGCGCAACGTCGTCAATAGCGGCACAGCAGGGCGTGTGAGGAATTGGTTCCCCTACGAAGCTGCCGGGAAAACCGGCACCACAAACGACTTTGCCGATGCGTGGTTCGTGGGCTATACGCCGCAGCTTGTGGCGGGTGTGTGGACAGGGTTCGACGACCAGCGCATTAAATTCACCGGATGGTATGGTCAAGGCGGTAGCGCAGCCGCGCCTATCTGGGCGCGATTTATGCAAAAAGTGTATAAAGATCCACTTTTGCAGTATGATGCCAAGCGCCGATTTAAGGGAGTGGAAAATATCGGTGCCGGGAGCATGAGCAAAGATGGTGAATCCACTGATGCTGAAGGCGCAGTTCCACTTGAGAATACCGTTCCGGCAAGCGCACCGAAGGATTCAACGAAAAAAGAGTTGCCGCCGCCGGAATCGAAGTTGAAAGACAAAGATGAGGAATAGTGGGAATACCTGAGAGAACGTGCAAAAGTACGTCGGAACAAATCAGCCGATTGGAAAAATATAAAAGCCCTTTGCTTGCGCACAGCAGCAAAGGGCTTTTTGTTAGCCACGAGTAAAAAGAAGCGGTAATCCTTTGTAATCGAATCTTTTTATCAGTACATAATTTGTACGCCAAAGCGTAAAAACCACGTGTTAATACCGAAATCAAAGCCGCGAAGATAGCTTGCAATGTAGTCGGTATCACCGTAACCTGCATTTGCGGCATTGCGGGCAGGGACAAGTCCTGTTCCTGTCGGTGAACCGGCATCAAATCCGAAGCGGCGAATAGCGGTAATACCACCTTCAACGGAAACGTAGGTTTTCTCAAAAACATTGTATCGGATATTGGGACCGAAGGTCATATTTGCAAAAAACATTTGGTTAATGTCCTGAACACGTTTATCCGTGCGGTCAGCGCCGATAATGCCCGGAGCTTGCCCGAGTTGAAACTGTGAGCCGTTCAAGACCAGACTCAAGCCCAAATCCCATTGTTTCGATGGATAGTACCAAACGTCAAGGCGCGTTGGCAGAAGCCCATCCACGAGCACTTCCGATGAAGGAATCCAGTAAATGTGAAGAAGAGGAACGCTAATCAATCGCCCAAAGTTACTGGTGTTGTACACAAAGCCAAGACCCAATGTCAGCTTTTCATCCAAAAAGTAATCCAAGAAAAAGAGCGGTTCGGCGCGGAAGTGCGAGAGATTGATATTACTCAAATCGGAGAAAAGGCCGGCACGGACGGCTAAAGCAAGTTGGAATTTATCGGACAACGTTTGTAAATAAATCCCCTCGTAGTAAAGCGCGTGACCGCTGATGGAGCCGTATGTAAAATCTCCGTTGATGGGGTTTTTTGCGGTAGGGAAAAGAGCATACGCATTGCGGTAAACGAACTGGCTGTTCAGTAGCATCGTGCCGTCGCGGTCAAGTTGCGACTGAAATCCCGCATTGACCGTCAAAAGCGAGCCTCCAATATTTGCGCCATTGAAAAGACCGGGCGTAGAACCTGAGACGGTACGGGTGCCAAGTACTTCGTACCTGATACCTGCCTGCTCGCGCTGTGCTGATGCGATATGGAGACACATCAGTATAACACAACAAAGCACAAAAAAACGACTGAATACGTGATTCATTACAACCTCCTGAAAAATGGTGAAAAATACACAAGCAATTACCAAATCGAACATGATAGAAAACGTGCTGCTCTTAAACCCTGTATCGCACAATTCTATCTGAAATAACAGCGAATTAACTCGCTGTACACAATGAAAACGTTCGGCAATATTGTTCATAATTTGTATCGGTACAAGAAAAATATTCACCTGTCTTTAGTACAACAAGAAAACGTTTGCCTTCTTGCGTGAAGGGTGTATTTTTGCAGAAATTCTTCAGGTTGTAATCTCAATTCACTACTTCTCTCACCACAGTTCTCAGGAGGAACTTGTGAAGACTATTTTTATGAAAATGTGGGTATTAGCGCTCACGGCGACGTTGATGTGCGCTTCGGTTGTAATGACATTTGCTCAAGATGTAAAATCGGCGTGTGCGCAGGTTGATAATCTTTTGGAAGAGGGCAAAGTTGCGGATGCCCGCAAAGCGCTTGACGCGGTGTACAGTGCGGGTACGAAGGACTACGAATGGCTCTGGCGTTCATCGCGTGTAACGCTTTTGCAGGCAGATATTGAAAGCGACAACACCAAAAAAGAATCAATGTACTATGAGGCAAAACGCTTGGCAGACGAGGCATTAAAACTGAATGGTAGCGGCATGAATGGCTACATCCGTCGTGCGGCTGCTGCAGGAAAAATTGCCCTCACCAAAGGTGTTCTTGGTGCTGCCGAGCAGGTGAAATCTGCCCGCGAGGATGCAGAAAAGGCAATTTCACTGAATAATGCCACGCCCCAAGCACTTGCGGCTGCTCATTATATTTTGGGACGGACACACCTAAAACTTTCCGAGACAGCAAAAGCAAAGCGAATGATGGTTGGCTTGGGTTTTGGTAATCTGGATGATGCCTTAAAAAACCTTAAACGTTCTCTTGAATTGCGCAGCGACTTTGTGATGTACAATCTGGAATACGCAAGAGCACTCGCGGCAAATAACCAATTTGCTGATGCCAAGCAGTATGCACAAAAAGCTGCCGGCGGCAAAGACATGGAATATGGCGACGCTGCACGTCGCAACGAAGCAAGTGCTCTGCTCAAAGAATGGCAAGCAAAGTAATATAATATCGTCTTGAGGTTCAAAAAAAAGCTGCCCCTAAAATTTCTAGGGCAGCTTTTGTATTTTGGGGGAATTTGTATAACGTGAATTCACGCGCTCTGCAATCTAAGCGCACAGGTGCTGGTAAGGATATATGCCAAACTACAAGACATTGATAATCAGCGAGAGTTGAATCGTTCGCCCGGGCTGCGCCAGCAAGGAGCTATAAAATGTTCGGCTGCCTTGCCAGATATTATTTGCATCAAAGGTTCCGGGTGTTGTTCCGGCACCGCCGTCACGAATACCCGGCTGAAAATATTGCGCATTAAAAACATTCGCCATGCGAAGCCCCAAGCCGATGCCGGGCGCAAAGAGATTGGCGTAGGTGATGTTTGCATCAAGCGTAAAGTATGGTGCTATCGTGCCTACGGGATTGCTGGCAATGGTGATGCGCTGTCCGATAAAGCGTCCGCGCAACGTGACGTTGAGATTGTCGGTAATGTCGCAGTTCGCGCCGATATAAATTTTGTGGTCGGCAAGGTCGCCAATGCGCCCTACGGAGTCACTGATTTGACCATTGATGATTTGTTTTTCGCGCGAACTGATAAACGAATAATACGCCCACACCGATAGCTGCTTGACAAAGTCGGGTCGGAAAAGTCCTTGAAGATGAACATCCGCACCGAAAACCTCACGCGCACCAAGATTCTGTGCACCGCCGCGAACATTCACAATGGTGTTTTGGTTGTTCACCAAATATGGATTGACCATGATGCTGAAATTCTGCGCCGTATAGCCCACGCTACCTTCCAGCGTACTCGATAATTCGGGCTTCAGCGCCGGATCGCTCCCCGCTCCTTGCCAGCCGCCAAAAAGCTGGCGCGGAGTCGGTTCTTGGAATGCTTGCCCGTAAAGTAATTTTACACCGAGCTTGTCGAAATTGCCCACATAGCCTGCACGCACGGTCAATGCTTGTCCGTAGAATGAATTGTTGTCAAGCCGAGCACCGACGGTGATATTATGCTCATCGGTTGTGCCAAAGAGTTGCCTTGCCTGATATTTCCCCTGTAAATAAATACCTTCGTCGAAGACGATAGTACGGTTTTGATACTGACGAATAGCAGGAAATGGTGAAGGCATCGGGTAAAGACGGCGCTGGATGCTGTCGGGCGAGAGCGACGGACCGTAGGCAACATCGTATGCCTTTTGCAAATCCTTCCGTTCAAATTTCACTCCTGCATTGAAGGACAGCGCCTCAGAGGCTTTATAGCTGAAGTCCTGGAATCCCGAAACACTGTTGCAGAGCGCTTGCCAGAACGATACATCCACAACTCGATTACCACGAGCATCACCCGCGTAACCTTCAATAAAGTAGGAATCATTGGAAACATCGCTTTGGCGATAGCGAATCAGTGTGGAACTTGAAAAACCGGGTGCAAACTCTTGTACGTGCCGCAAATGGAAGCTCGTTTGTGGTCTAGCCCATACTCCGTTTGTCTGTACCGCGTCAAATGGATATTCGTTACCATAACCACTACGAATTCCGCTCATTAAGAAACCAGCTTCGGTGTTGCCCAAGAACACACGCACATCCACACCTGAATTTTCGTGGCGCGATTCGGGATTACCGCCCAGATTTGGGTTGTCCAGCAGCGTTCCCCACAGTCGGCGGTTCTTGATATAGCTTGATTTGGTATATTCATAGTTGTTATTGGCTGCCGTATCAGTCACACCCACATCAAAGCGCCCTGTGATGCTTACACGAAATGCACCTTGCTTATGCAGGACGCTGAGGTCGGCTATACGACGCTGCAGGGAGCCACCCGATACGTGTGCTCGGACGGAAGTGCCGTTGGAATCGCGGTCTTTGCGCGTGATAATGTTAATCACTCCCATAAACGCATTCGGACCATAAACAGCCGAGGCAGGACCATAGACTATCTCGACGCGCTCAATATTCGACATCGGTAGTGCGGGCATACCTTCGGCTTCATTGAAATACAGATTATTCATGATGATATTATCCACCATGAGCAAATACGGTGAACCAATAGAATTGCGGTAGCCGCGCCAGTGGTTTTTCACAAAAGTATCACCGTAGGGGCGGGTAATATCCATACCGGGCAAATCGTCGAAAATTTCCGATATGTCCAAATAACCGCGCTTGGCAATATCGTTGGCTGTCAGCACAATCACTGTTGCAGGGGCATCGGAGAGCTTTTCCGCTTTATTCGAGGCGGAAACAATCTCTACGTCAAGTAAGTCTTCCAAGCTGAGTTCTTCCAGCTTTTTTGCGTCTTGTGTAGTTTTGGGCTGTGTTTGCGCCAGTAGTGTTGGCACTCTACAATCAAGGGCGGCAAAACAGATAACCGCCAACAACAAACCGTGATAACTCTTCATACGTCCCTCCAGAATGGATGAAAAAGTGTGCAAATAGTGGCTCAATAGCGACACTGCTATTGTTGCATTGGTCGTGATAACATTATTTTATGGCAGAGCATTTGGCAAATACCTATCGGCGTGTGCTCATTTACTACGTTGTGAACGGACTCCTCTTGGCTGCACACGGCTAGTGAATATAGTCAAAATGTCAATTTTTTACACATATAAATTTTGGGCAAGTATTTTATTCCGTTATCGCCTTTTTGTATTACTTGTAAGATGTTGATAATTATAGAGTACGAGCGAATCAAACGATGATCGAGCGATGACGAAGGCACAAAAAAAGCGGGAAATGATATGCATTTCCCGCTTTGAAAGCGTTCTTGTGGTGTCGGCGAGGCGACACGGCAATATTATTTTTTCTGAGGCTGTGCTTGCTGTTGCGGCTGTGCTTGAGCAGGTTGCTGTCCTTGCGGAGCCGCTTGCTGCGGTGCTGCGCCTTGCGGGATAGGCTGCGGAGCAGGTTTTGCCGCACCAGTTGTAATCGGAGCGCGTTCGTCTGCGCTACCGACGGTCGGGGTGGAAAGGAAAAATTTATTTGTTACCACCGTAAGGAGCAAAATAGCCAGAGCAAGACCAATGGTAAATTTTTGGAGAAAATCCGCCGTGCGGCGTGCGCCGAACATACCGGAAATCTGCCCCGATACGCCGCCCATACCAGCCGTTAAGCCTGAGCCTTTGCCCGGCTGAATAAGAACGGCAGCGACAAGCAGGATACCCGCCAGCGCAAGAAGAATACACATGAAAACAAACATAATCTCTTGAATTAAAGTGAGAAAGCTAAAAACAAATCAGGGAGTTACAAGGTTGGAAGTTCTCTATCAATACAAATCCATCGCACAAAGCAGAATTTACGGTAGAGAATCACAAATTTACGATGCTTTCGACAATGAACCAACATTTTTTTTGGTCAGCACTCGCTTTTTAGTCGGATTTTTTGTATTTTAGTCGGCTGTATTCTGCTCATTTTGTTGAAAGTATTGCTCCGGTATCACTTTGTTGTCCTGCATAGCAGTTGTATGATAGATAATTATGGAGGGCATAGAATTTAGCAATCAGTAGCAGCAATAAAGAGATTTAACTCAGTGTCGTACAGACATCTTTCATTTGTTTCAAAACCTCTTCGTACGCATTTATGAAAAGCATGACCAAAGCCGATATTGTGGAAAGAATCGCTCACGCAACCGGCATGACCAAAGTAGAAACAGACGCAGTTGTGGACGGATTCCTCAAGACCGTCGGGGAAGCACTTGCCGATGGTGAGCGCATCGAACTTCGTGATTTCGGTGTTTTTGCCGTGAAAAAACGTCGTCCCCGCGCCGCACGCAACCCCCGCACCGGTGAGCCGGTCGAACTGGACGAGCGATTTGTGCCGACGTTCAAAGTCTCGCGTAAACTCCGCGCTCGCGTGGATGCGAACTTGAAGTCCGGCAAAGGCAAAAACGGCGTTCTCAAAAGCGCCCGTAAAGCCGCTCCGGCATTGGCATAAGATAACGTTGTAAGAAAAGTCGTAAAAAACGTAAGGAAAACATTGATACACGTTCATTCTTGATAGGTGCTGAGTTTGGTTACAACTATCATTTGATTGAAAATATTGATTGAAAGTATAACCCAAATTCAGCACTTTGTCAGTGTTTCATTACAACACCCAGATTACCCCGACCCGTCTATGGCATCACCTTCCCCACAGCAACCATTAGAGCGCTTTTGTACCACCTGCGGTGCTCGTAAGCAAGCCGATGGCGCGAATGAAGTTGCCCTCCAGTTTTGTGCCTCTTGTGGTGCTGCGCAATATACTCACTCGCAAAGCAGCGCTGCTAACACTCCCTTCGGCGGCTCAAAATTACTGGTGTTTGCAACTGTGACGGTGATTGCTCTGGGTAGCGCGTCCTTTGGCATTACTCGATTGGTGCTTGATAAGCCAACACCGCCTGCCAATGCCGCTTCGCAAAATGCCGCACAATCCGGCGCTGACAGCCAAGCAGGTTCTGCTTCAAGTGGTAATCCGATGAGCAAAGTAACGCCCGAAATGCAGCAACGTATTGCCGATGTACGCGATTCCCTAGCGAAAGACCCCAAGAATGGCGGACTGGTCGTGCGAATGGCAAATGCGTGGTACGATGCAGGTGCTTTTTTTCAAGCCGAGCAGTATTATTCTCGCTACCTGAAGGAATTTAATCCCAAAGATGTTGCTGCACGCATAGATTACGCTTACACCATTCTCCGTCAAGGGCGCGAGGATGAAGCAATCGCAGAGACGAAACTTGCTCTGGACTATGAACCAAAGCGCGTGGAAGCACTTTACAATTTAGGGGTGATTTATTACGGCAAAAAAGACTTCAAAACAGCAAAGCAATGGTTCGAGAAGTGTATTGAAGTTGCTCCCGAATCGGAAGCTGCAAAAAGCGCACAGGAAATTATCAAAGGAATTGTGTCAAATAGTCAAGGCTCGTAATACAGTTTTGATTGCCGAATCTGCCTCTGCACGTGAGTAAAACGTGATCGTTGCTTGCACAAACCATGAAACTTGACTCATAATTAACAATTGTCTCACACTTTTTGAGGAACCGCTATGCCTTGCGGAAAAAAACGTAAACGCCATAAAATGGCAACACACAAGCGCAAAAAACGCTTGCGGAAAAACCGTCATAAAAAGAAAAAACGGTAAGTAAATACACGATAAGTATTCATTGGCGCTCGCCAATAGACTTGCAAACGCGCTTTGGTTCAGAAAATTGCTCCAAAGCGCGTTTTCTTTTGAAAGTTCTCTGTCAGCGATATTCTCAGCAATTATTGTTTGTCTTCGTGGAAAAATATCTCCAATTTGCAGTATGCAGGATTTTTCATTGTACGTCGTTTCTAGGGTATTTCCGCATGAATCTACTCTTTTCTCGCTCCTCTCGTTGTTTGCCGCGCTTGGTTGTTCCCACTGCCAATGCGCGTTTGCTGTTTCTGTGTGTTCTCTTTTTCGTTGTTTTCTCCGGTGCAAAACCTCTCTCGGCAAAAAGTCTTTCTTTTCTGCCGCCGAATGTGGATTCACTCAAGTCGCTGCTGGTGAAAATGTCTTCAGAGCGCCATCACGACACGTCCGCTATCAATGTTCTCAACACACTTGCTCAAGAATATCGCTCTCGTAACGCCGACTCCGCCTTGAAGTTTGCCCACGAAGCGCTAGGGCGTGCGGAAAAAATTGACTACAAAAAAGGGCTTGGAGAGGCACTTGTGAATTTGGGGAATATCTACCGCAATCTGGGTGACTACAATCGTGCGTTGGGCTTCTTGCAGCGTGCGCTGTCGGTCGGTGAGCAGATTCACAGCAATACGCTCATTGGGCAGGCTTGGAATGGTATTGGCATTGTCTATGTGCGGCAGGGTAACTTAGACCGCGCTCTGGATGCGCTGCTGAAGGCGCTGCGCATTTCCGAGCAACGTAATGATGCGCGTGGAGCGGCTTCGGCGCTGGATAATCTTGGTATTGTACATATACGGCAGGGCAATACCGAGCGTGCCTTTCAAGCCCTCTTTCGTGCGCTCCATCTTGCTGACTCCGTGCATGATAAGCGCCTGCTTTCGATTGTTCTCAACGACCTCGGTGTTGCATATCGTACCGAACAGCGTTTCGATAGTGCCCTTGTAGTTTATGAACGCTCGCTCCGTCTGAAAGAAGAGCTTCAAGACAAGCAGGGAAGCGCTCTGGCACTGAACGGACTTGGCATTATCTATCGGCAACAAGCAAAGTATGACGGTGCACTCGCGTTCTTTGCGCGTGCCTTAGCATTGCAGGAAGAACTTGCTTTTCAGCCCGGTATTGCCACAGCGTTGAGTGATATTGCCCAAACGCACTTTAAGCAGCGAAACTTCAAAGAAGCTATGCGCTACGCCGAGCGCTGTATCAGCGTTGCACGGGGGATTGGTGCAAAGGTTGACTTGCGGAACGCTTACCAAACGCTTGCTGATATTCACGAAGCGCAGGGCAATCAGAATCTCTCCTATGTTTATTTTCGGCTTTATACGGCTATGAAAGATTCAATTTTCAATGAGGAAGTCGCCCGCAAAACCGCTGACCTGAACTCCAAGTACGAGCAAGAAGCACAGGAGCAGCGCATACAGCTCTTGGAGCGAGAAAAACAGGTGCAAAGTCTCGAATTGCAGCGCACGAATATCATCATTTATAGCCTTAGTGCTGTTGGCGTGCTTACCATTGCGCTCGTGGGGGCGCTTTGGGGCAGAATCCGCTATCGCAAGCGGGTAGAAACAGAACTGAGTAAAAAAAATCACGAGCTTGCCGAAGCGCACGAAGAGTCAGAGCGGCTTTTGCGGAATACTTTGCCTGCGCCGATTGTGGCGCGCCTCAAGCGCGGTGAAGGCGTTATTGCAGATCGCTATGAATCAGTAACGGTACTTTTTGCTGATATTGTGGGCTTCTCCACAATCGCCAGCGTTCTTTCGCCGGAGGAACTTATTACCTTGCTTGATAGCATTTTTTCCGATATAGACGCAATCGCAACAACCAACGGGCTGGAGAAAATTAAAACAGTTGGCGATTCCTATATGCTTGTCGGCGGAGCACCGAAACGCTCGGAAGACCATTGTATGCGGGTGGCGAAGGCGGCTTTTGCTATTCAAAGTGCCGTAGCACGCACCGCAGCAGGAATGAGTATGACGATGAGTGTGCGAATTGGTATGCACACCGGACCTGTGGTGGCGGGCGTTATCGGCACGAAAAAATTTGCGTACGACCTTTGGGGCGATACCGTTAATATCGCCAGCCGTATGGAATTTCACGGTGAAGCGGGTCGTATTCACTGTACCCAAGCGGTGTACGAGGCGATAACGGATGCTCAAGCCCAATCTTCTAATGAGCAATTGCCCGTCTATACTTTTGAGAAACGCGAACAAATGGAAGTGAAGGGTAAAGGCGTGATGCAGACGTATTTTTTGGTACAATCTGAGTAGGGCGGTTTCCTGTTTTTACTCAGAGAACTATTCAAACAGAAACACCTGACGGATAAAAGCTCAAGTGCGCCATCCATCAGGTGTTTAATGTTCTTATCCTAGAAAATACTCTAGCACAAGTGCATATCCGGCGCTTTGGTCATCATCGTTAGCAGTGCCTTGAGGCGTGTTCCGGCGGCATTGCTGTCGCGGAGGATACTTGCCCATTCGTAATCGGGAGCGCCTGCCAAGAGCGCATTTACATAGTTCTGCAAGCGGCTTGCCGCGAGTGCTTTTGGGAAAAGAAACTCTACGATGCCACCGACGAGAGATTGAACATTCTCCGCCTGCGGGAACTGCCGTGCCCACGCCGAGAGCGCATCATTGCTCATGCCACGAATAAGCGCTTGTGCGTACTGAACGCGCAGGGGATACGTTTTCGTGCTTAACCACGTGCGGTAGCCATCCCAACCCGCGACGTTGGGCGGATCCATCAGAACCTGTTCCAGAGAATTCATCGTGCTGACCGCGTTTCCGGCGCTTACGCCCAGTTGACGTGCCAAGCCAAGGACAAACTCTGCCGGGGTCTTGATTTGAACGCCGATATTTGCATCGTCGTAAAAATGTGCGCTGGTGAAAAGTGCTTGCAAGAGCGGCAAAATCTGATAGTTCGAGCGTTTGAATACGTCTGCCATTTGCTGAATCACGTTGGCATCGGTGCGTGAGGGATTGGCATAGACGAAAAAGCGATAGAGTTTCGTGCTGATAAACCGTGCCGCTGCATCGCCACGCTGCTCGAAGATGATGTTGATTAAGCGCCTCACCTCGCCTGTGCGGACAAGAAATTCCGTGTTGGAATCGGCATCTCGTGCCGGAATAGTTACGCCCAGAAACTGCTTTGCGCCTGTGTCGTGTGCGGAGGGCAGAAAGTATGTGTTAAAATTCCCGTTCGGACGCGGCTCGTCGTTGAAGCGCGATGCACGCCAGCCCGTCAGTGCTCGTGCGGCTTCTTTTACATCGCCCTCGGTGTATTGTCCCAAGCCGAGAGTGAAAAGCTCCAGCAGTTCGCGGGCAAAATTTTCGTTCGGAGCGCCCTTGCTGTTCAGCGTTCCGCCCAAATAATTGAGCATTGCGCCGTCTAACGTGATGTCCTCGGTAAGTTGCCGGAAGTCGCCTAGGCAGTCCTTCCGCAGCGCTTGATTCTGGCGGAACAAGAGTTGAGGCGGGTTGTAAACGTCATCAAAGAAAAACTCGCTCGTAAAATGTCCGCTCCAGAACAGCACCAATTTTTCCCGTGCCGGAAAGCCGTCGGCAAGCATGAGGTTTGTCCACCACGCTTGCAGCGTTCCGAATTGGCTGCCCCAGCGCCCGCGAATCAGATTGCGAGTGTCGTTATCGGCACGGTCGGGATTTTCGGTGATGTCGTCTGTCCACGTTCCCGGAAGGCTTGTGGGGATTGCTACTGTTGCCGTCGTACCAAGTACGATAGCAAGCGCTTCGGGAGCAGTCTTGCCAATTAGCTGATTCAAAAGCGTGTAGCTAGGTGCAAAACTCAGGCGACGAACAAGGTGCAATGCCCGCTTGCGGTCGAGCGGTTGTGTGTACGGCTCCAAACCGCTTTGGAGCGTAGGGCGGTTTTTGTCCGGGGCGATTGGCTCTTCCTCATTTGTGGTAAGAACTTCTTGTTCGGTGGAGAGGTGATTTTCCTCTCGCAGCATAGCAGACTGCCGTTCAGCATTATCGCTGAAAAGCATGGAGAAAAGATGACGGCGTGTCATAGTAAAAAAGTTAAGTGGAAAGAACCTGCATCGTTCCTCCGGGTGTATTTTGGAGCTATACTTACCGCTTTCCAAAATTCCCCTTCACCTGTGAAGGGGTGGCAGTTGAGCGAAGCGTCAACTGACGGGGTAGTTCGGCAGCAGCAGGTGCGGAAACACCCCGTCCTCGCTGCCGCTCGTACACCCCTCTTTGTTCCAAAGAGGGGAATTGTCAGCAATAGCATAACCTCACTTTTGTAAGAACCGCACTTCGGTTAAAAAGTTTCATATCAAGCCATTTCAAATCGAAATCTGAACCGTTGGCGCTTGCGTTCCTGCGGCGCTACGACGGCGCACTTCGGAGGCAAGTTTTTCGGCAAGTTCCATGATAGCGCGTTGCTGCAAGGGTGCGTGGTCGTTCATCACCACGGGCATACCGTCGTCGCCGCCCTTGCGGATATTGATGTTGAGCGGTACTTCGCCTAAAAACGGCGCGTTCATTTCTTTGGCAATTTTTTCGCCGCCGCCCTGCCCGAAGATATAGTCACGCGAACCGTCCGGCAGCACGTAATAACTCATGTTCTCAATCACGCCCAGCGTCGGTATATTCACACGGTTGAACATCGAAATTCCGCGACGCACATCCGCCAATGCCAGATTTTGCGGGGTGGTAACAATGACCGCACCCGTGAGCGGTACGCGCTGTGCCATAGTGAGCTGAATATCGCCCGTACCCGGAGGAAGGTCGAAAATCAAGTAGTCAAGTGCTCCCCACTCAATTTGCTCAATGAATGTGTTCAAGTAGCCCGCTTGCATGGGACCGCGCATGATAGCGGCTTGGTCGCGTGCCATCACAAAGCCCATCGAAACGAGCTTCACGCCATATTTTTCCATCGGGTGACCAATAAACTGCCCCTGCTCGTTTTTCGTGCCGCGCAGTTCCTCTTCTTCCAAGTCGAACATCGTCGGAACGCTGGGACCGTGAATATCGGCATCAATCAAACCCACTACCGCACCTTTTCGCGCCAGTGCCGCAGCGAGGTTTGCGGCAATCGTGGACTTCCCAACGCCGCCCTTGCCGGAAGCAACGGCTATGAGGTGTTTGACGTTTGCTAGTGGGCGGTTTTGCGGACGCTCCGGCACTTTTTCCTGCACCAGAACTTCCACGCGGGCTTCGGGGGCAATGCGCTGCACTGCATCCTTGCAGGCGTTATTGATGCGCTCGGCAGCGAAGTGGAGCGGTGCAAAAAGAATTAAATACACACGCACCGTACTGCCCTCAAATTCCACGTTGTGAATCGCGCCCAGCGCACCGAGCGTTTGTGCGAGGTCGGGGTCGAGAACGTTTTCGAGAGCGGAGCGGATGGCGCTTTGATTGAGGGGAGTCGTGTTGCCGTCAGAAGTTGTATGTGTGCCGTTTGTGGAGCCGTTCAGATTACTCATGGTTGTTTGGTAGCGGAGTGTAAGGTAAAAAGGGTGATTCAGAGTACAGCACAAAACTACGCTAATGGTAGCGAATGAGCAAGCGGGAAAATTGTTAGAAAATTATCAAAAGACGGTTCTTACTGCAACTCGCCCCACACAAACATCGTTTCGCCCCAAATTTCTTGATTGCTCCCCGCGTTCTTTGTAAATTTCCGTCTCTCGTCCAAAAGTTTTCAACCATGACCTTATTCTCTCTAAAGGTGGATGTATGCGCCGCACAATGACAACTTCTCTCAGCATACTGTGTGTGCTATCTTTCGCGTTTTTATTTGTTCCCGCTACCTTTGCCACAACATTTGCCCCGCCACCCACAACATGGAACGGCTCATTTGACAACGACTGGACAAATCCGTCCAATTGGTCTTCGGGTGCGCCGATTGGTGGAGAAGACGTGACTATTAGCGGCATTAGCAATCTCAACATCATCAACGTACCGACCATTGCGCTGAATAGCTTGACCATTAGCGCCTTGGCTTCAACATCATTGCAAAGTGCCGGATTTGTATCAATTACACTGACCGGAGCGCTCAACGTTACAACATCGTTGGACTTAGGAAACCAGCTATCTATTATTGCAAATGGTGGCGGAAGTGTTGCTGTCGGTGCGACGTTGGGTTTTCCTGCCGGAGCGGGAAACAATCTGACGAATACCGGTGTTTTTACAGTGAACGGTACTATACAAATACAAGGATTTGCGGCTTCTCCGCCGATTTCAGGGAATGATCTTGTTTATACCGCAGGCTCTTCTCTTGTTTACCAATACGTTGCAGGTTCCGGTAATCCCAATACCGGTGCGGAATTGCCGACGCTGCCAAACGTAATGAATGGTAACATGACGGTTGATGTGCCGACAGCAATAAACTACAAAATGATAGGTAATAAACGTATTACAGGTTCGTGTAATTTTATGCAAGGCAACTGGCTTCTCAATGGAAACGATCTTCAACTTGATGGTGCCATTAGTATTGCGTGGATTAATCATTCTTTTATCGGCAGTGCGGCTTCTAGCATCACTATTGGCGGCTCAGGAGCTATTGTCGGGGCAATGGGTTTTAACATAGATTACAATCTGCAAAACCTAACGATGAATCGCGCCGGAGCAACATTAAGTCTGGTATCCGCCTCGCCATTGAATATCGCGAATACTCTCAATTTGATTGCTGGAAATATAGATTGTTCACTCTATAACGTGATTCTCTATGTGCAAAATATATCGCCCACAGCCGTAACGGGCGGCAATAGCAATTCCTACGTTTTCACTGCCTCCGGCTCAGGTTCTCTGCGCCGCGCAATGCCGTCAGGTCTAACACCGAATGCTTATAAATTTCCTGTTGGTACTGCTTCGGGCTATTTTCCCTTCACGCTTATTAACCCAAACGTTAGTAATCCGATTGACCTTGATATTACAGCCACAAACGTTGCGCCATCTGCTCCTGTTATTTCTTCGCAGTATCTTACCGTGAGTCAGTCCGGTGGCTTTTCTCCTGTTTTAGAAGGGCTAGTTTTGCTGGAATCTTTTCTTGTGCAAGCGGGCAGCAGTGTTGCGGTTAATTTTGTCTCGCCTCTGCCACTTTCCGGATACATAGCATTGGCGAGTTCTCCGGTTGTACCCGGTGTGTCTGCGCAGACGTTGAGTATTGTTTCGGGCATCGGTAACCCAAGTCCGTACTATTTTGCACTCACAAGTCCTCCCACGCCGCCCTACGTCTGGGCAGGCGTTCCCGGAGCAAACTGGCAAACGCCGTCCAGCTGGTCGCCGCCGCGCAATAATCCCGCCGTGACCGATGAACTCATCTTCGATGTTGGTACACATACTCCTACAAATATTCCTCATGAGACAGTTTCTCAGTTGACCATCAGAAACGGTGCGACCGTCACATTTTCCGCATCCAACCCGAACAACTGGCTCACTACGACGGCAATGCCGTATGGAGTGATTGTTGAAAGTGACGGAAGGCTGGATTTGGGCACTCCGGCGACGAATATCACGTTGAATATCGCAAGTGGTTCCCAATGTAGAATTTACGGCACCTTGCAAACCCAAAATAGTGCAGTGATTGGCGATGGCTTCTTCTCCTTGGAAAATGATGCCTTGCTCGCCACCACCCGCGATGACGGCATCAATGGCGCAAGTGTGAGTGGTGGTGCAGTTCAGACGGCTTTTGCAAGTTACGGCTCACAAGCGCGATATGAATTTACAAGCGCCAGTCCCGGTGCGGAGCGCGACATGAATTTTAAGCAGCAAGGCGGAAAATCAAGCATTATGCAAATGAAAGCGCTGTATGTAAGAGCAAGTGCCGGAACGCGGCGGCTGAACAGCACCATTACGGTTGGGGGGGGAGGACTCCTTGCGCTTAGTAAGGGTGAATCCACGGTGCAGAGCGCTGCAAGTGTTTCTGAAGTCGTGATTCAAGGTCGTACTACTCTGTACAGCTCACTCAATTCTTCGCTCATACTCAATATGGGTACACCGCTCACCGTGAGCGACGGTGCTGAATTCTGGAATAACGGGCAGATTTCCTACTCGCCCACGTCGCTTGTTTCCGTCAACAATGCCTTTTTGACGATGGTTGGTCCGAATGGCGGCGGTGGGAACGGCACGGGAGCGTTTATCGGCAGTGGTTCGGCTATCAATTACACGGGCGCTTCCATGCTGAGTTTTACGGGTGGCGGTACCTTTACGACGAGTGATTTTATACTTCCCGCTACCATGCCTGTCCCTGTTTCGGTGTCGAACGCAAGCGTTGTAAGCCTGAATAGCAATAAAACCCTGCAAGCAGTTCTGCAACTAAGCTCCGCCGGAAAAATAGCACTAAACAACCGAAATCTTACGCTGAACGGCTTGACAACAAGCGGCGGCGGTGCGTTCAGAGGGGCAACGCTTTCGGCGCTCACGCTAAATGGTGTGGTCAGTGGCGGTCTTGCCTTTGAAAGTGGTTTTGGTTCGCTGAACGCACTCGCGCTAAATTATGCGCAAACGCCTGTTCCGGCGCTATCGGGAACGCTGGATGTGTTGAACGCACTGACGCTGCAAAACGGTATATTGACGGTCGCTGCGCCGAATGCGCTCACGCTTTCTAATGCTGCTCCCTCATCACTTTCGGGTGGTAGTTCTACGAGCTACATTAGTGGTGCGCTGCGCCGCACGATGCAAGCAAGCGTCAGTGCTGACGGGCAAAGTTATGTATTTCCTGTGGGTGATAGCATCTATCGTCCGTTCACATTGGCGAATGTTCGCACTGGAGCCGTGCAGCCGACCGTTCTGGGGCAGTCGTTCCCAAGCGGAGCTGGCACGTGGACACCACCGCTCACAAGTGGAGCCGCATATAACTGGCTTGCACAAACGCTTTTGGGCGATTTTCTGGCCGCAACATTTCAAGTTGGTTCGGCGCAAAGTCCCATTCCTGCGGGCTTGCGCATAGCGACTGCTGCCGCGCAAGCAGGCGGCTACGGAGACATCGGTGCGGACGACGTTTCGCCCGTGCGTTCTTCTTTGCCGCAAGCGGCAACAGCCTCTGCAAGCGGCACGTACTTTGCTTTGGGCGGCGCAGTGCATTCCGTGATACGGTTCACGCCGCGTGTAGCGCGTCCGGGGCAAGTTGTTACGCTTGAAGGAGCATTTCTTTCGAGCGTAACAGGCGTGAGTTTTGGTGGCGTTCCGGCAGCAAGTTTCACCGTCGTTTCGCCAACGCAAATAACGGCTGTTGTGGGCAATAGCGGTGCAAGCGGCGCAGTGCAAGTCCAAAGCCCGCTTGGAACGGTTGCTGCGCCTTTGCCCTTCACGTGGACGGGGCAGCCAACGATTACCTCTATCACGCCGAGCCTGAATGCGGTCGGGCAAACCATTACCATTCGCGGCTCGGAGTATCACCCCACGCCATTTGTGAGTATTGGTACACAACTAGCTTCAAGTATAACGGCAGCATCACTTACGGAGCTGCGCGTTGTCTTTGCGCAAGCAACTACGGGGGTTTTGAACATTATCGCCAGCGGTGGCACGGTCTCGTGGCAGCAGCCGTTGACGATCTATGCGTCGCCCACGTTGACGAGCATTTCCACCACGCAGCCGTTGCCCGGAGCACTCTTTACGGTGCTGGGAACAAATTTTGTACAAGGACAGACGCAAGTGAGTATCGGTAGCATTCCCGTGCAAGCAACCGTCAATTCGCCAACGCAAATGACCCTTGTTGCACCACAAAGTGCTAATGGTACGCTGCAAATCACCACGCCCGCAGGTACGGTTTTATCCTCGACGGCAATTGTGATTATCCCACCGCCCACTATTGCAAGCGCTCTGCCGAATGAGCCGCAAGTGGGAGATGTAATTGCGCTTGTCGGTACAAATTACGTCAACGTCCAAACCGTTAGTATTGGCGGCATTCCTACGACGTTTACTGTCAATTCTCCCACGAGCATTAGCGCCATTGCACCGCCTTTTAGCGCCGCATCGCCAACCAGTTCCGCCACCGTCAGCGTAACGACGCGGAGCGGTACGGCGGTTTATTCGCGTCCGCTAACGCTCCGGCAGCCACCCGAACCTGTAATGACGCTGACGGGCTTTGCGCCGCAGAGTGCCATAGAAGGGCAATCGGTAACGGTAACAGGACTGAATGTGCCGGAAAACGCTTTGGTGCGACTCCGAAGCGCTTTTGCGTCCGTTCCTGCCGCCGCGCAAATTCAAACCGCCAATAATGCCACAAGTACAATCACCTTCAACGCGCCTGTGGGTTTGATTCCGCCCGCTATGGCTTCGACGGAAGCAACCATCACGGCGGAGGCGGTCTTCCCGTCGGGCACGAAAACCGCCCAAGCTGCATTGCCGCTTATCATTCGTGCCATTGATGCACCAGTGCTGACGGGCTTTTCGCCGAGTATCGGCGGGACTCTCACGACCTTGATTATTTCAGGGCAGAATTTTGGTGTGGGGCTGCGAGGCAGCATTCAAGATGTATTTATCGGCGGTTTGCCTGTGCAGTCTTTCGTCGTGCTTTCGCCCACACAGATTCGCGTAATTGTGGGGCAAGTAGCAAGCGGCTCGCTAACGATTCAGACGGGAAGCGGTGTACTAACAACGAGCGCTAGTTTCACCTTTAATCCGCTTTTGGATGCCGAACCTGTTGCGCCATCGGACTCGCTGGCGCTGAACGCACTCTACGCCGCAACAAATGGCGCTCTTTGGACAACTTCGACGAATTGGACGAATGGCTATCCCGTTGCCCTTCGATTCGGCGTGAAAGTGGAGCGTGGGCGGGTAGTGGCGCTGACGTTGCCCGCGAATAATCTCGATAGCACTGTGCCGTGGACAGCGCTTACAAATCTCACTGCTTTGCGTGTGCTGAACCTCTCCGGGAACAGGCTGCAGGGCGCATTACCGCAAAATATATGCAGTATGGTGTCGCTCAAAACCTTGAACCTGTCGGGTAATCGTTTTGAAGGTGGTGTGGAGGCTCTTTGCTGCTTGCCTACGGGACTGGAAAGTCTGAACATTAGCAACAATCAGCTTTTTGGCTTTCTGCCGGAGTGTTTGGGTGGTGTGGGGAATTTGCAAGCGTTCGATGCGAGTGGAAACCGCTTCATTGGTGGCTTCCCTGTGTTTTTGGTGCAACTTCCACAGTTGCAAACGCTGAATCTACGCGGTAATCGTCTCTCCGGCATTTTGCCGCCGTCGCTGGGTGTGGCTGCACTCACGGCTGCCAAAGCCAAGAATAGCGCTCTCACGGCAGTAGAGGGTTTGCAGCGTTTGGACATAAGCAGTAATGACTTTTCGGGAAATGTTCCGGTGGAAGTAGGAAACTTGACCGGTTTGCGCGAATTGTACATGAATGGTAATCGCTTCACAGGCGCAGTGCCGGAGTCGTTTACCAAGCTCCTGCGTTTGGAAACACTCAATCTTGCGGGAAACTCGTTTGATGCGCTGCCCGACCTTGCGAATCCTATTCCGCGCCTTGCGCTGAACGTTAGCGGAAATCGTCTGCCCTTTGCTGACCTTGAGCGCTTGGCTATTCTTCAAAACTTTACTTACGCTCCGCAAGCAATCACGCCGCCTCGTCTTGCCGATACAATCGCCGTTATTGACGCGGAGTTCACGCTTCCGGCAGCGCTTCCGGGCGCAAACAACCGTTACCAATGGCGCAAAAACGGCGCTCTTGCCCAGACCATTTCCGCCAATGACGCGCTGAGGTTTGTCGCTTTTGCGGCTCTTGATTCGGGTGCTTACCAATGCGTCATCACGAATACCAAACTCCCGCTTTTGACAGTTTCGACCGCTAGCATCCACGTTCAGGCAGTGCTGCCCACGAGTGTCCCCGATTCGGTAGCACTCATCTCGCCCACCCGTGCGGAAGCGGACGTGCCGACGTTGCCGCTGTTTGTTTGGCGTAGTGTGGATGGTGCTGGGCAATATCGCGTCGAATTGTCGGCAAACGCTAATTTCTCTACCGTTTTAACCACTCTGACGGCTGCACAGACCGCATCTGCACTTGCATCGGGGCGCATGGAATTGGATTCGCGCGGCTTGAACGGCTTTCCGCTTCAAAACGAAACCCGCTATTTCTGGCGTGTTCGTGCTGAAAATGCGTTGGGTGCGGGCAGATGGGCAAGCGGCGACTTTACGACGGCAGCAAATAATACTCTTGGCGCAATGCGTCTGGACTTCGGCAAAGTGCCGCGCGGCGACATTGCCTTTGGCGTACTGACCTTGCGCAATCTCTCGTCTGCGCCTATTCGCCTTTCGGGAGACATCACGACCAGCAACCCAGCGTTTGTGTGTGAAAGCCTCAACAATGCGGAAATCCCTGCCGAATCAAGCCTGCAAGTGCGGGTGCGCTTTGTGCCGACGGTGCTGGAAACCATTAGTGCGGCGCTCACGGTGCGCTTTACCACGCAGGGAAGTACGGTAGAGCAAACCCAAACGATAACCAATCGCCTTACGGGGCGCGGTGGCGCATTAAAACTCATTCCGCCTTCGATTGACACGAGCGTTATCGGCACAACGAAGTTGCTTGCGGTGCAGGTGGTGAACGTCGGCGACCGTCTAGCGGAACTGGTTCGCGTTGATTTGCGGCGAGGAATACGAGAATACACCTTCCGCGCTGACCTTAGTGGAAAGACGCTTGTAGGTGTAGGAGACACGATAGCAGTAGCGCTACGCTTTGTGGCAGAGCGTACGGGGGCAGCACAGGCACAAGAGGTTTCTTGTCAAGCGACGACAGACACCGCGACAACGGCACTGGTGCAATACGGACGCACGAAACAACCGACCGATGTCGTGGCAAGGCTCGGTCTGAGGGCTGTGCCTGAGAGTGCGCCGCCGGGCAGTGAGGTGATGCTGGAAATTTATCTTACCGGCATGATGGAAGGCGAGCTAGACAAGCTCTTCCGTTCAAGCCAACCACATTTCACGGCAAAGTTAGGATTTAACCCCAACGTTCTTGCTCTTGGTTCTAATCCTTTTGTGCGCCCGATTCGGAACTCAGTGCCACAAAATACTTACCAACGATTTGCAGCACCGACGACGTATTGGAATGGACAGAACGGGCGTGATTCGGTGCTGCTGCGAATTCCATGCCGTGCGGTGGCAGGAAATACCGATACGACAACGCTGGTGCTGGAGGAATTGCAGTGGGGCGATGGAACGCTTCAAGTAGCCGACGTGGTAGTAGGCGGCTTTCGAGCAAAAACCTCGCAAGCAGGCGGGAAGCGGTTTATTTCTTCGGCGACAGCTGCTCTGGTGCTGGTGCGTGTGGCACCCAATCCAAGCGCGGATGTGTTGGAGGTAGCCTACACACTTGGCGGCGAAGCATGGACAGATATTAGCCTTCTGGATATGCGAGGAAACACCGTCCAAATTTTTGCCAAAGGCATCAAACAAGCCGGAGAGCAAAGTCTGCAAGCAAGCGTGAAGCACTTGCCAAGTGGGACATATTTGCTACGCATGGAGTCTTGTGGAGAAGTGGTTATGCAGCGCGTGGAGGTAGTGCGGTAGATGGGAAGCGTTATGTCGGTTGGGGGCTGTTCCGAAAATTGCAAGTGTGGTCTATCGTAAAGGTATGCTACATCTTGCCTTTGGTATTGTACCTGCAAAAAAAATATCTGAAATTATCGGTTGTAGCGAATATCTTTCACCATGACTTTTAGTAACTTGTACAGCCTTCTGATTTTCAGTATCTTAGAAGTGACGCTATTGTTTGAAGTTTTCATCACGAAAGTTTTTGTACTGAGTTTCGGAGTGTGAATATTCTGTTGTTTCTGCTCCTGCCCTAGCCATAGTGCCATCGGCAGGATTAAACCTTACACTCCAAGTTTTCGTTATAGGTTTTTACGCTTTCTGCCTTGATTTCTGAGAACAAATGTTCAATAATAGGAGAATACTGATGTCTTTATCTATGGTCTTGATGATTCCTGATCTTATTGGTGCCGCGCAAGGGTACTTTGTTGCCTTCATTCTTTTTCGTCTAAAACGGGGCAATCATCAGGCAAATAGTCTGCTGGCTGCTATGGTGCTGGTGGTTTCGGTTATTTTATCATTTTCACCCATTCTCATTCCTTCGGTTTATACGGCGTTTCCGTTCTTTATTCGGATTGCCGAACCGATGCGGCTCTTGATAGCGCCATTGCTCTTCTTGTACGTGACAGCACAGACGGGCGGCATCGTCAATCGGCGTTCACTTATCCATTTTGCGCCATTTGTGCTGTATGTGGCATTTCTGATGGCAACTTTTTATTTTCAGCCTGCTGAGGAAAAAATTAAATTCCTCACCGAAAACCTTGCGGGGAAATCGAAGTGGTACAATATCTTCCTGCTTGCACGCTCGCTTCATTTTTTTACCTATCTGATATTTTCCTTACGGTTGCTCAGAACTTATGCCAAACGTATTCGCAATGAATACTCGTCTATTGAGCGAATTAACCTGCATTGGCTTCGGAACCTTGTGGCTGCTATGTGGCTCTGGTGGGCGATTCAGCTTGTGGTGCATATTGGGATGCTTCTTGGGTTCCCGGGGCTGCGGTCGTTGAATATCATTGTTGGTCTTTTGGGTACGCTGTGGATGTATTTGCTGGCATATACTGCCATTATGAAAGCCGATACGTTTGTCTATGTCTCTTCTGCGCAAGAATTACCTGTGCCGTTAGGTGCAAATGGCGTATTGGTTGATGTCGCAGAGCATAACGCGATGCTGACTTCGGAGCGCCGTAGAACGGAAACCAGTGCCGTGCGCGAAGAACCGCAGGAGGGAATCGCCCTGCGAGAGCATCTCCAGCATTTTATGGAAAAACAGAAACCATATTTGGACAGTCAGCTGACTCTTCAAAAACTTGCCACTTTGAGTGATATTCCTGCCTATCGTATTTCCGATATTCTGAACAAACACATCGGGGTCAATTTTTTCGATTTTGTCAATCGCTATCGTGTCGAAGAATGGAAGCGGCAAATAATTGACGTGTCGCCGTCAACAACCATTCAAGAAGTTGCGTTTCAGTCGGGGTTTAACTCTAAGTCATCCTTCAACGCTGCCTTCAAAAAACATACGGGACAAACACCGTCGGAGTATCGTGCAAATTACACTTCGATTACGATGTAGCACGCTCTTATCGCCAAATACTGTGACGAAAAGAACTTGACTTCTCTGTTGAAACCCCGACACCATCTTTTTGCGCCGACATCGGCTATCGGGTGGAGCAACCTCGCATCATCGCTGTCGGGGTTGTATGCCAAGTCAGGTCGTTCTGCGAAACCCGTGCGCTTGATGGTTTCGTTGTTGCTTCTCAAACGGATGCACTACCTTTTGGACGAAGAAACCATCGCCCAATGGTAAGAGAATAGGTATTGGCAATACTTTCGGGTGAGTCTATGTTTTAGTGGCACCCTCCATGTGACCCGTCGGAAATGACGTACTTCCGCCGTTGCATTGGCGAAGCAGGCGTGGTGTCTATCTTGTCGGCAAGTATCGGGATTCACGGCGCGGAGGCAGAAGAGGCAGGAGGATTCGCCGCTTGCTGTACTGCGAGCGCTGGCGGAAGTATTTGTAGCATAACCAATGCGCTCCCGTCAATAGCTAATCTACACCAAACGGTGCGGCAGGCACTCTCAGAACTTGCCTTGTATTGAGGCAATTCTTATCTTGCGGAAAATTGCTTCCATTTTTCTCAGCAAATGCCATGAGTTTGAAATCTTTTGCTTTAGTTGCTCTCCTTGCGGTGATGTTGAGTAGCTGTTTTCTCTTTCCTTCGCCTGTCAAGCCACCGGATCAAACCGATTCCTTCTCTCCTACTCTTGTGTGGGTGCAACCTACGTTTGGTCCGCTCATGGATGTCTCCCCTGATGGTAATATTGTTTCGATTGGTGACAGGACTGACAATAGCGGTATATTTGTTGGAATCCAGACCTTCAGCCCTGATGGACAACAATTAGACTATAGCGAAGGTGCAGGATTGAGTAAAGATGTTGTTGCAAATTTCACGGGTATTTACAACCGTAATGTTGTAAGCCATCTTTCAGTCAATAATAGCCAAAACTATATTACTCTAAGCAGCCTGAGTTATACGAATCCTTATACACGATATAATACCTATCGTGGCGCTCCCGATACAAAACCGTATCCTTATTCGGGGTATGTGGAAGTTGTTGGTCCTTCTATTGCGAAGGCAACACCTGAGCGCACATACATTTACCCGCCTCGAAATAATGCCAGTCAGGTTGCATCAATTTGGATGGTCGGAACATTCTGTGATAATTTTCAATCTTTCCCAGAGTATTTTGAATTTGGAGACCCTAATCGTGGTAAAATCCTCTTTAATCACTTATGCCCAACCTTTGGTAAAGCAGACTGTTTTGTCTTAAGAAACGATCCTAAGCCCGATGCTGTTGCTCTTCCCGTCCGCCACCAATGGGGCGGACCAGAAAACGACCTTGCGTATGATGCGGCTTCTGACAATATCGGCAATGCCACTATCTTCCTTCGTGCAGGTTCCGATTTCGGCATTACCTCCGCTACACAAAGCCTTGTCCGCATGAAAACGGGCTACAATATCGTTCGCCTTGATACGAATGGATTACTTACCGAAACCTTTCCCGTCAATCTTGAAGCGATGGGTGAACTGACCGATACACAAATAGCGCTCGGTAATAGTGGAGCGGTGTATATCCTCGCTAAAGATGAACAACGTAAACAATACTTCCTTGCAAAAATTTCTCGCTCCGGCACAGCATGGACACGCTACTTGCCCACGACCGTTTCCAATCGTGAGAACTCTGTTCCTGCCAGCCGTGATGCCCGCATGGGGCTAACGGTGGATTCTAAAGACTGTGCCTACGTCACCGGAAACTTCTCTGGGGCGGTGGATTTTGGTGGCACTTCGCTTTCTTCTACTGACGTACAAGTATTCGTAGCGAAGTATTCACCGACAAATACTTGTTTGGGCGCGTTGGCAATGGGTTCGGGTTTAGGCGTAACGGTTCGCCTTTCTCCCGACGAAAAGGCGCTCTATGTGAACGGCTGGGCGGATGGGAAAATCATGGGGACGTACATTCCTGACCAGAATGATGTGAGAAACGGGGTATATCGTCCGGGAGCGTTTTTGGTGAAGTTGAAGTTGACGAAGTAACCATTTTCTGCGTAATTTGCAGTGCATCCTCCTTTCTTTATTCCAACGCCCACACCGCACCATGAAACAACGCTATGTCAATGAAGACAACTATTCGTTTGGCAGCAGAAATTGTCTCACTCGCTTGCCGCCCTTGCTACAAACAAAGCTGTTGCTTCCCGCCGAAAAATCCGCTAGTTTTGCTTTTACCTCATTGCTCACTATTCCCCCCGAACTTCCCAAATGATAACGATAACAGGCTTATTCTACTATCCCATTAAAGGCTGCAAAGGTTGGCGTTTGGACTCCGCCAATCTGATTGAGCGCGGCATTGCCTTCGACCGTCATTTCATGATTGTGAACTCCGCCGGTCGTTTCCTCACGCAACGCGAATATCCCCGTATGGCGCTTATTGAGCCATCGGTAGCGAATGGCATTCTTATGCTCTCGGCGCAGGGCATGGAAACGCTTTCTCTACCGCACACCGACGAAGGCAGCACGGAAAATGTCGTCGTCTGGGACGATACCTGTCAAGCAGTCTCGCAGGGACGGGAAGCAGCAGAATGGCTCAGTACCTTCCTTGGCGTGGATGTGCACTTGGTAACCATGCACCGCGATTTCCGCCGAATCGTTGACCAAACCTACGCTGTTCGCCCCACAGACCACACGGGCTTTGCCGATGGCTTCCAAATGCTTCTGGCTTCGGAAGCATCGCTGGAAAGTGTAAATTCGCGCCTTATCGAGAGCGGCAGCGAACCTGTGCCGATGAACCGTTTCCGCCCGAATATCGTCGTTTCGGGCTGCGATGCTTTTGCTGAAGATGCATGGAAGCATTTCAACGTGCGGAACAGCGCCGGAGACGTGGAAATGTACGGCGTGAAACTCTGCGGACGGTGCATCGTAACAACCGTTGACCAAGCAAGCGGCACAAAAACAGGCGCAGAACCAATCGCCACCCTCAAAAAATTTCGCCGAAGCGCCGACGGTGCAAAAGTTTTGTTCGGGCAAAACGTCATTCACCGTAACACGGGAACTATCGCCGTAGGCGATACAATCGAACTTCTTGGCTAAACCGTCTTTCACGTATTGGAAAATACTATGGAAAACACTCTCATATCACCACTGGAGCGGCAGGCGCTCAATACCACAAATGGCGCAACATTTGAGGATATTCCTATTCCCGAACCTGATATTTCCGGACTTGTAACGGAGGATGACGAACCTGTGGATAATGTTTTTTCTGCCAAGCAGCAGCGCTTACTTATCGAAACGCTGTACTGCAACGCTGCGCTGTGGAATCCGCCGGAGCGCACATTTATTGCCGATGCTAATGTCGGTCTATTTTCTTCCACCAAAGAGCCGCCGATTGTGCCGGACGCATTTGTGAGCGTGGACGTGCCTTTGGAGACGAATTTTGATTTTGAGAAGGTTCGCGCATACTTTGCGTGGGTGTTCGGAAAGATGCCGGAAATTGTGGTGGAAATAGTTTCCAATCGCAAAGGCGGTGAAATGGTGCGCAAGATGCAAGACTACGCGCGGCTGCATATCCCATATTATGCTGTGTTCGACCCATTTTCTCTCTTGCGAGGCGAGGCGCTCACGCTGTACGTGCTGCATGGCAGCAAGTATCAGGTGCATGGCGATTTCTGGATAGAGGAAGTTGGCGTGGGCTTGCGTCTGTGGGAAGGCGAGTACGAAGGCATGGCGGCGACGTGGATTCGCTGGTGCGACGACCACGGGAATATTTTCCCGACAGGCAAAGAAAAATCTGAACAAGAAAAAGCCAGAGCCGAACAAGAAAAAGCTCGCGCCGACCACGCCGAAGAACGCGCAAACCGCCTTGCCGAGCAGCTTCGCGCTCTTGGCATCAATCCCGAAAACTAGAAATGACGCTTGACGACCATCACCAATCAACCAAAACATTACCCCAATGAAAGAACTTTTTCGCCTCAAACCCTACTTTGTCCGCCATAAGTGGATGTTTATATTGGGGTTTCTGTTTGTTACCATTTCCAATATCTGCTCCACGTCCTTGCCGCGCGTCGTGGGTAAAACCATTGATTCCATTGCGCAGAGTGTTGGAAAAAACACCTTCAGTAGCACCGATATTGCGTGGCACATCGGGCTGATGTTTGCACTCACCGCAGGTAGCGGTTTTTTCATGTTTCTGACGCGCAAGACCATGATTGTCGCTTCACGAAAAATTGAATATGAACTTCGCTCTGATGTGCTCTCGGCATTAGAACGCCAGCCTCTGCGCTACTTCCAGCGCACACCCACAGGCGAACTCATGGCATATTCCACGAACGACATTACCGCCATTCGAGAATTTTTCGGTCCGGCGGTGATGTATTCTGCCAATACCGTTACGACGTTCTTTTTTGCACTCTCCATGATGATTGCCCTTTCACCGTTCATTACCATCATGGCGCTTCTGCCGATGCCGTTTGTGTCGTATGGCGTGTACCGAATTGGCGCAAAAGTGCATTTGCTATTCAAAGACGCACAAGACCATTATGGAAAAATGACGGCAAAGGCGCAAGAAAACCTGTCCGGTGTACGCGTCATCCGTGCATACGGACGTGAGGAAGATGAAATCAAAGCATTTCACAGCATGGGCGAAGGTTATCTGCGGAAAATGATGCGTCTTGTGAATATCGAAGCCATAATGATGCCGCTTATGATTAGTCTGGTCGGCTTGTCGCAAGTATTGGTACTGGGCACAGGCGGTTACCTTGTTATGCGCGGCGAGGCAACAATTGGCGACGTGACACAGTTTTTTATTTACCTGAACTTGCTGATTTGGCCCGTCATTGCGATTGGCTGGGTAACGAATCTGATTCAACGCGCAGCCGCATCCACAGGGCGTTTGGGAAGGGTGTTCGACGAAGTACCTGATATTGCAGATTCCGACGCGACGAACCATGCGATTACAACGATTCACGGCAACGTGGAATTTCGCAATGTCCGCATGAAGTACGCACCAAACCTGCCGTTTGCTATTGGTGACGAAAATGGCGGTATATCTTTCACCATCAAAGCGGGCGAAACAATCGGCATTGTAGGCGAGACCGGAAGCGGCAAGTCAACATTGGTGAACCTTGTGCCGCGCCTCTTCAACCACACCGACGGCGAGGTGCTGATAGATGGGCAGCCAATAAACACCATACCCATCCACACCCTGCGTTCAGCCATTGCAATTGTTCCCCAAGAGGCATTTTTATTCTCAATGAACATTGCCGATAATATCCGTTTCGGCAAGCCTAATGCTTCTATGGATGAAGTCGTGGAGGCAAGCATTATAGCGCAGATGCACGAGAATGTAAAAGGCTTCCCCGAAGGCTACGCCACCGTAGTGGGCGAGCGCGGCGTTACGCTCTCCGGCGGACAAAAGCAGCGCACAGCGATTGCACGGGCGGTATTATGCCAACCCCAAATTATTATTTTTGACGATTCGCTTTCGGCAGTAGATACCGAAACCGAAGAGAAGATTCTACGCGGTTTGCGCGAGGTGATGCAGAATCGCACCAGTATTATCATAGCGCACCGCATCTCGACGGTGAAAAATGCCGACACAATCATCGTTCTGGATCACGGTATGATTGCGGAGCGCGGCACACACGAGCAACTCATAGAACAAGGTGGTATCTATGCTGCAATGTATTCGCGCCAGCTCTTGGAAGAAGAAATTTCAGCAATAGAATAATGACAAGCACAAAAACTTTCATGGCACTTGTTCCCACGATTCTATTGTCGCTGATAGTGTCGTGGGGAGTGCTTGCCACTAACGCAAGTACAGCACAGACACTACCACTTCTGCCAACGAAACTCACTGTGCCCGCCCGTTATGCTCCCCTCTATCGTTCCACAGCAAACCTCACCGTATCTGATTCCGTGCGCTTGCCAAAGGGTTTTCGTATCAGCGTTTTTCATGCGGGCATGATAAAACCACGCTTTTTTGCGTGGAGTCCATCGGGTGTGCTGCACGTGGTGGATATGAACGCCGAAGCCGTTTTTGCGCTACCCGACCGCAATGGTGATGGCATTGCAGACACGAGTTATGTCGCGGCAGCGCCTGTGAAGGAAGCACACAATGTCGTTTTTTATCAAGGCGCAATGCTCGTTGCAGAACCGACGCGCGTTCTGCGGTTTCTCGACCGCGATGGTGACGGTGTCTATGAGACACGGTCAGTATTTATTGACAGCATCCCGAATGGCGGCGTTTTCAATCATTACACACGAACGCTGCTTGCCGACACGCTGCGCAGTGCCTTCTACCTGAGCGTTGGTGCGCCGTGCGATGCTTGCCGCGCGGATAATCCCGAACGTGCAGCAATCTTGCGTTTCAATGGCGACGGAAGCGGGAGGCGCATATTTGCGACCGGGCTGCGCAATGCAATTGGTATGGCACTAGAACCCGCAACAGGACTGCTCTGGGCGACCAATGCCGACCGCAACGGACTTGGCGAAGAAAAGCCTGAAGAAATTGTAACGACCGTCCCCGACGGCAGCTACCACGGCTGGCCCCTTGCCTTCAGCAATAGCACACGCCGTAGCGAATGGGCGAACTTCAACGTTTCGCCGGATTACCGCGCAATGCTTCCCCTCACGCAGACAGATTCTATGCGCTTCGCCACACTCAAGGTTGCCGAAGCATACCTTCCTGCGCATTCAACGCCGATGGGAATAGCGTTTTATACCGGTAGCCTTTTACCGCCTTTTTTTCGGAATGCTGCGTTTGTGGCAGTACATGGTTCATATAGCACCGATTCACGGCGCGTTGCCGCTGGGTACAATGTCGCTGTGATGAGGCGCGATGCAGCCTCCGGCGCATACACCATGCACGATTTTTTGAATGGCTTTCTTACTGATAGTCTTGCGTACACGCATTGGGGACGACCTTGCGGCGTGGGCTTTTCTCCTGCGGGCGAACTGTATATGAGTTCTGATGGGATGATTGGTGCTATTTACCGCATTTCTTTCACCCCAGAGACCGTATCAAGCGAGCGATACCAAGATTTTCCATCGTCGGTCTCTCCGAACCCCAGTGCCGATGCTCTTTCTTCGCGCTGGCTGGATTATGCTACACCATATTCGGGAACGATGCTCCTCCAAATAGCCGATACACGAGGCGCTATTCTCGCCAACTACTCGGCAATTATCAAGGCAGGAAACGGCTCTTTTAACCTTGCCGCCATGATGCCGGACGCATTGATTAACGGGGCTTCGGGGGCATATTTTTATCGTTTGTTGCTGACGGATGAGAGTGGCAAAACATCCGTTTCACGAGGCAATTTTATACAACTTGGACGTTAAAAGCATACAATAGAAGCGGTCTCCACAGAAAAACTACGCCAAAATTATCGCAATTTCTTTTCCCGCCACACAACAAACACTTTCAAAAGTGCGAAAACGTCTGTAAATTACGCAAGAACATACGACTGAGAACTTTTACCAAACACACGCGGGGGAGCGTTGCAGCCGCTCCGTCAGGCGTGTAGGCAATAGCAATAAGCAGCATAAAGAGTTTTACCTATTTTCCCCTTCCCGCGCATGGAATCCAAAGACTATTATCGCACTCTTGGCATCGCTCGCACCGCACAGGCGGACGAAATAAAAAAAGCATTTCGCAGCCTCGCGCGGCAATACCACCCCGACACGCACCCCAACGATAAAGAAGCCGAACGAAAATTCAAAGAAATTAACGAGGCATATGAAGTCCTCAGCGACCCCGACAAGCGCCGCCAATACGACCGCTACGGCGTAAATTGGCAACGATTCCACACGCCATCGTCGTCTGCCGCCAGTGCAAGCGGACAACGCCGCGCGGGACAGCGCCCATCAGGGTTTGCATCATCGGCAGGAGCGTCAACATCATCAGGCAGTGCAGGTTTTTCCGGACGTGGGCAAACAAACGCATCCGGCGCGGGAAATAGCACTGGCAATGGCGACTTTTTCTCCAATTTTAGCGAAAATTTCAGTAACAGGGGGACAGGTGGTTTTTCTGATATTTTCGGCTCTGTTTTTGGCAAAAAACATGATGATTCGGCAGTAATGATAGATATTTCTTTGCAAGAAGCATTTTCCGGCGTACAAAAAACTGTCAATGTACAGGGCAAAAAAATTCTGCTCAATATCAAACCCGGTATTGAAAGCGGCAAAAAGCTAAAACTGCCCAGCCAGACCGCACAAACAGCCACCGGCTCAGGCGGAAAAACCCCGACAGACGTGTTTGTGCAGGTTAATATCTTGCCCGACCCACGCTTCGAGCGCAAGGGCGACGACCTTGAGACAGAAGTCAGTGTGCCGCTTTATACCGCAATTCTAGGTGGTGACATAGAAATCCAGACGTTTTCCGGCAAGGTAAAAGTTAAAATCGCACCGGAATCGCAGAGCGGCTCTAAATTGCGCCTTCGCGGTCTGGGTATGCCTCGCTACGGCGTACAAACGGGAACACTTGGCACTGAGCGTGGCGATCTCTTTGCTCGGCTACTGGTGCAAGTCCCCAAACAACTCAGCGAAAAAGAACGCGAGCTATTCCGACAACTTGCGAAAATTCGACCGTTTTAGCACTGCTTCCTGTGCCATTCTGCCTTCACTCCCACCACAGTTTTTTTTTAGGCAAAGCGCTCAAGAACAGGGTTAGAACGATGTGAGACGCTCATTTGTCTTTATTTCATACGCTTGCTTTGGTGCATTATTTCGTCTATCAACGTAAATTGCATTTTTCGAGCACTTTTCCTCTTCGCATTATGGCAAAAACAAACGCTCCCGCTACTGTCTGCCAGCTCAAGGTAACGCTGAGAGACACCAAGCCACCTATTTGGCGACGCATTGAAGTTGAAATGGCAACCCCGCTCCCATCGCTCTCGCGCACGCTGCTCCGCACGATGGGCTGGGGCGGCGGGCATTTGTTCCAATATCGCGTAGGAAGAATCTTTTACGGCGAACCCGTCGGCGATGATTTTGCCGATATGCGAGACGAAAGCAAATACACGCTCGCGGACATTCTCCCCAAAGAAAAGTCGAAAGCAATCTTTGAATATGATTTCGGCGATAGTTGGGAGCATGAACTTGTGGTTGAAAAGATATTTGAGCCGGAGCCGGGCGTGAAATATCCACGCTGTACTGCGGGGAAAATGGCGTGTCCGCCTGAGGATTCCGGTGGCGTGTGGGGCTATGCGGAGCTTGTGGAAGCGCTCAAAGACCCTGAACACTCCGAACACGAAACCTACGTGGAATGGCTTGGACTGGAAAGCGGCGAGGATTTTGACCCGAAAGATTTCAGTATCGAAGAAGTGAATGAACGGCTATGCGCAAAGAAATAACAACCGCCACACAGCATAAGGATACGCTTATCGGCATGATTCTTCGTCCGAAAGACCTACGCACCGCTCATGAACAAGGCTGGTATAGAATTCCCGTCAAAAGTGCGCCAGAAGTTGTTACCTCCGGCGCACTCAATACGCTTGCTCTCTATCAAACGAAAGCCTTTGATGAGGAGAAATATTCTGTGCGCTGGTGGGGAACGGTGAGCGGCATTGATTGCAAGAATCGCATAGAACTTCTACCCAATGAGTCGGCACATCCACGCGCTAACGAAGAGTATTTTGTCGTGCGGGTTCACAACTTTGAGCCGCTTCCGAAGCCTATTCTAAGCCGTATTCCGCGCCGCAATCCCTTTATCACAACTACCGATGAACGACTGTTCGCGGCACGGGATTACAACGACCTTTTCTACGGCTCGCCGCTTGAAGAGCGCTTATGGTCGGCACTTCGCAAAGAAGGTGTTCCCGCACAGCGTGAACTGATGGTTTCAAAAACGGCGGCGCGAAAAAAACAACATTTTTATCTTGATTTTGCGCTGTTCTGTAAGGATGTGAATATTGCGATAGAGTGCGACGGCGACAGCTATCACGACACTCCCGAAGATATTCACTACGACAAAGACCGCGATGTAAAAATTCAAAATATGCGGTGGGTCGTTTATCGCTTTACAACGGACAAAATCGTGAATCATCTTCATGAGACCATGCAGCACATCAAACAAGCCGTGAGACAATACGGCGGCATTGTGGATGTGTTGAACCCGTCACGGATAGAGTATTTTCCAACCGATGACGGCTTGGTGCAGATGACGATGTTTGGGTAGATTAATGATGTTGCACTGCATCAATCCCGATACATTAACCGTAGAATGGAGCAATGGCGCAGACTTCGCACCGGAATTTTTATACGAATTAGCACAACAACAATCATTATTTTCAGAAAATTATGCCATGACCACCCTTACCGAAAAGCTCGCCCAGCTCCCGCCAAATCTTGTGCAGGAAGTAGATGATTTTGTTGATTTTCTTGTGGCAAAGCATCATCCTTTTGCTACGCACCATAACGAACAGTCGCTTGCAGAGCTAGGAATGGAGAGTTATCTCGCCAATTTGGAGCAGTACGAAAATCTTTTAGCTGAAGGAAAAATTCAATGGTGAACGATGTACGCAGAGGTGATATTGTTCTGGTAGATTTTAACCCAATAATCGGCTCAGAGCAAGCTGGTATGCGCCCCGCCATCGTTGTACAGATTGACAAAGCAAATTTTGTCTCACCCTGTACAATTGTTGCTCCGTGCACAACGAAAATTCGCCAAAAACTTTTACCTTCTCACGTTATGCTTGCACAAGGCGAAGGCAATTTGCCGCAAAGTTCTATTATCCTTTGTGAGCAAATTCGTACTATTGACAAGCGTAGAATTATCAAGATTTATGGGCATTGCAGCGATGCCACACTTACAGAACTGAACACAGCACTTTCAACTATTCTCGGACTTTTACCATGACCACCACCTTCCACCACCCTCTCCAATCCTTGCTCCGCGAGCGTATTCTCATTCTCGATGGCGCAATGGGAACCATGATTCAGCAGCACACACTCACCGAAGCGGACTTTCGCGGTGAGCGCTTTGCAGACCATGCACACGACCTGAAAGGCAATAATGACCTGCTTTCCATCACGCAGCCGGAGATTATCAAAGGCATACACCGCCAGTATTTTGAGGCGGGAGCGGACATCGTGGAAACCAATACCTTTAGCTCGACTTCGATTGCGCAAGCGGATTATCACTTGGAATCGCTGGCGTACGAACTGAACGTTGCTTCAGCACGACTTGTACGCGAAGCCGCCGATGAGTACACGGCACGCAATCCCGCAAAACCACGCTTTGTAGCCGGCGCAATCGGTCCGATGAATAAAACACTCACGCTTTCGCCGGATGTGAACGACCCCGGTTACCGCGCTACCACGTGGGATGAAGTTGTTACTTCGTACAGCGAGCAAGTGCGCGGCTTGGTGGACGGCGGTGTGGATGTGCTGCTCATTGAAACGATTTTCGACACCATGAACTGCAAAGCCGCTATTTATGCGGTCTCGGAGTATTTTCTCAGTCTGCCCGCAGGCGATAAACGCCGTGAAATCCCCGTGATGCTCTCCGGCTCTATCGTGGATATGAGTGGACGCACCTTGTCGGGGCAAACCACTGAAGCATTCTGGAATTCCGTGCATCACGCGCCAAATCTGCTCTCCGTCGGGCTAAATTGTTCGCTCGGACCCGACCTCATGCGCCCGTTTATGGAGGAATTAAGCCGTGTGGCAACAGTCTTCACCAGTTCGTACTCGAATGCGGGACTTCCGAATGAAATGGGCGGCTACGACGAAACGCCCGCCATGATGGGCAAATACGCCAAAGACTTCGCCGAATCAGGCTTTGTCAATATCATCGGCGGATGCTGCGGCACAACTCCTCCGCACATTAAGGCGATTGCAGAAGGTGCTGCGGGAATACGCCCACGCGAAATCCCCACGAGACCACAATATATGAGGCTTTCCGGCTTGGAACCGTTTGAGATTCGCCCCGAAACAAACTTTGTGAACGTCGGCGAACGCACCAACGTTACCGGTTCGGCAAAATTTGCAAAACTCATCAAAGAAGAAAAGTACGAAGAAGCACTCGACATCGCCAAAGGGCAGGTGGAGAACGGCGCACAGGTAATTGACATCAACATGGATGAAGGGATGTTGGATTCCGAAGCCGTGATGGTGCGCTTTCTGAATCTCATTGCCGGCGAACCCGACATTGCCAAAGTGCCGATAATGATTGACTCCTCGAAGTGGAGCGTCATCGAAGCGGGCTTGAAATGTGTGCAGGGCAAAAGTATTGTGAACTCAATTTCGCTCAAGGAAGGCGAAGAGAAATTCAAGGACTATGCCCGCAAAGTGATGCAATACGGCGCGGCAGCTATTATCATGGCGTTTGACGAAAAAGGACAAGCGGACAACTTCGAGCGGCGCATCGAAATTTGCGAACGCGCGTACCGCATTTTGACTACCGAAGTCGGCTTTCCGGCGGAAGATATTATTTTCGACCCGAACATTCTCACTGTTGCCACAGGCATTGAAGACCACAACAACTACGCGGTGGATTTCATTCGTGCGACGCACTGGATAAAAGCAAATCTGCCTCACGCGAAGGTTTCAGGCGGCGTATCGAACATTTCGTTTTCCTTCCGGGGCAATGAACCAGTGCGCCGAGCAATGCACACCGCTTTCCTCTATCACGCCATCAAAGCCGGAATGGACATGGGTATCGTGAACGCAGGACAGATAGACGTGTACGACGAAATTCCGAAAGAACTGCTGGAACTCTGCGAAGACGTGCTTCTCAACCGCCGCGATGATGCAACAGAGCGGCTGGTGGACTATGCAGAACGCCTCAAAGCAGAAGGTGGCGGCAAAGCGATAGATAAAGAAGATGCTGCATGGCGCAGTACGCCTGTCGCCGAGCGTCTCAAACACGCGCTCATTAAGGGCATCACGGAATTTATTGACGCAGACACCGAAGAAGCCCGCCAAAGCTACGACAAGCCGCTGGAA
Source organism: uncultured bacterium (assembly GCA_937899715.1). GTDB lineage: Bacteria > Bacteroidota > Ignavibacteria > Kapaibacteriales > UBA4661 > PH2015. Next base: position 42,497 of record CALCNX010000031.1, on the reverse strand, counting down.
GTCATCGAAGGTCCGCTTATGGACGGCATGAACGTTGTGGGCGACCTTTTTGGTGAAGGCAAAATGTTCCTACCACAAGTCGTAAAATCTGCGCGCGTAATGAAAAAAGCCGTTGCCTACTTAATGCCCTTTATGGAAGCGGAGAAACTCAAAAGTGGCAATACCCAGCAAACCAACGGCAAAATCCTCATGGCAACCGTTAAGGGCGACGTTCACGACATTGGCAAAAACATCGTCGGCGTGGTGCTTGGTTGCAATAATTACGAGGTTATTGATTTGGGCGTGATGGTTCCCGCAGATAAAATCTTGGATATTGCGGTGAAAGAGAACGTCGATATTATCGGGCTTTCAGGTTTGATTACGCCAAGCCTCGACGAAATGGTGCACGTCGCAAAGGAAATGCAACGACGCGGTATGACGCAGCCGCTCCTCATTGGCGGTGCAACAACGTCGCGGACGCACACGGCGGTGAAAATTGCGCAAAATTACGCGGGAACGGTCGTACACGTTCTGGATGCCAGCCGCGCTGTGCCTGTTGCCGGAAGCCTTATCAATCCTGAGTTGCAAGGCAAGTTCACCGCCGACGTAAAAGCGGAGTACGAAAAAATCCGCACGGATTATGCAAATCGCCAGTCGGACAAAAATTTGATTTCGATAGCGGCTGCGCGGAAGAATAGGTTGAATTTGTGGGCGCATGGCGTGAGTAATGGTGCGGCGAAGAAGCAGAAGGAGGCGGTGTGAGTAATATCTTCGATATACTGACACAAACGCTCGAAAAACAGCAAGCCGCACGTTTCTATAAGTGTGCTTTGCAAGTAAATCCGTATTCCTATGCCAAATATCGTGGCTGGGATGTCGGAGATGAAATAGTATATAATACTGCGCTTGTTGAGGCTTGTCTGCTGGCAAATATTGAGGTTGTTGGATTGGCAAACCATGGCGACACCGATAGCTCACTATCCTTGAAAAAGGCTTTTGAAGAGGTTGGTATTACTGCTTTCCCGGGTTTGGAAATTTCAAGTACGGAAAAGATACATCTTGTGTGTTTGTTTCCACCCGATGTTTCTCCAAGTAGGCTCAATCAGATACTCGGCGCATTGCAAGGTGGTTCCTTTGATGAGAACAACAGAACTTTTCCGTCTGAAAAGTCAGCAGTCGAAATTCTCCAAATAGTTGTAAAGGAGCATGGTATTGGCTTTGCCGCACATTGTACGCACGATGATGGCGTTCTCAAATTGAAGAAGCAGCATATCTGGCAGAGAGACGATATTTTGCTGGCGGCACAAATTCCGGGTTCGGTTGAAAAATTGGAATCTCAATACAAACAGATTATTGAGAATAAAACACCTGACTACAAGCGCAAACGCCCCATTGCAATTATCAATGCAAAAGATGTTGCCACACCTGAGGACATCTCCGACCGCCGTGCATCCTGCTTTATCAAAATGACCGAGCCGAGTATTGATGCACTTCGCTTGGCTTTTCTGGATGCTTCATCTCGTGTGCAACTTATTGATAATTACTCTCTTTCGCAACATTCGCGCATTACGGCAATGGCAGTCGAAGGCGGGCGGTTCTTGGACGGTTTGATGATACATTTTAGCGATAATTTGAATACGTTTATCGGCGGACGCGGCACAGGAAAATCCACTATTTTGGAATCATTACGCTATTGTTTGGGTCTGGAAGCAGCTTCGCAACAAGCCCGTAACGCTCATCAAGGAGCAATAGAGAGTAACTTGAAGAATGCCCGAATCCTTCTGCGTGTCATCTCGGCAAAGCATGGCGGCGGTGAATATACGATTGAACGGGTGGTCGGACAAAATCCTGTTGTGTACGATAGTGTCGGCAATCGCTCATCGCTGCTGCCGAATGACCTTTTGCCTGGCATTGAAATATATGGACAAAATGAAATTCTGGATATTGCCAATGCGCCTGATGTATTTCCCCGAATTATTGAACGTTTTATGGACGCACCGCCAACAACGCGCAAAACCGAGATATTGCTGCAACTCAAAGAAAATCGGCAAAAATCCTTAGAACTCATCAACGCCCTCAATAATGCTCAGGTGGAACTCAATCAATTAGCGAAATTGCAAGAGCAGTTTGATACCCTGAAGCAGTTTGGTATTCAAGAAAAACAAGAGCGTATTGAGCAATTAGATAAAGAAAAAGCACATATTCTGAATCGTGCCAATGAAGACCACGCCGATATTCAGAAACGATATACCGATTACATCTGGGTTATTGACATCCCGTTTGACCTGCAATATCTTTCGGAAGAAGCTATCAAAGACTCACCTAATGTTGATGCTTTTCGGTTGATACGTGAGGTTTTTGAGGTGTATCAATTAAGTGTTCGTGAAGCATTTGAACCTGTTCGCACAGCTCACAATCTTCTGAATAAGTCAATGAATCTAGCAAATCTTGCGTGGAAACAACTCAGCGATACTGCTGAAGAAGAGCTACGCCAAGCGATAAACAAACTCCAAGCGGATAAAACAGCGTTTGAAGCGGCGAAATCTGTTCGGCAATTATCACAGCGTATTGCGGCAGTGCAAGCATTGGAGCGTAAGTTTACCTACAATCAAAATGAATTAGGGTATTTATCTATGATGCGCAATTCGCTGGTACAAGACCTTGACAATGCTCGTCGCAGAGAAATTGAGTATCTCCAAACAACGCTCCGTCGTCTGAACAAGCGTTTGGAAAAGCAAGTACGTTTGGGCGTTCTTGAAGATACAAATCGTCAGACTCTTCACTCATTTTTGAAAAGTCTTCACGGTCTAGGCGATAAAACAACGGAATGGGTTCAGAATGTACCGCGAATGAGTGTGCCGATATTGATAGAACAAATTGCAGCGGGTGTTGAATGTTTGCTTCTTCGCTATAAAGATTACGGTATGACGGAAAATATTGCTTCAATTCTTGTGAATATGGGCGATGAAAATTTTCTAAAGCTACAAGAAATCACGACGGAGTATGAAATCACGATAGAACTCAATGCTGGTACAGCTACAGAGTCTGATTTTAAGCGTATCCAAGACCTTTCTACGGGTCAGAAATGCACAGCGATTCTTCATTTGCTGCTGCTAGATAATCCCGACCCGCTTATACTCGACCAGCCAGAAGATAACCTTGATAACGCCTTTATTGCGGAACGCATCGTTGAGCAGGTGCGGGAAATGAAAACGGAACGTCAGTTTATTTTTGCCACACACAACGCGAATATCCCTGTGTTTGGTGATGCAGAATGGCTTGCAGTGTTGGAAGCCACAAACGACCGTCTGACGCTCCATGAGGACTACATCGGCTCTATTGACAAACCCACGGTACAAGCCGCCGCCGCGCGTATTTTAGAGGGTGGAGAGCAAGCATTTACGCATCGCCGCGAGAAATACGGTTATTGATGTTGACCATCTTCCTTCTCCACCAACAATCTTGCATTCAAGAATGATGCTATGACCCAAATAGAACTTTTTGAAATACTTGCCAATGGCGAAAACTCCTTCATTGAGTTCAAGCGCGATGATGTGAAGCCGCAAGACGTAGCAAAGGAGTGCGTTGCCTTTGCCAACACCGCTGGAGGGCGCATTCTTCTTGGGGTGGAAGACAATGGAGAAATTTCTGGTTTAACACGCGGTGTTGGCGAAACAGAGCGATGGGTTATGGATACGGTCTTTCAACGCTATATTCATCCTATTATCATTCCGCTTTATGAGGAGATTACCATTGCGGGCAAACGTATTGGAATTATTACTATTGGCAACGGCATTACGAAGCCATATTACAGAACAGCAAACGACCGAGAAGAACCATATATCCGCATCGGTACACTGAGTACGTTAGCGACCCGAGAGCAGCAAATTCGCTTGTTTGAGAGTGGAGGTTTGCTGTATGTGGAGAAGCTACCCGTCTCCGGTACAGGCTTCAATGATATTGACGCAAAAAGGTTTATAGACTTTATCAACAGATTTTATGATGAGCAACTAGACCCTGACATTCCCGAAGAGCTTGCAGAACGAATGCTCATGCTGGATATTTTGCAAAAAAGCGATATCCAACAACTTCATGCTACTATTTTCGGACTGCTCCTTTTTGGCAATCATCCCACGAGATACTTACCCCAAGCAGGTGTGCGGATTATCGTCTATCGTGGTGAAGAACCTGATTATGACACTATTACTGATGAAGTGTTCGATGTACCTTTAGCGGAATTAAGACGCAGCAAAGACACGAATGAACAAACAGCAGATATTATCGAAAAAGATTTCTTTTCTATCATCGTAGAGCGTTTGCAGCCCTTCATCTCGCGCGAGCGTATAGCCGAAGGAGCCATAACACGGGAACGAGTCTGGGACTACCCGCCTATCGTTTTACGCGAAGCACTGGTGAATGCTTTCGCCCATAGAGATTGGACAAAAGCAAATCAAAACCGCATAGAAATTTTCAGCAATCGTATGGAAATCACAAGTTTTGGTGGTTTACCGAATACTCTGACATTAGAGAAAATCAAGCGTGGGCAGCAATATCCACGTAACCCCTTACTTATTCGTATGTTGCGTTATTACGGTTACATTGACGACAGAGGCATGGGTATTCGCCGAAAAATCATTCCGGAAATGCTCAAACATTCATCGCAAGAACCGATATTTGAAATAACGGAAGACTATGTAAAATTAATTTTTTTGAAACGCTCTGCGGAAGCTATCAAAGAACGGGACGGAATTATATGAAGATAGTATCTTACAGAATCCGCACGGATTATGCCTCGCGTCAGTCGGATAAAAATTTGATTCCGATAGCGGCAGCGCGGAAGAATAAGTTGAATTTGTGGACGAATGGCGTGAGTAATGGTGCGGTGAAGGAGAAGGAGGCGGCATAATGATGGCGGACGAGCAACATTCACACGAAGAAGAAATCACATACGGCAAAATCAAGATGGATTTTCTAAACTATGCAAATTCTCAAATGAGCATAGTTAAGGCTTGCATACCATCAATCAAAGATGAGCGTACCCAAAGAATCAACATATTGCTAATGTCCTGCCTAAGCACAGGTAGTGCAATACTACATCTTTGTAGCAGACAGGAGCTTTTTTTTAGTGAAGCAATCATGCTGTTAAGAGTGTTGGTTGAAAAATGTACAAATTATGCGTACCTCACTTTTTGCGATGAAAAAGAGTACCAAAATTATCATGACTACGCCCGGTATGTTTCGTACACTGCATTGGAAAAGTCGTTTGAATTTGATGATGGAAGAATCTTAAAGATTACCCATACAGGAAAGGAGTTTCTTGATAAAGAGTCGGAATCCAATGAAGATTTTGAGGATATAGCAAAATTTCGGAAGCAAAAATTAAGAGACTGGACAACAGTTTCTATGGAGAAACGAATCAAAGCAATTGAACGAAAACATGAAAAACTAGGTCTATTATTAGGTCTAATGCGCTTAAGCTATGAACGGCAAGCATCAGAAGCAATTCATGGTACACTTTATGGAGCAATGCACCATTTGATGCCGAATATTTTATCCGAAAGACCTAACAATCCAGCGAAACTCGAATACGATGTGATGAAAGCAGCAATAACCCTAAGTTGGGAAATTGGTGAATTATTTGCTCAAATGCTTGAGTTTATCAATGCTACACTTCCTACGCAAAACTTTGAGCAGTTCTTGGATCCAGCAAGAAAAAAATCTAACAACGCGAGAAAATATATACAAATTGTCCTAAGCGATAGGTTTGATGAATCAAGAAATCAAGCGCGTGGATAATGACTATTTTGATGATAATGTAGAGTAACACACAAAAGAACAAAATCATGACCGCAACCTTCCCCACCGCCCAATAAACGACACGATGACTGCTCCACCAGCTACGTTGAAGAATTGCCGATATTTCATCAACAAAACTTTCCATTCCCCATTAACTCCCATTTTTGACGCTATGTTCCTTTCTTCTCACTTTCGCGTTGCTCTTTGCAGCATTTTTTTTCTGCTCTGTGCAAGTCTCCTTCCTGCACAGGAAGCAGCCGACTTCATTCTCCACAATGCCCGTCTGTACACGGTGGATGGGCAGTTTACCATTGCCGAAGCTGTTGCCGTCAGAAATAGTCGTATTGTGGCGGTCGGGTCATCAAAAGAAATTTTGAAGAATTGGAAAGCCGCGCAAACACTGGATGCAAAAGGAAAATTTGTCTATCCGGGCTTCTACGACGCACACGCGCATTTGTACAACTACGGGCAGATGCTTGGTTATGCGGATTTGCAAGGGACTCGTTCTTACAAAGAAGTGCTGGAGAGGCTCAAAGCATATCGCAAGGCAAATCCACAAGCACGGTGGATTATCGGGCGTGGCTGGGATCAAAATGACTGGGCGGTAAAAACCTTCCCCGCCAAAGAACCGCTTGACGCTTTGTTTCCTGATGTGCCGGTGTGCCTGACCCGGATTGACGGACACGCATTATTGGCAAGTTCCAAAGCACTGGCGCTGGCGGGAATTACGGAAGAAACTCGCGTAGAAGGCGGGCTGGTGGAAAAAATAAACGGCAAACTCACAGGCATCGTGCTGGATAACGCAATGGACAAAGTGTATATGCGAATTCCTTCGCCCTCGCAGCAAGAAATTGAAACTGCGATTCAGAAGGCAGAACAGCGCTGTTTTGCTGTTGGTTTGACAAGCATTGCAGAAGCAGGCATTTCGCATGAACTTGTGGAAACCTACAAAAAACTGTATGCAGAAAAGCGCCTGGATATGCGCGTCTATGCGATGCTCACGCCGACCGATGAAAACGTTGACCGCTACTTAAAGCAGGGTGCCTATCAAACCGATTATCTGACCGTGCGCTCCTTCAAAGTGCTAGCGGACGGCGCATTGGGTTCGCGTGGTGCGTGTTTGCTGGCTCCGTACAGCGATAAGCCGAGCACACGTGGCTTCCTGACCATTGACCCCGCATGGATGGAACGCTTCGTGCAGCGCGTGAGCAAAACGCCGTTTCAAGTTAATACCCACTGCATCGGGGACTCTGCAAACCGCCTCATTCTTGACCTCTACGGAAAATATTTGGGAATGTTCGGCAGAACAAAACGCTGGCGCATCGAACACGCGCAAGTCGTCAGCCGCGACGATGTGCCAAAGTTCCGTGAGTTCGGCATTATTCCTTCGGTGCAGCCCACGCATTGCACATCCGATATGCCGTGGGCAGGCGAGCGATTAGGCGCAGAGCGCATGAAGACTGCATACACATTCCGCGACCTTTATGAGCAACGCGGGCTTGTGGCAATGGGCAGTGATTTTCCAGTGGAAGACATAAATCCGCTCTACGGCTTTCATGCTGCCGTGGCACGACAAGATGCCGACAACAAGCCTACGGGCGGATTCCAACGCGACCAAGCGCTAACGAGAGAAATTGCACTTCGCGGAATGACGCTCTATGCGGCATTTGCAGGATTTGAAGAGCAGTTGAAAGGCAGCTTGGAAGTGGGTAAGCTAGCAGATATGGTTATTTTGGATGAAGACATTATGACCGCTCCCGTAGAAAAACTCCGCCGTGTGAAGATACTCACGACAATTTCCGGCGGAAAGATTGTTTATAAACAGAAATAGAACAACAAATTTTGGTATTATGGTCTTTTGTAACAATAGTGCCTATTGATATAAACCCTATAGCCTATTCTTTCTCAATATCTTGGAGGATGGTATGCGGTATCGGCTCGCTTGTAGTATTTTTATCTTTTTCATTACGCTTAATAGCATAAACAGTTTTGCACAGCAAATCTACAATCCGGCAGCATGGACTGAGCGTGTAGAAAAAGCATGGGGTGTGGGTCGCCCTACGGAAGAAAAATTAGCATTGTTTGATACTGTTTGGGGTATTGCAAACCGACATTTTCCCTACTTTGTAACCAAACCATTTATCAATTGGGATTCGCTGCGAACGGTTTTTCGCCCGCAAATTCAACGTGGCATTGGTCAGGGTAAATTTATGGCAATCATGTCGCGTCTGGTCTATCACCTAAACGATGTTCACGTTAGTTTTACCGATAGAACTTTTACAACAGTACTTGGCGAGGTATATGGCGTCAGTGGGACGACGCGTTTACTTGTCTTTGCAGCTGTACATTCGGAAACCTTCGGTATCTGTTTAACTGCTCTGCCGGACGGCTCGGCAATGGTGTATGAGGCGGAAACTGTCAATCCTCTATCCCTCAAACGCGGCGATATTATTGTGGGATATAACGGTATTCCATGGGGTACATTGCTTCCTACGCTGATTAATTCTGACTTGCCAATATTGGGAGTACCCGGCTCTACTCTACAGAATCGGGCGCACCGCTTAACAAGTGCCGTCCTTGCAAACTGGCATCTGTTCGACAGCATTAATATCCTTCGTGCGGGCGAACGACAAATAACAAGCCTCCCTACAACCCGCATGAGTGGTTGGTACGGAAAACGTTTGCTTTGCACCGAAAGTCTGCCCGTCTCCGGGGTACCAAGAATGACTTGGGACAGTTTTTACCAGCAGCGTAATGAAGCTATATTTGGGAAAATCACCGATACAAATATCGGCTACATCTATGCACATCGTTGCTTTGATAGTCTTCCCAGACAGTTTTGGGAAGCTGTTGTGGAGCTTACCGACCGGAATCCGTCGGATGCACTTATCATTGACTTGCGAAGGAATGATGGTGGTTATCTTAATGCTTTTGGACCGGGTTGGGCACAGCTTTATGATCAATCGGTGCGGTGGTTATCAATAGCAATTCGTGACAGCAATAATCAGGCGGATCGGAATGCTCTGATTCGTCTTGAAAATCTCGAACCAGTTTATGAGCAAGGTATCACAACTGCACCTGAACGTTTTTATACATGGTATAAATATCGTCCGCGATTATTTGATAAACCGATAGCCGTCCTTGCCGGACCCGGCTCAGCCAGTGCCGGTGATATGTTTGTGCATCTATTTCGCTATCACCCACGGGCAAGAATTTTTGGGAAGCCTTCCAATGGAGCATTTGGTGGACGTCTGCCATGGAAAATCAGCAACGATACGGTCAATATCGCATTTACTATGCCCGACGCTAATTTTTACGATGTACGAACAAAAAAATTACTTGGTGGAGCAACGTATCCAATTGATGAGGAAGTCTGGCTTACCCCTAAGAATGTTATCCAAGGTTTTGACGATGTGGTGGAAGCCGCTATACGCTGGATTAGTGTAAATGCTCCAAGTGCAATTCCGTCTTTTGCAGATACACGTGCTTTTCCCAACCCTTTTACCAATGAACTTTCGGTACGTTTGAGCATAAACCGACCTCAAGAAAAAGTCCTCATACGTCTTTCCTCCATCCTTGGTCAAGAGATAACTTCATACGAACAAGAGTACGAACAAGGCGATCACGTTGCGGCTGTCAGCACCTCAGCGCTCGCACGCGGTGTATATCTGCTGACAATTCAAACACGGGACAAGCGGGAAATAATCAAAGTTGTGAAAAATTAGCAGTACCCTATCCAATAGCGGTATCAACAAAAATTACGTCGCTCAATACGGAGAAAAAAGACCTAAAGCCGCCAGAACTCCCTTCTCGCGGCTTTATCTTTTTTACTTATGAGGTGAGCGCCGTTTCCGCAAAATAGCTCATCGCCTTGCTCAAAAACACCGCAAATTCGGGATTTGGTTTGCCGTCCAGTTCTGTATAGCGCGGGTCGTCAATATACATCTGCCCCAAGCCCGCATACTGCTTGGCTTGTTTGTCTGCCAGAGAGTCCGTTCCCCAGAACTTGCGGATTATCACGTAATGATGCGCTATGTGTTCTTGCACAGCATCGCTTGTGGGGTCGTGGTGCATCATGGAAGCGAGCGTTTGCCAGTTCGCTTTCATTTCGTCTTTCAGTTTGCCGAAGTCGGCTTTGCTGAGTTTTCTGAGCGCTTCTTCCGAGCGCTTCACGGCATCGCCCCATTTCGCCGTTGCTTCCTTGCGGTATGCTTCTGCGGTTTCTTTGGGCAAGCCTTCGTAGAGTTCTTCGGGTGTCATTTGAAATTCTCCTTCTTGTAGATGGGAAATCGTTTTATCAATCGTTGTGAGAAGTGTTGTGAGCCGCTCTTGACGTGTCTGCAACGCTGATTTATGATGCTTCAGCGCTTCAATCAGGTCAAATTCGGGGTCATCCAGAATGGCGCGTATTTCCTGAAGCGGGAAATCCAGTTCCTTGTAAAACAAAATCTGTTGCAAACGAAGGAGTTCTTTCTCACCGTACATCCTGTACTTAGCCTCAGTACGGGTGGCGGGTTTCAAAAGCCCTGCCTCGTCGTACACGTGCAGCGTGCGTACGCTCACGCCTGCCAGTGTTGCGAGTTGCTGAACGGAATAGTATTTCATACCAACCTTTAGATAAACGCTTCTACTTTCGACAACGAATGAATTGCACAACAAATATAGTCTATGACGTAAGGTGAGAGTCAAGAACTTTTTTCACATTAGCGAAAAAAAGTTTTTGGGGGAATGGTGCATGGGCATTGCTGACAAATGACAAAGGGAACTACCCACGACAGGCAGTTCCCTTATTGTGCAGCGAAAAATCTTTATACTATCCCCTACGGCATCAAAGACAATGCTTTTTCCAAGACTTCATCGCGCCCGGCACGAGCACCTTGCACTGTCCGTACGGCGGGAACGGTTGGCTTGATACCCACGAGGTGGTGCTGTGAGCCGTCATGCTTCAGCGCCTTCATTCCTGTCCAGCGAATATTTGCACCACCCGGAAGCCTGAGTATATTCACATTTCCATCGGCTCCGGCTGTTGTTTCGCCGACAATCTCACCCAATTTGTAATGCTCGACTATGCTCATAATATCTTCTGCTTGTGAGATTGCACCGCCACCCGTCAAAAATACGATTTTTCCTTTCCATCGCGGTAGTTTTGGTTGCACATTCCAGCGTCCGTTTGTGTCGTAACCCTGCACGTTTTCGTGGTCGGGATAGATGATTTGCGGCACGAGATAACGAGGTGCTAACAACGGTGAATCGGTCACGTAACCTAATATTTTGGCGTTACCGTTTTGGGGATAACCTCGCATATCGAATACAATTCCTTTTGCTTGCGACAGTTCCATTGCTTTTGCTTCAATCTCAGCAACTGAAACCTGCGCTAAATCAATATACCATACTTTATCGTTGAGCGATGCGCCTCCTATTTGCTCAAGTGCAAGATGCTCAAAGACACTTCTCTTGTCTAATGGCTTACATTTGGCTGTCATCTCTATCAGCACCCCGTTGCGGTTGATAGTCAGGGGCAGTTCTTTTATCATCGAATGAATAATATTGTCCACTGCTTCCGCTCGTTTCCATTGGGGTGTGCCGGAGGTGAGTGATTCTTCTTCAAGAAGACGTGCCCTCGTGTCGTAGCCGTCCACTTTTACTATCACATCGCCACGTTGTAAGAGCGAATCCTGCGAAGCGATAATAACGGGTTGCCCTTCAATATTTTCCACTTTTACGTTTAGGGCAAAGTCGTTCGGCATATAATGATACCAAGCGTGTCCGTCGCGTAGTGCAGCCATCATGTTCCGCATAACTTTAACAAAAAAGTATGCGGATGTGTTTCTGAACGCTTCCGCAAGCGTGACGGTGAGTACAGAATCCCAATTTGTTCTCACCACATCAAAGTACGGATAGAAGTGCCGGAGAACATTCCATGCGACGACAACATTGGCGAGACGAGTAGGTTCTTGCTCCAGTTGCTCCGCTTTGCCCTGGATATCCTTGGACAGAATCTTTTGCAAATTCTCAAAGGCTGCCATACTTTTTGGGGTGGAGCCGAGCGTGTTGGTATTATTAGCATACAAAGCAATCGGTAGGGCGCACCGCAATCTGCCAGCAAGGTCTTTGGTAATCGTCTCGCCGTCATTGGGCTTTGCAGCAAATAGTTCTTTGTTGATGACGGTGCGCTCTTGGGGAGATACAGATTGAATGAGAGCAGAATAATTTCCCTCAAATGGATTGTCTTTGCTCGGCGTAACCGAATAATCTTTACTGCTATTGGCACCTCCCCAGTCCACATAAGCCTTCCGACCATTACTCATTGTCTCGTATTTCTCGAAACCTGGATTGGGTATGGGAACAGGTTTCCAGGCTTCGTTTGCGTTTGCACGGGTGAAAAGGCGCATATCATCTAACCAGAGTTTGCCTTTTCCACTCAAAAAGCAACCGAAACAAATGGCTATGGCGCTCGAATCCACGCGACCAACTATTTCGTAGGTACCCCATTCTGACGACCGAATAGTACGACGTCTCATATTGTCAAAGAACCCATCATCGCCATTATCAGTATCTACCCGCAGGAATAAGTGCCCACCGTCTGGTGAATTGACCTCGCTCACCCGCACAGCTGCTGTGAACTTAATCTCTTTGCCACGTAATGATATGACCGGATTGCTTGGGGAAGCAGAGGCTTTACCAATGCATGTTGCCACACTCCAAAAGTTGTATTGCGGTTCCCATTCCTTTACCGTGTTTTTACGATTAAGGCGCAGACTGCGATACGGTGAATCATCGCCATAGAGATTATACACCCCGACCCCCAACCCTTTGTGTTGCCAAGCTACAGATTGTACTGTGCCGGAATGTTCGGGAATACCAACGGGGCGAGGTTTTTCGTTCGGGCGCAAAATTTGTAGCGTTGGAGCAATGGGCAAGAAAAGCTCTTCGAGCGTAAGAGCGAGTTCATCTGTAGTACGGGCATTTTTCACTTTGCCTGCGCCATAGATAGCGAATTTATCCCAATCTATTTTCACCGCCTCGTCACTCGGATGAAAATAACGCACATAGCCATAGAGTTTCGTGAAGGCTCGGAGGTTGGTTAGTATCTGTTCTTGGGAAGGTGCCGAATTGGTTTGGGCGCTGCTCGGCGGTATTGTGGCAGCAGGAGATTTTGTCGTCGTCGTCGGCTTTTTTTGTGCATGAATACAGATGGGTACGGCAAAGGCACAAATACAGAGTGCTGCTACGATACTACGTTTTTTCATGGAAGCATTGGGTTAATAAAAAAATATTGAATATGGATTTGAAGACCAAAGAACAATTATAGGCAATTACCGCAGCGCACAATTTTTCGGATAAGAAAATAGGCACATCGGCAAAAACTCTCATATCATCCGGCAAGAGATGACTGACGTGTAGAAGTAAGTGCAAGTAATTGCAAAAAGGTTACACAGCACAACAAATATAAAACCGAACGGCAACAAAGCGCAACAAATTAGGACAACACGAACCAGAAAACAGAGGCACAAATTTCTCAGGGCGCATAGAGACTAGATATATCACCCTTAAAAAAGTGAAACTGGCGACACACCAGCCCACAGTGCAACATCACCCTCCACACATTACGCGCACGGTGCAGAGCTTTGAGATAAACTAAAGCGATAGGAGTTACAAAAACTTTTGATGTCGCAAGACTTCGACATCTTGTACATAGACAATAATCGCACTATCGGTAAGGAGGCGTTCGCGCAGCACGACGAACACTTCCTCCAGAGCGTGAGGCGACATAATTGCTTCAAAGCGCGTATTAGCGCTGCTATCCTCGCCTTTGACGGTGTGCTCGCCTACGCCGCGCACGTTGAAGAATGTGTAGTGATGCACTTCTGCATCGTGCAGCGTCTTAATAACAGTATTTTGTAGCGACTCGGCTGCAATAATTGTCAGGCGTTTCATAGTGTGGAGGCGCATAAAATCGTGCTCCTTGTAAGGATTTTCTATCCTTGGTTGAAAAATTCAAGAGGTTATTTCAAAATTCTTCTTCTTCCGTCTTGCCGGACACGGCTTCCTGAGCACGCCGTTTACGCGATTGCGTCAGAAAGGCTTTCACAGAGCCACGCTCAATAGTGAAATAGAAAACAGGCATGACCAAGAGCGTCAATATCAGCGCCGAAACCAAACCGCCTACAATCACCGTCGCAAGCGGGCGCTGCACGTCCGACCCGATACCTGTCGCTAAAGCAGCCGGAATGAGACCAATAAGCGCCACCGACATCATCATCATTATCGGGCGGAACTGCGTTACTGCGCCTTCCACCACCGCACGGCGCAGGGTCATCATTTTCTCAAATCGCAGTAAATTGATGTAACTGATAAGCAACACACCCGACATCACCGCAACGCCAAAGAGCGACACAAACCCAACGCCGGAAGAAACGCTGATATTGATATGGCGAAGCCAAAGCGCACCAATACCGCCCACGAGCGCGAAAGGAACATTCATCATCACGATACCGGCATATTTGGCGTTGTTGTCGAAGAGCAAAAATAGAACAAGAAAAATAATAGCCAGCGTAATGGGAATCACAATCGCCAAGCGGTTTTTAGCACGGGTAAGATTTTCAAATTGCCCGCCCCATTTTACGGTATATTTTTCAGGAATGGTCAGTTTTCCACTTGTGATAGCATTTTGAACGGCGCTTTGTGCTTCCAGCACATAACCACCTTGGTCACGGTCGCGGATATTGGTGCGAACGCCGATTTGCCGCCGTCCGTCTTCACGGGCAATAATTGTCTGCCCTTGCAATAATTCAACTTTTGCCACCTGCCCCAACGGAATTTTCATGCCCGATGGCGTGAAAAGCAACATATTTGCTATTGCCTCCGGCGTGGAACGGTCTTCCTGCGTATAGCGAAGCGTAATATCGAAGCGGCGCTCACCTTCATAGAGTTGAGAAATTGCCTTGCCTGCAATAGCCAGTTCAATCGTCGCATCAATATCGTGAACGTTAATGCCGTAGCGGGCTGCGGCTTGTCTATCAATACTTACCACAAGTTGTGTTTGTGGTCCTTCCTGCTCAACAGCGCTTTCCGATGCGCCCTGAATTTTTCGCATAATTGTCAAGGTTGTATCTGCCACACCGCGCAATGCCGTCATGTCGTCGCCGCTCACGAGCACCGCCAAATCAGCAGATGAGCCGGTAACAGCTTCGGTGACGTTATCCAAGATAGGCTGTGAGAAGCTGAAAAGTGCTCCCGGAAGCCGCTTTTCTAATCGCGCCTTGATTTCTTTGAGCACTTCCTTCTTGGTTTTACCAGATGTCCACGTACTGTAAGGAGTAAGCTGCACAAGCGTTTCTATGCGGTTTGGTCCGTAAGGGTCAGTGCCGTCGTCATTACGCCCCAACTGTGAAATCATCAACTTTGCTTCTTCAAACTGCCCGATTTCCTGCCGAATAATTTTCGGATATTCCCGTGATGTAGCCAGTGCAACACCGGAAGGCAATACGCATCGAATGTTGAATCCGCCTTCGTCTAATTCCGGCAAGAACTCCGTTCCTAAATTGGTAGCCACAATCACTGCAATCGCCGTCAGTGCAAGCGCGGAAGCGAGAAACGGCAATGGTGATTTCAGCGAAAAAGTGATTGCACGACGGTACATCTTTTCTAACCACGCAACAATAGGATTATGCCATTCCGAAAAATTCTTTGCCAATAACAAGGAGCACACCACCGGAACAATCGTGAGTGCCAGAACCAACGAGCCTGCAATCGCATACGAGAGCGTATAAGCCATCGGCGAAAAAAGTTTTCCCTCCACGCGTTGCAAGGTAAAGAGCGGCAAATACGCACAAATAATAATAATGACAGCAAAGACAATCTGACGCTGCACCTCCGATGCAGCATTGAATATCAACTTGCGTATTCCGCCGCGTCGTTGTTCTTCGGTGGAATGAGACAAATGGCGCATGATGGACTCTACCATTACCACTGCCGAATCCACAATAATACCGAAGTCTATCGCCCCCAAGGAAAGAAGATTTGCCGGAATGTTCGTGATATTCATCACAATAAACGCAAACAGAAGCGAGAGCGGAATTGTCAGCGCCACTGAGAGCGCCGCCCGCACATTGCCCAAGAAAAACACAAGAACAATAATAACAATCGAAACGCCTTCAAAGAGCGTATGCGCAACGGTTTCGAGTGTACTATCCACAAGGTCTTTGCGGTCGTACATGATGCGGATGCTCACGCCTTTGGGCAGTTTTCCGCCGTTCAATTCCGTGATTTTTTCTTTGACCGACTGCAACACCTCCGATGGATTCTCGCCCCGACGCATCAGCACTATGCCTTCGACGCTATTATCCACATCCACGATGCTATCACGGTTCCGCTTATCGGTGTAGCCGAGCACACCGCTTGGAGCAAGTGCCGTCATCTCCACGCTTGCCAAATCCTTTACAAAGACGGGCGTTCCGTTAAATGTCTCGACCACAATTTTTTCAATATCTTCGCGCCGCGTAATACGCCCCACCGTGCGAATCGCCAGTTGCGATGCGCCAAAGTGAATAGTGTTGCCGCCCGTACTTTCGTTATTTGCCTGTATTGCGTCGGAAAGTTGCTGAATCGTCAGTTTGTAGCGCTCAAGCTGGGGCGGATTGACAATGACGGTAAATTGCTTAACCAAGCCGCCAAAATTCACCACATCAGCCACACCGCTTGCTTGCAAGAGCTTGGGAGTAATGACCCAATCGTGCAACTCGCGTAATTCGCCCACCGAATGACTCCCATCGTCGGCAATGACATAGCGCAGAATCTCACCCACGGGTGTTGAAAGAGGACCAAGCTCCGGCTCAACACCGCTTGGCAGAGAGGCTTCTTTGAGTTTCTCCAAGACCTGCTGCCGTGCGAAGTAGTCATCCGTACCTTCTTGAAAGGTCAGGCGAATCACGGAGAGTCCAAAAATTGTACGTGAGCGTCGGGAAATCACGCGTGGCACGGCATTCAAGGCACGTTCAAGCGGAATAGTGATTTGCTGTTCCACCTCTTCCGCCGGACGACCGTTAAACTGCGAGATAATTGCGACTTCTGTGTCCGCTACGTCGGGGTATGCTACAATCGGCAACACCGTCCATGCCCATGCGCCTGCAAGCGCCATGACGAGCGAGACCGCGAGCACCACATAGCGCTGGCGCAAAGCAAAACTGAGGAGTTGTTCAAGCACAGGTTTCTTTAATGATAAGTATTTGAGTGTGTATTTTGAGCGCAGCAAATGGCTGCCAATTCAATATGTATCAGGTTTCTGCGGCTTTTTTTGTGACGATACTGCTTTTGCCCCGATACTCCTTCTTGTCTAGTATCCGAAACTCAAGCCCTTCAGCAAGATAGCATTACTAATAACAACTTTTTCCCCGACTTGTACGCCGGACTTAAGCTCAAACTCTTTGCCGTTGTCCGCTCCAAGCATTACTTGACGGCGCTCGAAGGTGCTATCGGTGGTGCGAACAAACACAAAACTTTTGGCATCCGCACTCACCACAGCTTCGTGTGGGAGCGCGAGTGATTTCACGGTCGTTCGCTCAATCGTTACTCTAGCAAACATCCCAAGTTTGATGCGACCTTTCGGGTTGGGAAGCTCAATACTAACTTTTACAGTACGGGTTTGCGGGTCAATCGCATTCGATATTGCCATCACGCGACCATAAAATACTTCATTGGGGAATGATGTAAAATCGAAAGCAACGCGCTCACCCAAGTCCACTTCGACTAATCGTGCTTCCGGTACATCGCACATCATCAATATCGTGCCGGAGCGCATCCGCTCTAGCTGCTGAGGGCTAAAGCTATTTTGGACAAGGCGGCTTTCTGCCTCACGGTGCTCTGCTTCGGCTTGATTGCGGTCAGTTTGTGCTTCCACAAGTTCACGCCCCGATGCGGCATTTCCGGCAATCATTTCTTTTACGCGGTCATATTGCTTCAGAGCACGCTCAAATGCTGCTTTGCTTTTGATATACGACGAAAAAATCTGCGTCATTTCCGGCACTTCAAAGATTACAAGCGGCAGATGGCTTTCCAGTGAAGGGATTGCGCCCGCCACTGCTTGTGCCGATACGCGCAGATTCTCTACGAAATCAATTTCCCGAATGACAATTGTTTCAAAACGGTTTGCTTCCTCACGAGACATTGTGAGTGTTGTCGAAGCACCTCCTTTTGCAGTGCCCTGCTGGTTTGCTGCCGAGGCTTCACCGCCTGAAGCTCCTTTTCCATTATTTTTATCGCATGAAATTGCCCCAAGTGCGAGAGCAGCACAGAGTACGGTCAAAAACAGTGTGCCCGAAAAGGCTTTGTGGCGTTGCTGTTTGAAAAAGAAATAAGCCATTGCTACAATGTTTGTTTAGTCAAGAGTGATAGTGTCTGCGCCAAGTGCCGCGTCAAGCGTCATTGCGCTTTTATTGAATTGAACGACGGCATCAACGTATGATTTGTAAATGTCATTGTAAACGCGCACTGCATCTAAAAACTCCAGAAGAGAGATACTACCTGCCTTGTAGGCAAGTTCACTGGCAGTCTTAATGTCGTTAGCGCGAGTCAGAATACCAATTTGTCCCGTAGTCGCAGCCCCATTGCCGCTACGGGAACCGATATGAAAGCGCTGTAAACTCCCCAGCCGCGTCTGAAATTCAGCAAAGGCAATCTGCACCTCATTCCGCACGGTCAGTTCGGCAAGTGCAATTTGTTGTTCAGCCTGTTGAAGTCGAAATGTCGCTTTTTGCCGCTCACCATCATTGCGATTATTAAAAGGAAGCGGAACGGCTCCCGTCACCCCATACATCTTTACCCCTTGCTGCATGGTGTACTCAGGCGCGATTGAAATATCAGGTATTGCATTAGCATCTTGCAAACGCTGATTGGATTCAGCTGCCGTGCGAAGTGTACGTGCAGCCAGCACATCATAGCGACGTTCTAGTGCACGTATTTGCAAGGGCATAAGACTAACGGCAGCTAGACTATCTCGCACAAGCGGCGCGAGCTTTTCAATAAATGTCAAATCTTGGCTTGCACTCGGCTCTGCATCACTATATCCAACGGCAAACCGCAAAGCACGTTGAGCTTTGGTATAGGTGAGCGCTGCCTCACGCCGTTGCAGGTCGGCTTGCTCGTAGGCGAGTTCAGAGCGCGAAAACTCCGTTTGCGAGATTTGGTTTGCTTTGAAGCGAGTTTCATTGAGCGAGACAAGTTTGCGATAGGATTCCAGGTTAGCATCAGCAATGGCAAGTTGCTCCTGCGCTCCAAGCACATCGTAGTATGCCAATCGTACAGCAAGAAGCGTTTGACGTGCCGTATTCAGCACTTGATAGCGCTGGGCAATAACAAGGTTTTGTGCATTTTCAAGGCGATATTCACGTTTTCCGCCCATTTCAAACGGCAAGGCAACACTAAGACCGTATTGCTTGCCGTTCGGGTCAAAGCCCTCTCCCGGAATTGGGAGAATATCGGCGTTGAGTGTTGCCACAGGATTAGGACGTAGCCCTGCGGTCACAACATCTGATTGCGCTTGTGCCACGTCCAATCGCCCAACGAGCAAACCAAGATTTTTTGCCAAAGCAATTTTTTCGAGGTCGGGCAATGAAGCCGGACGAACTATTGCCTGCTGTGCAGTAAGCGTTAGAGCAAAACAGCCCCAAAACAGCAATTGAAAATAGAGAAAGCAATGGCGATAAAAACGAATACTCAAGCGCAGACGATTGATAATTTGGCGGTTTCGTACGTTCATAATTTCACACATTCCAAAAGAAAACTAAAGTGCTACAAACAAAAGATAACAATACTGAAAGAATGTTTTCTTTGTTTTAGCCGAAAGCAATCTAAGGCTGGGGCAATTAAAAGCGTATTAAAGCACCGTTAAAGTTGTTATCGCTCCTTTTATGCTCTCTCGGACGACCAAGCGCGAAAGCTCTCCGCCAATCCTTGCTTATATGGTGTAGGGGCAACATCAAACGCTTTTTCAAACTTGCTGCTATCAAAAAGATAATCCTGCTCGGACTGATAGAGCATTTCGACGGATTCTTTCACCGGCTTCATAAAAAGTCCAAGCCCGCTTAGCATCCACGGTGCCAGCAGAGTATAACCAACTTTTTTGCCCAACACTTCCCCGGCAAGATTCACAAACTCCTCGCCCGTCAGAGCATTGCGGTCGGCGGGCAAGTGCCAGACTTGGTTGTATGCACTTGGGGTCATGCCAAGAATTGCAGTGGCTTTCCCGCCATCGTGGGTGTAGGTGTAAGTATGTTTTGTACTTGCCGTTACAAGCAACTGCGCTCTTTTGCCTTTGTGAAGATTTTTCAATGCCAGTTCATTCACAAAACTATTCGGTGTTTCGGGTCCATAAAAATCGGCAGCACGGGCAATAAGTGCCTGCACATTGCCCGCCTTCACGTCATCCAGGAGCATTTGTGCAATTTGGGCACGAACTTCACCTTTCTTGCTGCACGGATTTATCGGCGTTTCTTCGGTCATCCAGCCGTCCACTTTACCGTACATATACACATTATCGAAAAAGACCAGCTTCGCGTTTGCTTCGTGGCAGGCATCCAGTACATTGCGCATGACCAAGGGCCATGTTTCTCGCCAAACACGAATATCATATTGAAAACCCGCCGTTAAATATACGACTTCTGAGCCTTTTACCGCTTCAAATACGCTGTCGCGTTTGGTGATGTCAGCAGAATAGAGCATATCGCTGGCATTAACGACACGAGGGGTGCGGCTTACAAGGCGAATCGGTAGGTTGTGCTGTGCCAGCTCTCGTGCAATACCAAGAGCAATAGCGCCATTTGCGCCAAGAATCGTGTGCATACTGTAAAGGAAAAAATGTTTTGAAAAAGATGTGTTATTGTAAAAGATTGGTAGATGTTATCGTATCAGGCGAACAGCAAAGGAATATCTAACAAAAAAGCGCTCACAGGACAAACCCGTAAGCGCTTTTGTAATCTTCCAAAGCAAATGTTATTCCTGTCCCGAAGCAGCAAGAATAGCATCAATATCTATTTCGTTGGAATCGGACTGCTCAATTTGCCGAGCCGAGCCGCCAGTGCCATTGCGAAGTGCATTGATAATAACGTCCGGCAATGCTTCTTTGACTGCGGCTTTGATGTCTTCTTCATTTGCCAAATGGCGCTCTACGGCTTCTTCCACACGGGAGCGAATAGCATCCGCCATCATGTCGTCGGCAAGCGTTTTTGCAATTTTACCCATGTCGGTTGACATTTGCTTCATTGCCACGCCCAAGCCTTCTTCGCCCAAGCCTGCGGCTACGCGGGTCATATCTTCTGCCATGCCCTTGAGAGATGAAAGCTGGCTTTTGCCGGAGTCTTCCATTTTCTTGAGCATCTTGTCCATACGTTCTTCTTCTTCTGTATAGAAGAGCGACACAGCCATAAGTGCCAGAAGCGTGAACTCAAGCAAAATTGCAAACAACATCACTGACGGGCGAGCAGCGGGAATGAATTTCAAACCACGAATACCAACCACGATAATAAGAATAGCAGCACCGCCGTAGGCAAAACCTGTTACGTTGTTTGCATAACGCTCCGTGAAGTGGTGCGCCATGTAGAGGCGCAGTGCCGGCATAATTTTCCATCGTGCTTTTTGCCAGTCTTGGGCGGCTTTGAGGTTTTCAATCTCCGTCATCACAGCTTCGGAGTAGGATTCTTGGATGCGACCATACAATGTTTCGTTGCGGAAGCCTAGAATACCGCTCACCTGCACCTCGGCATCGAAGGCATTACGGAAAGCAGCCATCACATTTGCCATCGAAGAGCCTTGCTGCTTCACTGCTGCAATCTCGTGGTCAGGCTGTGTTCGTGCCCACACTTTTGCAAAAATCTGCTTGATGAAATTCGGATTGTCGTTGTAGAATTTTTCAAAATCACTGTCGCGGAGTGCGATAATTTCAACGGTCTCTTTGTTAAATCCGGTATTGAGGCGAATTTTTGTTTTGGTGTTTGCCATCTCGCGCTCGAACTTCTGCGAAATAAAGCCTATGCTTGGCGGCAACATCATCGTCAGAATCATACCGAAAATCATACCCACATCAAAAGCCAGAATACCGAAGCCCCAGCTTTCGAGCATAATAGCTTCTTCGCCGAGTTTAGGGCATCTTACGAACCATTCACCGCTTTTTTTGCTATATCCATCTTTTTCGACCTGCGCCAAAACAACTTTACCTTGCTCGTTTACTTCAGGTTGCTTTGTCACGGGGTCAATCTTAGGAGCACTCACTTTTTCTTCACGTGTAGAAAAGCCATCAAAGTCAAAAATATATTCTTTATTGATGTACTCACCTTTGACCGGCACATCCGCATAATACATGAAGTCACCTTTGGTATGGCGGAGAGGAATTTTCTCCTCTTTGTCGTCCACTTTCACCTTGATAAAACGATCGCCAGTGGTTTTATCTTCCTCAGCTTTGGATGATGCCACAACACCATCTTTATATTTAACCAGAGTTACTTTCTCATCTTCGGGGTGAAACTGAGAAAGCAAAAAGCCGCGAATGACCGATGGCGTAGCAAAATAATGGAACGATACCATTATCGCCACAAGAATAAAAATGAATACACCGTAATGAACAATCGTCGGTTTGTATTGTGAACCGTGGGAACTCATTGTACAAACTCCAAAAAAGTGAAGGATGATTACTATTTACTATTTCGTGTTAATTTGATTTCTCGGATTGACAACGCGATGCAGATTTCAACAATCCAATTCGGAGTCAGATGTGTAAAACAGAAGCATAGAATTGATTTATGCGTCTCATTACGCCACAAGTACGTGTAATATACAGGCAACTTGTATTTTTTGCAAGAAGATTATCATGCTGTATCAAAACAAACGCGCTCCGAACAGGCATTTTCTTCACCACTGCTCAAGCTACACACTTCTTATTTTATTTCCAAACTTCGGGCAAAAATCATTTGCGTAGTTATGCTCAGCCTTATTTATTTCCAATTTTATTTTATCGGTGTCAACTTATAGCCACGCTTTCGCAGAAGATTGATAACGCCTTGCTCTCCCGCGAGATGCCCGGCACCAACGGCAATAAACGTTGGTTTCTGTCGCATGGTGCGCTCCAGTATCGGTATCCATGCGCGGTTCCGCTTGTTGAGCAGCACCTCTTCAAAATTTTCGGCTTCTTCGCTTCGGAGCAAATCCAGCAGCTCGGTAATCTTTCCTTGCTTATACAATTCCGTCACCTGTGGTAAGGAATTGTCTTGTGTAGCCGGATTCATACTGCTTTTGAGGTCGCTCACCAGCATTTCGGCTTGCTGTTTGTAGGTCAGATAATCAAAAAGAGCAAGCTGCTCCTCAACCGTTTCGATACCAAGCGTAGGCTTTTTTTGTCGCCGCGCAAGCCTCACAAACTCTTCTTCGTAGGAAGTCTGCTCGCAATCCTGCTCACCTTGCAAGAGCATAGTGCTAAGAAATGTCGGCTTGATGCGATTCATCGGCGGCATAAATGGTATACCCAGCGAGTCTCGAAAGAAATTGGTAATGAGCGCCATATCTGCTGTATCCAGAAGCATTTCGAGCGTTGTATCACCACGCATCATTGCACCTTTACCCAGCAACGATGTCAGGTCATTTTCTTGCGTCTTCTCAATATCAATTTCCATTGCCAGTTGCTTTGATTGAGAAAACGCACGGCGAGTTGCTTTGCTCATCACCACATCATACTCACAAATGAGGTGAATCGTGCCAAAGAGATACGACGGTGCTTTTAAGCCATTTCCATCAATTTTCCATAATAGCGCATCTACACGCAACGCAGGGGCTTCGGATACTTTTTCTGTTTGTGCCATTACCCCTGCCGCAAATAAGCACTGGCAGAGAACAGCAACAATAAAAAAATAACAGTGCCATTGAGGACATCTCACTGCCTGCCATAGGACGGCAGCCTTTTTTTCGGAAGATGCTGTTGCAATAGATTCTGCCTGATAAAATACTACATGGTATGCACTCATTTATGGGATACTTTCGATGCTTTGGAAGGCGAAGAAGATGGTATTTTCTTTGATAAAGACGACGATGATGTATGAAAATTTTTGGTAGCTATTGCACTCGGTGATTTTACTGTTTTTTTCTCTGTCGCCGCCGATGTCGTTGGTATATTGTCGGCTTTTGTCTGTCCCCTGATTTGGGCTTCATACCGTGCGCGGTAAGCCTTGATTGCACGGCAGATTGCGCTTGCCAACTGTGTTTGCCCACGCTCGGATTTCAAAAACTTCTCATCTTTCTTGTTCGAGAGAAAACCCGTTTCAATCAGCACATTTGGCATCGAAGCGCCGACCAATACAAAAAAACCAGCCTGTTTCACACCACGACTACTGACTTCGTGCAATCGTTTTACCTCACCGCTAATCATTGCCGCAGCCATATCGCTGTGCTTCACAAAGGCGCTTTGTGCCATGCTGACAACAATGAACTGCTCGTCAGTAAGCGGTTTGTAGCGCTTAGGATTGTCTTCGAGTTTGATAACTGCATTTTCCATCTCTGCCACCCGCACAGCATCATCGTTTCTGCCGGGGCGTAGAATATATACCTCGAATCCATTCGCCTTAGAAGGTTTCTTGGGCGTAGAATTGCAATGAACGCTAATGAAAAGTTTGCCGCCATTTTCGT
This sequence comes from uncultured bacterium, assembly GCA_937899715.1. Classification (GTDB taxonomy): domain Bacteria; phylum Bacteroidota; class Ignavibacteria; order Kapaibacteriales; family UBA4661; genus PH2015. The sequence goes on along the minus strand of CALCNX010000031.1, from coordinate 18,059 downwards.
TGGCAATTTGCCCACGCCTGTCCAGCTCCACAAACGTGTCGTCGGTGCGCGTATAGACGATTTTCGTCCCGTGCAGCTCTTTTTTGAGCATTGCGCCTAATTTCTTGACAATACCGAGCGCAACATCTTTTTCCTTCGTCTGGCCGAAGCCTATCGTGCCAGCGTCCTTGCCACCATGCCCCGCGTCCAGCACAATCACATCTAACGCCCATTTTTTCTTGGCGGAAGCAAAATCATTATCGCTATGAGCATTTTGTACGGGCTTGCCTGTGCTTTTATCTTTGTCAGCGCCTTTACTCTTATCAGCACTTTTGCTTTGGGTTGCGAGCGCGACAAGCGGCTTTTTCTTTACCGCTTGCGTGAGAAACCGTGAAAGAAAAAGCGCACTTGCCCAACCCTTTGCAGGAACAGGCACGAATAATTCCTGATTCCCTCGGAAAAACAAGTGCGACGATTTCTGTGGCAAACTGTCCATTTCACGGCGTTTCACGTCATTAGGTAAAATGTATAAGTTCCGTGTTGGCTTGCGAAAAGGCTTCGCGGCGGGAGCTTTTTGTTCGGCGGATGGGTCGTTTTTGACGATGTCTTTTGAGGTTTCTTTGAGCGATTCCTTTGAGGAAGCTTCTTTTTGAGGAGCAGTTTCTTTCACCTGCTCGCTCGAAATCTCTTTCGAGGCACTTGCAGATTGTTCCGATGGAGAATATCCGTTACTGCGCAAATACACTTCCACTTCGCGTTCATCGACATCGTACACACCGTTGTCCGCCAAAAGACGGAGGACATCATCGAACGGCAAATACACACGCCCGCCCTGCAATGCCACGGGATGCAGCATCTGCGTCAGGCTGACGGTATTGCTATTTGCCGCCTGCACACCGACCACGTGTGCGTCCACCGCAAAAGCAAGAACGTGGCTTGGCAGGAGCAAGACTGTCAGTGTTCCTTCCGCACGAAGTTCACAGTCTAGTGCTATTGCCAGCGCGATCGGCTCCACGTACGTCCGTCCTGCAAGTTCGACCACAGTCAATGCGGATGCGGTTTTGTTATCCAGATACACTGCGTACTGTGTTGTCGAAAAACCCATTTCATCCTTGAGCACCTGAGCGCTTATTGTGTGATTGATACTAATACAATAGAGAGAAAACACCAAAAGCACTCGCGTAATGAAAGACAACAGCCATAGAGCACTAACAAATACTTGTTCGTGGCGGGATCTTTGCCGTTCGGCAGAAAGTGCTTTTATACGAAGTACCATTTGTTAATCTAACCAACCTTTTTTGCGGAAATAGAGAAGCATACCGCCAGCGACTGTTACCAGTAACGCCAGCACAAAGAAATATCCATATTTCCAGCGTAATTCCGGCATAACATCAAAATTCATCCCATACAGACCAGTGATCAGCGTCAGTGGCAGGAAAATTGTGGACATCATCGTCAGCACCTTCATAATCGAATTCATGCGGTTCGATGTTACCGACAAATGTGCATCCACTAGCCCATTGATAATATCACGATACGATTCGGCAACGTCCACAATACGCACCAAATGGTCGTACACGTTGCGGTAATATGCCATTTCCTCCGTGGAGACAAGTTCAAACTCGCCTCGTGCCAAGCGACTCAAAATCTCACGTTGGTACGTCGTGATGCGCTTAAAGCGCTGCATTGATTTTTTAAGACGCAGAATCTGTACCAGCAAATCGGAACTGTTTGTTGCCATCACTCGGTTTTCTGCCTCTTCCAGCACATCATCGAAATACTCCATCACGGGCGCGTAGTGGTCAACAATTTGGTCAATGATGATATGAAAAAGATAATCCGGTCCACGCCCCAAAATATTCTGATTTTTCCAGCAGAGTTGCATCGTGTATTCCACCGCCATCGAAGGCTCGTAGTGGTGGGTAACGATATAATTTTCACCCAAAAAGGCATTCAGCTGGCGGGTACGAAAGTTGATACTAAGCGGCGGGTCTTCCTCATCATCGTCATTTGAAGCGTGAATCCTCGCACCAAGCGGAATATCTACCGGATTGAAAATGACGTACAGATAATCGCTGTAATCTTCCACCTTCGGGAAGTGATCGCCTTCCTCCGGCTGGACACGCTCTCGTTGGCAATCCTCCACAGCCAAGTGATGAAAAAGAAACATCTGAATAAGCACAGTCTCTTCTTCTTGTTCGGTAGGATTATTCATATCCACCCAGATTGTCCAATCTTTGAAGTCCGGTTCCGTCTGCAAGATGCACAGCTCTCGTATAGTGAGCTGCTTGAGTTTTCCGTTGTTATGACCGACGATTGTTACCATGCGTGAGGCAGAAGAAAAATTATTGGAACAAAGCGCTCAAAAATACGGCTAAATGTGGAAATTCCCACGTTTGATTTCTGCGAATGATACATCGGTGTCCTTTCCAAACACATTTTACCAACCTTTTTGGCGCAATAAACAGTATTCTGCCTCGTTTGAACTACTATGACCACTTCACCAAAGCATATTGTTTTTGTTCATGGTATTTTCAATACCGGTAGAGTCTTTGCGCTCATGGTGCGCGATGCTCGCAACTACGGCTTCATACCTCATGCGCCAAGTCTCACTCGTGCCGATGGTCGTGCAAGCCTGAGCGAACTGGCGGAACAAATTCAGGCAGTTGTAGAAAGTAGCGTTCCGGCGGGCGAACAATGCCTCTTGGTCGGCTTCAGCATGGGTGGAATCGTAGCGCGGCACTACCTCCAAGCGCTGGGCGGCAGAGACCGCGTGGAGCGTTTTGTGGCTATTGGCAGCCCACACAGTGGCAGCATTATGGCATTCGGAATGCCCCGCCGCTATTTTCCGGGTTGCGCCGATATGCGCCCCGGAAGCGCATTTTTACGACACCTACACGAAACAGAACATACCCTAGACGGTCTCCCACGCATGGCACTCTACACCCCAAGCGATACAATGATTGTTCCGCCCAGAAGCGCCCAATGGCAAGGCGTGGAAACGCACAATGTCGGTTTGCATTTCCATCCGTTTATGCCGTATTCACGTCGGGTGCGCAAAGTTGTGTGGGAATTCCTTACCTCCTAGAGGGAAGCACTATAGTTCCGTCCCCCGTGAGTAAAAGATTTTATTTACCTCTTACCCATTTTATTTACCTCTTACCCATTTTATTTACCGTTCACCCAATTTTTCTTCGTGATATAATTGGGGCGTTGTACTTTTGCGTTATGCAGACCTATGTTGTCATCATCGAATACTACGACTTGCCCAGAAACGGCAGTTACGGCGCTTTTGTGCCGGACGTGCCGGGCTGCGTTGCTACAGGCAAGAATATTGAGCAGGCGCTTGAACGCATACGATATACGCTCACCCATTTCTTGCGAGCAACGACCAATGCCGGACAGCCAATTCCACTCGCACACAGCCTCCGAGAACACGAGGAGCAGTACGGTTGCGTGGGAGAAGCGCTCTTAGAAGGCAATAGTATTGTCGCAATGGTTGGCGTGCCGGAGTTGTATAGTCATATTACCCGTGCAGCATAGGTCATCATGATAAATCTCGCTTGGTAACAATGTTTCTCGCCCTTTGAATCTTTATTTCCTTCTTCTTTGGTGTACCATTATGTTAGTTATTCGCACTTCTTGTAGTAGCCTTCGTTTTGTAGTAAAATCAGTGTTTCAGTATTTTTCTCACAAAGTGCTACTATGTATATTGGTCGTGGTCTCAGCCCAGAACGCCCTTGCTGCTACCTACTACTACAAAACCGGTAGCCCCAATCCAAATCTTCCCAGCAGTTGGAATACACTTATTGGTGGCGGTGGCACAAACGCTGGAGACTTTATCACCAATGGGGATAGCTTTATTATTCCCACCGGACGCACTGCTACGCTCACTGGCAATCTTGCCTTTGGTACGGGCGCAGGCGGCGTTACGCTGAGTGTGCAGTCGGGGGGGGCAGTAAATGTTGGAACCTTTGGCGTACAGCTCGCTGGTAATACCAGCTCCTTTACGTTGCTCGGTGGCGGAACCTTGCAAACCAGTAATACCGGCGGAATAAATGGTGCTGATAACCTTTCCGGCTCTATTCAAATTACCGCCGCAACCCCCGCAACTGTTACCGTAAGTTATGCTGCTACAGCGAATTATATATTCGGGAGTGTGTCCGCCATTGCCGCAAATCGTTTTCAAGACCTTTCCGGCAATAAACAGGCGATTACTGCAGCAGGCAGTATCACCGTGCAAGCAGTGGCAGCAGGTGGCGAATGGTGGTATGATGGTCCGGTGAATCTGAGCGGAAGCCTTATTGTTCAAAATGCCGGTAATATCCAACTCTTTGGCACATTAACCCTGACCGGTGCCGGAAGCACCATCCAGACGGGCGGAGAATTATTATTTAATGGCGGTGGCGTGTTGGCAAATAATGGCGGCTTAACCGTGCAAAATGGTGCGAGAGTTACTATCTACAATCCCATCAATCCCGCAATCGTCACCGGTACGGCTATTAACTATCTTGCAGGCGGTACACTCCAATACTTAGCGACATCGTCAGCACGAACAACAGGCTTGGAACTGCCAACAACGATGAATGGCAATATCTATACCGGTCCAACAACGACAGGACCTATCTCGCTTGGCGCTAATACAACCCTGAACGGGACGATTTTAGTGGACGGGACGTTTTCGAGCAGTGCCGGAGCCATGCTGACCGTAGCGAACACCGCAGCCGCCGCAGTTGGACAAGGCAATAATGGTGAAATCATTGGTCCTATGCGCCGCATCCTTCCTACCGGAGCGGGTGCAGGCACGTGGCTTTTTCCTGTGAGCAAAGGCGGAGTGTATATGCCGCTTGCCGTTGTGAGCCCCAACACCACCGGCGGTTCGACTATTGAGGTGGAAGCGTATAATGTTTCGTCGGGCGGCGTTACCGACGGCTCTTCCATGTCTGGGGCACTTGGTGCGTATTACTGGCGCGTGCAAGAAGTGTCAGGCGGATTCAATAGCGGCTTGGTACAGGTCGGGCGGACAGGGCTCGTTGGAACGAATAGTATTGGCTCTAGCACTGTCGTTGGCGGTACGTATTTTTCCACCGGAGTCAACACCTATAACGGCGCGGCAACACCGCCCACGCTCACGCGAACCGTCACCGACAACCTCGCCGCCCCAACGTATTTTGCCGTCGGAACGTCGGTGCCGATTACTACGTTTTATTATCAATCCGGTAATGCCAACAACGCTGCAAACTGGAACTCGCTGTTGGCGGGCGGTGGCACTCCGGCAGTAGGAGCAGATTTTTCCGTTTCCGGCAATACCTTCATCGTTCCAAGCGGTCGCACCGCACCCTTGGCGGCGAATCGTGTTGTTGGGGCAGGCGCAACTCTGCGCGTGGCAAGCGGTGGTACCTTCGATGCCGCAACGTTTGCTCTCACCGGCGCAGGCAATTTTGATTTGCAATCAGGCGGCACCTTTCAAACCTCAAACGTGCAGGGCATCAATGGCACAAGCGCCGCGACGGGTTCGATTCAGCTGACGGGAACAGTCACCTACAATGGTCTTGCCAACTACGTCTTTGGTGCGCTCGCTGCCGGTGGAGCCATGAATCTTCTGGCACAAGGCGCAAAACCTGCTATCACCGTCTGTGCTGACCTGACGATTAACCCGGGAGCCGGTCGGACATGGACGCTCAGTTCCGTGCTGACGCTTGGCGCAGGTGGTAATTTCACCCTCCAATCCGGACAATTCTGGGCAGGTTTTGCAGCAAGTCCCGTTGCGCTGACGCTCCCCGTGGGCGCTCACACAGTGAATGCGGGAGCAGAAATGGTGATTGGAAGTAATATGGTTCTCGACAATAACGGTACACTCACGATTCAAAGCACTGCAGTCTTAACGATATTTGATGTCAACCAATTTCCATTTGTAAAGACCGCTTCCCCTACGTACGTCGCAGGAAGTGAATTGCGCTACGGTAACGGCGCACCCGTCCTCACTGCCGGATTGGAATGGCCCGCCACCATGAACGGCAAGGTGAATATTTACAGCGGTGGACCCGACATTACGCTTGCCTCGCCGCGCACCATCGGTGCCACAGGGACAATAGACATTGGCGGTCCGCTCAGAACAACGGCAGTAAACATCCTGACGGTGGCAAATACTGCTTCCACCGCGTTGACGCAAAATTCCACCGGCTTTGTCAGTGGTCCCATGCGCCGCGCAATGCCAGTCGGCGGACCAACGGCAGGCACGTGGCTCTTTCCCGTTGCCAAAGGCGGAGTGTATTTGCCCTTTGCCATTCAAGACCCAACGACGGTGGGCGGTGCAACGGTGCAAGCCGAAGTGTTCAACGCGGGGAGTGGCGGCTCGGCAGATGGTACGACAATCCTCGCAGGTTCACTTTCTGGAACCGAATACTGGCAAGCAAGCGTCTCGGCAGGAACGTTCACGAGCGGCTTCATGCAAGTGGGCAAAACAGGCTTGACAGCAACAAATCTCATCGGCTCTTCGACCGTGCTTGCTGGAGCCTACGCTTCCAACGGCGCAAACACCTATAACAGCGTACCCGTGCCGCCGACGCTCACGCGCACCGTGGCGAGCGCCCTCGCCGCACCGACGTATTTTGCCGTCGGAGCAGTAATTCCGCCACCACAAAACGTCTTGGGCAATCTCCCGCCCTTCACGCCGCGTCCGACGACCACGCCGCAAATGAACACGATGAATTACGGTACGCCGGCGGGTTCACCCATGACGGTGCCGATGAATACCGTTCCGACGGGCATTAGCATTACTTTCTCGCAAACAGCCACAGCAGCCACCTTCACCAATGGCGCAAGTCCGAACGCCCGCGACGTGATGAAAGTGCACGGCACAACGTCGAGCGGGTATCGTTCGGGCGTAGGTTTTTCCGGCGCAGGCGCAACGATGAATTTTACCACAACGGCAAACTTCAACGTGGGCGAACAAGTGTGGGTGAGTGTAACGCACGCGCAAAGTACGTCGCTTTCGCCGACACGCCCGTTTGTGATGGGCTTCCGCACGCGGGCGGGTGCGGGACCGGGGACGTTTTATCCCGCCGTAAATTTCGGATATGCTTCCACGCCTAACGATTTCTTTACGGCAGACCTGAACAATGACGGATTTATTGATGTCATTACTCCTAATCAGGTTACAAATCAAGTATCAATTCTTATCAACACCGGCATCGGAACATTTGCCGCCCCCGTGAACTATCCTTCGGGCGGGACAACGTGCGAATATGTGGCTCCGGCTGATTTCGACAATGACGGCGATCTCGACCTCGCCGTTGCAAACTTTGGTGGCGCAGGCAATGTAAGCGTGCTGTTCAACAACGGTAGTGGGGTATTTGGTGCGCCGACAACATACCCATCGGGAGCCGCACCGACAAACGTTGCTGCTGCGGATGTGAATGCCGACGGGTATCTTGATATTGTCGCAACCAACACCTTCGGAAATAATTTTACGGTGTTCCGAAACAACGGTAACGGAACGTTTGCCGCCGGGGTTAATTATAGTACAGGCGCAGGAAGCAATCCTCGTCTAATTTTTATGCAAGATGTGGACAACGACGGTGATATTGACCTCATTACACAGCTTTCTGCTCTTGGTCAGTTTGCAGTATTCCGAAACGACGGAACAGGCGTGCTCAGTTCATTAGGAACTTATACTACACCCGGAGCGCAATCATTCATAACATTGGGGGACATCAACAATGACGGTTATGTGGATATTGCCTCATCACCATGGTTTGGAGGAAGTACCGTAGAAGTCCGCTTGAATAACGGCGACGGGACGTACGGAGCGGCAACCTCCTACCCGACAGGAACTGGTTCAATATCCGTACAATTTGCCGATGTTAATGGTGACGGAAGCCTTGATTTGGTCGCTAACGACGGCGGTAACACGGGCGACGTAATGGTTCGTCTGAACAATGGTTTGGGAAGTTTTGGTGTTTTGACGAGGAATCCGTCAAGTGTTGCCGATCATTCATTGAAATTTGCCGATATGGACGGAGATGGAGATTTGGATCTTCTGCGCATCAGGTATGGCACCAACGCATTGTATGTGTACAAAAACGGCATTCAGCCTCTTTTGACGACGCTTGCTCCCGCCCGCAACGTCAACACCGCAGCTGTCGGCGCGGCAATTTCCCCAACCTTCACCCAAACAATGACGACGGGCACGGCATCGGTGAACGCGTTCAAGGTATGGGGCGGTTTCACGGGCTTGAAGGCAGGCACGTATTCGGGCGGGGGCACGGCAACGCCGAGTCTTGCGCCGACAACGGCATTCCGTCCGGGCGAACAGGTGTGGGTAACGGTTACGAATGCGCAGACGAGTTTGCCGGGAAGCGTCGGCATAGCGGCGCGTCCGCAGGTCTATGGCTTCCGCACACAAGCGGGGGTGGGACCGGGAACGTTCTATCCGATGGCAAACTCTCCTTATGCTGCCGGAACGCAGGCATGGTTTACTGCGCTCGGCGATGTGGATGGCGACGGTGATTTGGATATGGCGAGTTCGTTTGTCGGTGGTACGGGCGGTTTCTACGTTAGGCTCAATAATGGCTCAGGCGACTTTACCACACTAGTAGCAGGTTCACCCTTTACCATAGCATCCGCGCAAGGACTTTCCTTCGGCGATGTAGATAACGATGGCGACCTTGACTTGGCGATTGCGGCAGGCTCAAGTATCCATGTTCGGCTCAATAACGGCAGCGGTAACTTTTCTACGGTTGCGCCCGGCTCACCGATTGCTGTCGGCGCAGGCGCACGGAATATAGTCTTTGGCGATGTGAACGGCGACGGCTTTTTGGATATTGCCGTTCCCTGCCAGACTGCCGGACTCGTCTATATCCTCTGGGGCGCAGGAACAGGGGCATTTGGTGGTGGTGCGACGTATTCTCAAGGCAATGTGTATTGCGCTGCTCTGGGCGATGTGGACAATGATGGCGACCTCGACTTAGTGTCGGGAGATGTTGCTACATACAATGTAAATGTTCGCTTCAATAGCGGAGGAGGTTTGTTTTCGGCAGCAACGTCCTACACGATGCCAAGTTCTGTTCCAAGCCTGGCTCTGGCTGATGTGAACGGTGATGGCTACCTTGATTTGGGGGTTACGTGTCAGTTTCCAACACCGCAACTTGTTATGCGTATCAATGATGGAAGTGGCGGATTTGCGACCTCTGCGCCCGGTTCGCCCTATTCTGCAACGGGTTCGCTGTATAGTATGAACTTCGCCGATGTGGATGGCGATAACGATCTTGATGCGGTGATGGCAAATTATGTTGGTGGAAGCGATGTTGCTGTACGCTTGAACAATGGTTCGGGTGATTTTTCGGCAACATCTGCGGGGGCGCCGTTTTCTGCGGGTCTGCCCGGTATTGGTGCAGCACGCTTTGCCACCGTCGGCGATGTGGATGGCGACGGCGATTTGGATGTTGTTACGGCAAACGATGCTGGTAATAGCGTCTCGGTGCTGGCGAATACTGTGGCGATGAACGTTCAGAATAATATTGCGCCCTTTGGAATGCCCTATCCGCCGACTACGCCTGCCTTCAACACCATGAACGCTGGGCTTACAACGAACATTACGATTCCTTTTTCTGCTAATCTCAACGCCGGAACGGTAACAGCACCAAACTTCCGAGTACAAGGTTTGATGACGGGTGCGAGGCTTCCTGCCGGAACAACATTCACAGCGGCAGGCGCGACGGCAACGGTGAATCCCGGGACGGACTTCCTCGCCGGAGAGCGCGTCTTTGTAAGTGTTACGAATGCCCAAAGTTCGGGTGGTACGAATACACGTCCCTTTGTGACAAGTTTCCGTACAGCTTCGGGCAACGCGACGGGTGCGTTTCACCCCACCACCGCCGTTCCAAGTACCGCAGCCAAGCGCGTAGTCTATGCACGGTTTAATGCCGATGCGTTTATGGATATGGCAGTCTCCGGTACAGGTGGTATTGAGCTGTTCACAGGTTCTGCTTCGGGTGTGTTCACGTCGGCGGGAATGATTGCGGGTTCCGGGGGAACGCCATTTTTTGGGCTTGCCGTTGCGGATATGAACAACGACAATTCGCCAGATATTATCGGCGGCTACGACAACAACACCCGCACCGTGCGTGTGTTCACGAATAACGGCTTGGGCGTATTTACCGCACTCGCTCCCCTCACGAGTATTGGCGTTGCAGCAAGTAACATCTACGATATCGCTCCGGCGGATTTTGATGCCGACGGGAATATGGACGTAGCGGTAGCCTGTGGCGGTACGTTCGTGAATGGTAACTATGCCGTTCTCCGCAACACAGGCGGTGGGACGCTTGCCGTGCAGCAAACAGCAAGTTCACCGAATATCTACGGTGTAGATACAGGCGACTTGGACGGCGATGGCGATATAGATATTGCCTACACACGCTGGAACGCAGGAGAAATTTTTACGCTTATCAATAACGGCACAGGAACGTTCTACGCGGGTCAAACACTGGTTTTTGGTTCAGATGCGCGTAGTGTGCGTATTGCGGATGTGAACAATGATCAACGCATGGATTTAGTCGTTGTGCGTGGCGGTCCGTCGAATGTGTATGTTTTCCTGAATAACGGTACGTTTGCGACACCATTTCCTGCTCTTCCCTCGCAAACGCTCACGCTGGGTGCATGGGCGGTGGATGTTGCATTGTTTGATGTTGATGGCGACACCTACCTTGATGCGGTTATGACCGAAGGCGTTGCAGGGCGAGTGGTGTACTCGAAAAATAATGCGGGAACCTTTGCCGCACCGACGCTGCTGATGACCATCCCAAATCCTGACTTCCTCGCCGCCGCCGACATTGACAACGACAACGACCTTGATATTGCCATTACCAGCACCGCAGGAAATGGTGTCCACGTGATGAAATACGGTATCCAACCTACACTCAGCAGCATTGCCCCGCCCAGCAATGGCAATAATGCTGCGACTAATCCGAACATCGCTGCCGCTGGCGCAGCACCGACAATTACTTTCTTGCAAAATCTTACAAGTGCGACCTTTACCGTTCCACCTGCGCAACAACTCTTCCAAGTTCAGGGAAGTCAGACAGGAAGCCGCACAAGGGCAACAGGTTTCTCACCGCTCGGCACATTTAGTGGTGCCGGAGCAACAATGAGCTTCACGCCAAGCACAGCCTTCCGTCCGGGCGAAATAGTGAGTGTAACAGTAACAAACGCTTCCAGTAGCGTTACCGCTCCGAATAACAGCGTTGGTATTCGTGTGCGTCCGCTCACGTTTGATTACCGTGTGGCAGCATCGGGTCCGGGCGTGGGAACATTTGTACAGCTTGTTTCCTATCCCACTGCCAATACCGGACGATCCATTGTAACGGGCGATTTTGATGGCGACGGTAATATAGATGTTGTTACAAGTAACATAGGTGGGATAAATTCTTCGGTGTTCTTTGGTACGGGAGGCGGTGCTATGACTGCGCAAACGCCATATACGACAGCCGCAGCTCCTCGTGAAGTTATCACTGCCGACTTCAACAATGACGGGAAACTTGATTATGCTGTAGGGAATTCCGGGTCAACAACTTTTTTAACGGTTTGTATCAAAGGTGCCGGTTTGAGCTTCACGCCGTCGAACATCAGTGTTGGCGGCAACAATCTGAGTAATGCCGTTGCAGACTTCAATGCAGACGGAAATATGGATATTGCTGTACGCTTGACCAGCGGAGCCGTGAACTTGCTTTTTGGCAACGGTGACGGAACATTCCAAGCACCGATTCTCGCAGGTACAATCAGTAGCGCGAGTGATATTGCTGCAGGCGATGTTAACGGTGACGGTGCGATGGATATTGTCGGTATGGATGGTACCCCGGGTACACTGCAAGTATTCTTGGGAAGTGGTACAGGTACGTTTACGCCTCTAACCGCATTTTCTTCGGGCAGTACCAATCTAATCAAGCTCTCCGTTGCTGATTACAATAACGACGGAAAACTCGACATTTCCGTTTCGGACTCTTTTTCGAGTAATATCGTGGTCTTACGCGGTGTGGGCGACGGAACCTTTACCTTAGAAGGCACGTATTCTACAGGTGCGGGAACGGCTCCATATGATATTGTAGCGGCAGATTTTAACGGCGATGGTAATCTTGATATTGCTGCTGCCGGTTCCGGGAATAATACCTTGTGTATTCTCTTGCGGAACGGCGGCGCGACAGCATTCAATCCTGTGGTGTCGTATCCGGCAGCGGGCGGTGCAGGCTCGCAACTAATGGGTCTGGCGGCAGCGGATGTGGACAATGACGGCGATATTGACCTCGTTGGTAATTACAACAATATCGCTCAGATGACTGTTTTTCTGAACGCGCCTATTCCCACAACGTACTACTACCAAGGCGGCGATGCGGGTTTGCCGTCGAGTTGGAACTCGCTGCCGTGGGGTGGTGGTATGGCTGCAACGTCGTTCTCAAGCCCCGCAACGGACTTCTATGTTATGGGCAGCAATCCCGTGGGTCTGACAACAACGGCAACGGTGAACACATCGTTTACGCTTGGAGCAAACGTTAGTCTACACGTAACAACGCCGTCAGTCTTGGCAGTCGCAAACGGCATTACCATTACCAACAACGGCTTTTTGAATGTGTCAGGAGCGACGGTAGCAGGCGCAAAACTCCAACTTCAAGGAACAGGCGCGATTGCAGGTAATCCCGTTACCTACTGGGGAACAACCGCCACGTTGGAGTACGCCGGAACGGTTGCCCGCTCAACAAGTGCGATTGAGTTTCCCGGACCAATGCCCGGCTCAGTAACGATGAATAATACGGGCGGTGTGACGCTTCATGCCAATCGGCAAATTACAGGAACATTCACCATGCAAGCCGGCTCGCTTGACATTAGCGGGCGGACGCTTCAGCCGAACGGTGTGATTACGTTTGCGGGCGGTACAATCAATGGTAATGCGACATCGGCACTAACAATAACGGGCAGCGGGAACATCAACGGCAGCGCACTCTTTGGCGTGGGTGGCTTGGGAACAGTAACGATGAACCGTGCGGGAGCAACGATGACACTCGGCTCTCCGCTCAATTTGTTGTCGGCAAGCGCACTCACGCTCACGCAAGGCTACATCAAATCCACCCCTGCGAATGTAGTGTTTGTCCAAGACCCAAGCATTGGTGCTATCACGGGCGGAAGCGCGGCATCGCACATTGCCGGAGCGCTTCGGCGTGTGATGGCGATGGCAGGCGGTTCATTTGCCTTTCCTGTTGGCGGTGGCACGGCAACGACGTATCTTCCCGCTTCCATGAACTTTGCCTCATCGGCGGCAAGTCCGATTTATGAGGTCGAGCCGTTTTTGGCGGCATCGGGCGGAACGGAAACGGGTGTGATTGGTGCGGGAACACTTTCGACGACGGAGTATTGGCGAACATTCTTGGGCGGGTTCGCACTGAGCAATGCTACACTGACCTTCACCCGCAACACTCCTGGGCTTGTCGGCACAAACCGCATTGGAGAGGCGGCTGCATCCAACGGCACGTACTCCGGCATTAATGGGAACACGCTCTCAACCGTAGCTGCGCCAACCATCAGTAACAATACACCTTATACAACCTTAAATCCGGGAACGGTGTTTTACGCCATTGGCGGCGCTGCTGCTCCGCCGGTGATAACGGCACTCTCGCCGACGCGGAACAACCCATCTGCTACGCCACTGACAAGCAATGTTGCCATCACCTTCTCGCAAACGCTGACCGCACTCGGAATGCGGACGTGGAACAGCTTTACGGGACGGAATTTGACTGCGCCGACGTTTGCGGCGAATGTTGCTACGCAAGCGGGTATGAACACGCGCCCGGGTGAGCGCGTCATGACGACGGTAACAGCAACAGGGACTTCCAGTGCTGCCGGCTTTATGACCACGCCCCACGTGTCAAGTTTCATCGGACGGGCTGGCGTGGGTCCGGCAACGTTCACCCAAACGTCTCTCACTCCAACGCCATCTACTGTGTGGGGCGTAAAGGTTGGTTATTTTGATAATGATGCGAATCTTGACGTTGCCTTGAGTACGGGTGATTCGCCCACAGGTTCAATGCGGATTTTCACTGGCGATGGCGCGGGGAATTTTGCTCCATGGTACAATGCAACGCTTTCCGGTGGAACGCCGCAAGGACGCGGCTTGGCAATTGCGGATTTCAACAACGACGGCAGACCTGATGTGGCAGTGGGCAACATTCTGAGCGGAACGATTGAAACATTTATCAACAATGTCGGAACGACAATGAACGTAGGCGCGATATTGCCTGCGTTTTCGGCGTTCGACGTTACGGTAGGAGATTTTAATGGCGACGCAAATATGGACATTGCAGCAACGGGCTATGGCGGCGGGCAGCTCTTTGTGTATTTCGGTAATGGTTTGGGTGGCTTTGCAGCTGCTCCCTCATCGCCGTATGCAATTGGCACACCCAATGCCGCAGGTATCAGCGCCGATGACTTTGACAACGACGGCGATATAGACATTGCCGTCAATACCAACGTGAGTCTGCATATCTTCGCTAACAACGGCACAGGTGTATTCTCACAAACAAACGTTCCGACGACCTACACAACACTCTATGGCGTACTTCTTACCACCGATTTCGATAACGACGGCGATGTGGATATTCTGCCAACCGGACTGAACGCAGGCGGAATGACAGTCTATCAAAACAACGGAGCGGGAGTCTTTACGGGTGTGCCGTTTGCGGGTAATGCTCCGATAGTTCTCTCCATGGGTGATTTTAATGGCGACGGACTGATTGACATTCTCAATTATGCTGGTGGTATTCCGTATTTCAGCCAAAATACCAACACCGTACCCGGAACACTTGCTTTTGCTCCGCACCGTATATTCCCCAATCCCACAAGCGGGGTGATCGGTGTTGCGGGCGATGTGGACAATGACGGCGACCTCGACTATATTGCGGCGGCGGGATTGCAGTTCGCCTTTTTGCGCAATGCACCCTTCCAAAACGTGGTCAACAACACCTTCCCCTTCGGTGTGCCACCCGTTACACCGACGTTCAACAGCACGAACGCGCCTGTTGCCACAACGATTGTTGTACCGTTTGCACAGAACGTTACTGCCGCAACCGCTTCAGCGAACAGTTTCAAGGTGTGGGGCGGTTTCACGGGATTGCGGAACATCGCCACTTACACGACAGGAGCAGCAAACGCAACCCTTACGCCAGCCGTACCCTTCCGTCTGGGTGAGCAGGTGTTTGTGAGCGTTACTCACGCGCACAGCGCCCTTGGAGTGCCAACGCGCCCATTTGTGATGAGCTTCCGCGCTCAAGCAGGCGCGGGACCGGCAACATTCCCCGTTCAATCAGCAGGCTCACCTTTTACAGCAGGTACAACGCCATACACCGTTGCCTTTGGAGATGTGGACGGCGATGGCGACCTTGATATGGCAGCGGCAAACTTTGGCTCTGCTACCGCAAGCATATTCGTGAATAATGGCTCTGGTACATATACGATGGCTTCGACGGTCGGTGCAGGAACAAACCCTGTTGCCATTGCTTTTGGCGATCTAGACAATGACAATGATGTTGATCTCGTTATTGTCAATCAAGTATCGAGTAATATTACCGTGCTTCGGAACAATGGGCTGGGGACGTTTGCACCTGTTGTCGGTTCGCCCTTTGCAGTGGGCGCAGCCATTCAGGGAGTTGCTCTTGGCGACGTGGATGCCGACGGAGACATGGATATTGCTACGTCCATTAGTGGTACGTCTTCTCTCGCTATCATGCTCAATAACGGTAACGGCATATTTTCTGCTGCTCCCGGCTCTCCTTTTGCCAGTGGCGGAACCTCACCTATCCATGTCGCATTGGGCGATGTGGACGGCGATGGTGACCTAGATGCCGCGCTTGCCAACCAATTCTCACATGATGTGTCGATTCTGCTCAATAGCGGTAATGGCACATTTTCGACAAGACTGGGCTCGCCTTTTGCAACCGGTGGGACGAATGCCGTTTGTGTTACGATGGGTGACGTAGATGGCGACGGTGATGTGGATATTGCGACTGCCAATAGTGGCAGCAACAACGCATCGGTACTTCTCAATAACGGCACCGGATTCTTTGCACCCACAGCAGGTTCTCCCTTTGCCACAGGTACGCAGCCTTGGTCGGTTGCGTTTGGCGATGCGAATGGAAATGGAACACTTGATCTTGCAACGGGAAACCTCACCTCGGATAACGTTACGGTCTTAATGAATAATGGTGCTGCTGCCTTTACTCCGGCAATCGGTTCACCGTTTGCAGTTGGAACAAATCCTTATGCTGTTGTCTTTGGTGATGTGGACGGCGATGGCGATGTAGATATTGCGGCGGGAAATTCTGGATCGAATAATGTTACAATTCTGCTCAACCAAAACTCGCCTGCTCGTGCAGGCTTTGGCAATGCGCTGTCGTTCAATGGTACCAATCAAGACGTAACGGTAACCAACCCCGCATTCGACATCGCAGCCGGAACGCTGGAAGCATGGATACGCCCGACGTGGGTGCCGGGCGCACCTCCTGCAAATCCATGTATTCTCGCTATTCGTGACGGCGTGGGCACAACACGATACAGTTTTCATATTCGCGGCGATTATAGTAGTCTGGCAATCTGGAATGGGGCATCCGCTATTTACATTCCCTACCCATTTGTACAAAATCAACAGTATCACATTGCCGTGAGCCTGACCGGTGCGGCGGTAACGCTCTACGTCAACGGACTTCAAGTTGGAGCACCGATTCCCTATGGCGTAGGTCCGGCAACGGGCGGAGAGGTGCATATCGGCTGGGCACCTACCTCCCCGGAGCCGTGGCAAGGCGAGATAGACGAAGTACGCCTGTGGAACGTGGCTCTTCCCCAAAGCACCATCAACTTCTACAAAGGCTTGGAAATCGCTGCGGGCGCACCGCCACTCGGACATCCGAACTGGTCAAACCTCGTCGGCTATTGGAAACTGAATGAATACGGTGGCGGAACAGCAAACAATTCCTCCGCAGCCGGAGCCGCCTACAATGCCACCCTTGTAAACACGCCAACAGTAGTGCAGAGCTTCGCGCCTGTGAGCATCATCGCTGAACCCACGCTTGGTGGCACAACCAGCGCAACACTGCCAGCAACGGTGGCTATTGGTTTGCCAACGTATGCTATTGCTCCTTTACCACCACTGACGGCACCAAGTCTTGGCACAAACGTCCTCGCTGCACCCGCAATAACCTTCACGAACCTCACCAGTCCCATTGCGCTGAATGTAACTGACACCTTCAGCTACCGCGCCAGCGATGGCACGACTACCGACGACAAGTCTGTAACGGTGCGGTATCGTCCGCGTATGACAATCGGAACGCAGCTCGTCACTCCCAACACCAACACCGTACTGACACCGCCAACGGTGAACGGTGGTACTGGAACGCTGACCTACCAATGGTCAGGCAGTCCGTATTTGGTGGGTCCGACCAACGTACCGAACCCGGCCATTAACACGCCCATTTCGCAGTCCCTGACCGTAACTGTGACCGATTCCTACGGCTTTTCGGAAACCGTCGTTGGTGCGGTAAATGTGACGGTGGTAAGCGCTAACTACTACTACCGCTCCGGCGACGCAAGTAGTTATTTGAACTGGTTCGATAACCCAACAGGCGGTACGGCTGCGCCTAGTGCGGGGATATTCCTGACGGCAGGTACACATTTTATCGTCATGGGCAATGAGAGTGGTATATCGACGACCATCGCCACGGTGCAAAGCAATATGACGCTGGGCGCGGGCGCAGAAATCGTGGTAGACACCCCGTCTGTTCTTGGTATTGCCAACGGCGTAACCCTCATCAATAACGGCACGGTAACGGTACGCGGCACGACCACGACGGGTGCAACGTTGCTTTTAGACGGTACGGGCACACTCACAGGAACGACTGTTTCATATGGTTCGGCACTCGCACGAGTGGAGTATTCGGGAAGCGGCACAATGCGCTCAAGCAGTCCGGTAGAGTTTCCGGTGTTGATGTCGGCAACGGTGGTAGTGGACGAGAACGTGACGGTGGGGTTGGATGGGAACAAAACGC
>CALCNX010000030.1 GCA_937899715.1 uncultured bacterium | reverse complement strand
TTCGGGCTTTGCCCGCTTTTTTTACCTACTTTCCGACTTTTCAAACAAGCTCTAACAGCACATTATGACTTCACTCAGTATCGCATCAGAGAAAACGCTGCACTCGCTACCGAAAACACTGCCTCACACATCATTCCAGCAAGAGCAATTTCGTCTGTCAAGTCTCGCGGCTCTTGACCGCAGTATCGCGCTGATACTACTCTTGGGCGGAATGATATTGATTGTGTCCGGTTTCTTGCACTCGCTTCATCACCCAACGTGTGGTGTTTCACGCTTGCTCTTGGGGGTAGCTCCGGCAATAGCGGGCGGCTATCATGCGTATTGCCTTGAGGCGTGGCGCTACGAAGCGCATTTAAGCCCGGCATTGCTTCGGTGGCGCTGCATGGCAATCTATCTGATAGCAGCGACTCTGGCGGGGACAATTCTTTCGGTTACCTATTGCGGATAAGCCCTGCTCCGCCGCTCTACGCGAACAAAACAGGGCTTAATAACGCACACCTATCATGAAAAAATCTCAGGAGAGCAAATGAGAATCGGAAAGAAGAACCAGAGAGGAAGCGAGAGGAGAGAGGTAGCTAGCTAAACTAGATTTTTGGCTCATACAGCGAACCCGAAAAGAGAACCATATTCGTGCTTTTTTCTCGGATAAAAAATGCAAAGGGGCGGTCGAAGCGGATAATCGCAGGTTGCGGGCTAACCGAAGTGAGACGAATGCCCACCGCAGTAGCCGCAGCCGCTTCGGTGCCACGTTCATCCACTTGCAAGAATGTTTGGTGAATGACAAAACTAATGGCTGCCGTTACGGGCGGACGGTACATTGCTGAGAAGTCAGCAAATTGTGAGAATGCAAGCCCCATGCCGAGTGCGTGAAGTTCGCGGGGGCGACCACTTGTTTCTTCGTAGCGAGTTTCCATGCTGAATTTCGGCATTGCTATCAGCGTTGCTGTCGAACTCATGCTTTGCAACGCTTGATTGAATGCGCTTGGCGTAAGCGATTGAATCACATTTCCCAATCGTTCGCCGTCATTGGGAAGCAGAATTGTCATGGTAAATTGCCCGTTGCTGTACGGAATTTCCACAAGCCGTGCTTTGCCTAGTGCTGCCGTCCGCACGTCGGTTTCTTTCGTGAGATTCATCATTTTGCAAGTAAGCGTCGTACCGTCTTCACGCTTAAAGGTTTCATCTTTGGTATTTGCAGGGTCGAACCGCGCTTTCCACATAGCATTAAAATAGACCGCATTCACGAGACACATCAAGTCTTCGCTCGTGAACTCGCTTTGAATCAGGTTTTTAATGCGGTTGTTGGTTTTTTGTTCCACCCAAGAGTTGATGTCATCCTTCACGCGGTCAGCCCCAAACGCCATACCGCGCATTTCCGCACCAAACGACTGTTTCACGGTGCTGACAAATGTCGGTTCGATGGTGAATTTCTGATTGTACCAAATTCCGTTGGCAATACGAAATTCCACATTCGGGTCAAGTCCAAGCAGATAATCCGTGAGCGTACGCGAACCGTCATTCACGTCCTGCATCGGGATACCGCTTATTTGCAGGGCGCGAGACATGGAATCGCGTGTGGCACCGACAGCACCGTTTGCAGTCATGGTCAACGCCTGCATATAGCTTAGTGGCGAGATAAACGTATTCTTACTACCTTCCTTGCGGCTTGCTTCTTGGAAAAGCCGCAGTGCGAAATTGCCATTCGCCGCAGCAACATTTTGTTCGGCAGCCGTAAGCGCACGAACTTGCGTGGGAGTAGGCGTAATTGGCGTGGTACATGACCACAGCGCACTGGCAAGAATAATGCCGGAGACAAGTATTTTCGGGGTTTTCATCGAAAAAGTCCTTTGAGAAATGAGAGGAAAAATTGTTGCATTAAAAATTATTAGATTAAAACTTCACCGACAGACCAAGCGTTACGCCCAATCGCGGTGTAAGATTCCATGCGCCTTGTAGCTGGCTTGCCACAGCAGCGCCTTCGCCCGCCAGCATCAGTGAAAAATGCTCTTTTGCCATGAATCGCGCACCAATGAGCGTCCGTCCTACCGCGCCCATTTCGCCGCCACCAAGCGTAAGACGGGCAAGCGGCTGCACACCACCCAAGACATCCCACACATCGGCATTATACTGATACGCTGCACCAAACCACGTGCGGTTTGTGGAACCTTGACGGTACTCGTCTCGTTTGACGGTGGGAGTCGTCCCACTTGGCAAAAGCGATGTGTTCACATTCCCGGTATCAGTTCTCGCCGTTGTGAATGTTGAATTAAAACGCACCGCCGTCAAAAACGGCTCATTACCGCCTTCTACCCCGACCGTGTGATGCTCAGTGAGCGCAACATACATTCCCAGCGCAATGTTTTGAAGCGGTGTTTGGATTTGTGTTTCAGTCGCAGGAAGGATTGACGACGGCAATGGTGAAGCTAAGTCCGTGCGAGCAGCCATGCGGGCTTCCAGCGAGACTCGCTGCCAAAATGTCGGCTCTTCGCTCAACAGCGGTGCGCGCTCAGTCTGCGCGGCAGAAGCCAACGTAGAAGAGCCTCGTGCTGAAGCACTTTCCGGGGTTCGGTATAACACAGATGGCGTTTTGGAAGGAGGTGCAGCAACACCATTCACGTTTGGTTCTTCTTGGCGCATTGCCGTTGTAGGGCTGTTTTCAGGCGTTTGGTTTAGGAAGCCCTGCTGGGATATTACTTCTGAGTCAGAAGAAAAATCGCTCGTCAGAGCCGCAGCCACGGACTCCGAAGGCGTTTGCACAGACGATTGTCCTCGGGCAGAGGCTGTATTCATGCGCATTATGGCTTGTAGTCCACGACCATTCTTGGTTTTGTCGGTGGTCAATAGCACATCATCGCTTGAACGCTGTTTTTGTACTGTGTTTGAAGAATATCGCCCTGCAAAACCTGCAAAATAGGAATCCTGAATCAGCGAAGGAAACGTACTGAGAATAAGCGCCACTGCACACACTCCGGCAAAACCACGCACTGCCGCGCCGTTTGTCGGTATAATTTTTGCCACGATGCCGTTTGCAATAATTTCCTGCACAAGTGTTAGCGACTGTACGAGCCACATTCTATCAGTCATTTGCAGCCCTTGCAGCTTGCGGAGGGGGAACGCCCACGCATCTGCAAGCCACATCCAGAGCGGCTTACGGCGTTTTTCTGCCAGAGCCTTGAGCTGACGTGCGGTCTCCTCGAAGGAGACCACGGGCGCTTCATTGCGGGCTGCGTGGACAAGGTCGTCTAGTTTTGAAATGCGCTTTTTCATAATTAAAATCGTTGAAATCGTCGTTGGAGTGGGAATCGTGTGTCCGTTGTACGCCTATGTGCTTGAGGTTTAGGCTTTGTCTTTCGAGATGCTTAGCTGATTTGTGGCGGCGGGATTCGTTAAGTGGTGAATCGTCGCGCGTTCTTGCGAATGAGTATCGCCCAACATAGTGCGCAACGCCTCACGTGCTCTGACGACACGCATCTTCACGGCAGAAAGCGAATCGCCTTGCATTTCTTGAATTTCTTGGAGCGAAAAGCCCGAAATTTCAAAAAGCGTAAATGCTTCGCGCTGCTTAAAGGGCAGTTTTTGGAGTGCGTCGTAGAGAATTTGTGTATCGTAGAGCGCATCGGTATTGGGATTGCGGGCAATAGTTTCTGCGGCTTCGTCGTGCAGAATGGGGTCGAAGCGCTCAAAAATGCGCTCGCGCCACCTTCGGCGCTTTTCAATTCGGCTGGCTATCGTGAAAAGCCAGCTTAAAAACGCTTCATCACTTTTGAGCGAGTCCAGATGCTTGAACGCTTGCTCAACCGTATCGCTCACGAGGTCTCGCGCCTCTTCACCCGATTTCGTCATAGCACGAGCAAACCGTGCCAAACTGTCGTGGCTCGGCTTGAGAAGTCGAAGAAATCGCTCTTGCTTTTGTGATATATCGTTGTCCGTTTGGCTCATAGTGTGCTTTTTCATCAATAATTTTCTGCATCTAAAGGGTAAGAGTCACGTCTTCATAAAAAGTCACATAATGCGTGAAAAAAATTTCAAGCGCTGCAAAAATGCGGTGAATAGCGATTTTTTTTTAAGTTAAGCAGCGAGTACTTTCACGTGTGTACGCTTCGTGGACTCTACCATTCAAACTCTGTACTAGTATTCATGCGCTTTTGGCAAAAATATCATCTTGGTCGTGCTCAGAAACATTCTGTACTGTGCATCGGCTTAGATACGACCTTGGAGCAGATGCCACCGCATTTGCGCTCTATGTCGGATGTAGATGCAATTTCGGAATTTAATCGGCGTATTATTGCTTCCACGCACGACCTCGCGGTTGCTTACAAAATCAATCTTGCATTTTACGAACAGTACGGCTTGGATGGCTGGATAGCCTTCGAGCGTACGCTCCATGCCATTCCCTCGGAGTGCATTGTCATTGCCGACGCAAAGCGGGGTGATATTGGCAATACCTCGAAGGCATATGCAAAAGCATTCTACGACACATACGATTGCGATGCCCTCACAGTTGCACCGTACATGGGACAAGATTCCGTTGCGCCCTTTTTGGAATATCACGACCGCATGACATTTGTGCTTGCACTCACTTCCAATGCGGGTTCGCACGACTTCCAGCGCCTTGACGTTGGGCACAAACCGCTTTATCGCGCCGTAATGCAATCCACAATGGCATGGACGCAGGCGCAAGAAGCACGAAATCTGGGCTTTGTAGTCGGGGCAACACACCCCCAAGAACTTGCAGAATTGCGCCAGAGTATGCCCGGAGCAATGTTTCTCATTCCGGGCGTGGGCGCTCAAGGCGGTGATATTGCCGACACACTTACAGCAAATGCAGGTGCTCCAGCGCTTATCAACGTTTCGCGGGCAATCCTTTACGCATCGAAAGACCGCGACTTTGACCACGCAGCACGTACTTCAGCATTGAATTTTTTGCACGCCGCTCGCGCTGTGAATCATTCGCAACCTCTGCAATCGTCCGTCAACTCATAATTTTTGTTCATTCTCCATTTTCTGCATTTTATGTCGCAACTGGCAACATTCCTCGGCAATCTTCACAGCGATACGCGCTCAATGGCGGCGTACAGTGTGCTTCAACTCAAACAAGCAGTGATTCTGAAAGTGCTGCATTTGCTCGGCTGGGATGCGTTTGATATTTCAAAGGTGCAAGCAGACCACAGCGCAGGCGGTATTACCGTAGATTATGCCCTTCAAACGCCTGCAAGCGGCATGATATTTCTGCATATCATCAAGCCGCTGGACGACAGCACACGCGAACAGCAGGAAAAAATCGTCAAACTCGCGGGTGCTGAGAACGTTCGCATTGCTGTCCTGACCGACGGTATCCATTGGGAGATGTTTGCTCCGGCAGTGCGCGGTACCTTGAACGAAAAGCAATTTGCAAAATTCAACATCCTTGAGCAAAGCGCCGACGAGTGCGACCACCTTTTGAAGCATTATCTTTCGCACCGTATAGCCGTTTCCGGCACTGCTTTTACTCGTGCAGAAAAAATCTGCTCCGAGCGCCTCAAGAAAAAGAATGCGAATCTTTCAACCGCGCTTTCAGACGCATGGGCAAGCGTGATTCAAGAGTTTGAAACAATTTTTGTGGAATTACTTGTGGTGGAAACCAAACGCCTTTTTGGGAGTGAGGAAAAAACGGAGACTGTTCAGAAATTTTTCTCGCGCTTTCTTTCCATGACGACCGGTGAAATTTCACACGCCAAGCGCATGAAATATGACACCGCCGATACATCCCTTGCGGAAGCATGGTCGGCACTTTCCATGCAACTCGACCCACTTTTTGTGGAACTGATGGTGATGGATATTGAAAAAACGCACGGCTTTATTCCTGAGAAAGAAAGTGTTACGGCATATTTGCAAACACTCCGGGGGTTGCAAGACCAAGCGATTGACAATGCAAAACGCTTGAAAGAAGCATAATACAAATATTGGGTTCAAAAAATTCACAGGAGAACAGAATGGCACAACAAACACGGATCAGTGAAGAGCACATACCGCAATATCTTGCACAACACCCCAAATGGCAACGTAGCGGCAACGCCATCACGCAGCATTTCCAGTTTGCAAACTTTCTCTCTGCTATGGGATTTGCCAATGCAGTCGCAATCTGTGCAGAGGCGGCACAGCACCATCCCGATATTCAGGTTTTTAGCTGGAACAAGGTAAAAATCAGCATCGTTACGCATGGTCAAGGAGGACTGACCGAAAGCGATTTTGCATTGGCAGCAAAGATAGATGCGATTCAGGGGTAAGTTCTACCCATAATACTTACTCCAACCATGCGGAGGGATTGAGTTTATCGCGGTCGTGCCAAAGCTCAAAGTGTAGATACTCCCCGTCCACCGAGCGCCCACTCCGTCCCAACAGTGTGCCTGCTTTAACACTCTGTCCCTGATGAATACTTACCGAAGCAAGGTTTGCATACACTGTGCGGAACGTATTTCCATGGTCAATAATCACTAACGAACCATATCCCGGAAGCCAGTTTACAAGCGAGACAACTCCGGCAGCGACTGCACGAACACTACTTCCGCTCTTTGAGCCAATGCCCACGCCAAGATTTTCAATTAACGTTCCTGTCGAAGGATTGGTATAGCGACCAAATTTATGCAGAATCGTGTGGCTCTCTGTGGGCCAAGGCAGCGAGTGCCGCCGGAAACCGCCCCGAGCGCTGGCTGCACGGGCTTCGTTTGATGCCTGTTCAGAACTGTTGTCGTCGCCTTTATTCGCATTTTTCTGCATATAGCTTGTCGGCTTTGAAGCGCCAGTTGCTTTACTGACAAGCGAACTAATCATGTTTTCTAGCTTGCGGGCACTAGCATTGCGCTCTTCAAGGCGGCGAATCAGCTCTTGCTTATTCGCCAGCACGGATTTTAATTCATCTTTTTTGTCTTGGATAGCGGTCTGTATCTTGTTTTTTTCAGTTTCCTGCTTTGCTTTGAGTTCGGCAGCTTCATTCCGCTTCGCAGCAAGACGCTCCTTTGCGTGCGCTAGAGAATCGCGCCGCGTCTCGGACTCATGCAGACGACCAAACGCTTGCTTGCTTAAATGCTGCATCGTACCTTCCATAAGTGCCGATTCCTGCATGGAAGCCGTGCCAATCAGCATTTCCTCCACGTCCGGCGATTCCGCGCGGCTGACCGTATAAGCTAGGTCGGCATACTCACGACGCAAGAGCGCACTTCTGGCGGAAAGTGTTGCGATGTGCTGCGAAGCGTTGCGAAGCGAATCTTGGACACGTGCCAACGACGTATTTAACTTTTGCAATGTGCCACTAATGCGTTCATCTTTCTGACGATATTGCTGCAATTTAGTCGAGACTTGGCGCTCTTTTTGCTTCACCTCGCGGAGTTTGGTGCGGTCTTGAGCAATATCCTTGCGGAGCTTTTCAAGCTGCTTAGCACTTGCCTTTGCTGATTGCGGCTTTGGGGAAGACTTCGGAGCAGAAGGCTTATGAGCAGAAGATTTTTGCTTTTGAGCCGCCTTTTGTGGAGTATTTATCCTGCTTTTCTTTTCGGAATGGCTTAATGAGCGCGGAAGTACAACAGGTGCAGAAAAATGTGCCACGATACGACTAGCAGCTTCCAGCGGAAACAGCCCAAACACTAATGCGCACAACACCACTACACTCGTTTGCTCGCGCATAGCCCATTACTCCTTGCTTCCACGTTTTTTACGCTCAGTGAACCATGCCGTCAGAACGCCCAGCAATAGCGGCAGCACTCCTGCTGAGGTCATCACCATCGGAGCAAACCAGAAACGCAAGGGCGTGAAAACACGCGCCTTTTCGGGTTCATATTGCGGGTAAAGCACTTCTACACGCTGCCCTTCTTGAAATTCTTGCTGATACGAACCGGAGCGATCCGTAAAGCGCATAATCCCTTGTCCGGGGGCTTCAAAGCGAATAAGCGGATAATAGCCGCCGTCCGTCAGTTCCGTACGCAGTACCACGCCTTGCACACGCACACCAGTCGTAATCTCGTGGCTGGTGCGATAAATCTGGTAAAGACCCAATGCCATCAGTGGTGCTCCGGCAAGCGACGAAACTGCCAGAATGAAAAGCCCGCGACTGCTCAAAGAGCGAAAAAACTTGACCATAATGTTTGTACGCTACTCGCGTGGATTTTCCACGGTATGTAGCCTTTTTGATTATTCAAAAAATTCAACTCAGCGGCTCACGAGGCAAGAGGGGCGCACGACGAACAATAGCACCCAAGCCATAGTGCCGATTTCAAAACTCTTCCGTGCGCTCACGGCGAATCTGCGCACCCAAAGCGCCAAGGCGTTTTTCGATTGCCTCATAGCCCCGATCGAGGTGATAGACACGCAGAATCTCGCTCCGCCCTTCAGCCACAAGTGCCGCCAGAATCAGCGATGCACTTGCCCGAAGGTCGGTGGACATGACCGTCG
This sequence comes from uncultured bacterium, assembly GCA_937899715.1. Classification (GTDB taxonomy): domain Bacteria; phylum Bacteroidota; class Ignavibacteria; order Kapaibacteriales; family UBA4661; genus PH2015. The sequence continues at coordinate 127,311 of CALCNX010000030.1, read as the reverse complement.
CGCCAGAGAGTTTTTTACCGCCTTTGATAATTGCGGTATTATCTGCCATCTCCACATCCGCACCCAAGCGCAGCAGCTCAGGAACGTGCTTAAAGCGGTCAGTATAAATCGTGTCGGTAATGCTGGATGTGCCATCTGCCGTGAGCATATACGCCATCCACTGCGCCTGCAAGTCCGTTGGGAACCCCGGATAGGGTGATGTTGTAATATCGGTCGGTTTGGGCGCTGTTTCCATAGTGAGCGTAATACTATCGCCGTTGACATCTACTTCGCAGCCGGATTCTTCCAGTTTTGCAATAACGGCGGCGAGATGATACGGATTTGTCTTATCAATCGTAACTTTTCCCCGTGTCATTGCTGCACCGATGAGGAATGTACCTGCTTCGATACGGTCGGGAATTGTTTCCTCATTCACCGTTTTGAGTTCCGGCACGCCTTCTATTTCCAGCGTTGTTGTGCCGATGCCTTCAATCTTCGCGCCCATGTTCACAAGCATACGTGCCAGCGCGGTTACTTCCGGTTCGACTGCCGCATTCGATAGCGTTGTAGAGCCTTTAGCAAGCACCGAAGCCATAAGGACGTTTTCCGTCGCACCAACGCTTGAAATATCGAAATGAATACGCGCACCACGCAAGCCGCCTTCGGGTGCTTTGGCAATCACATAACCGGCTTCAAGGTCAATCTGTGCACCCAATTTTTCCAAGCCTTTCAGGTGCAAATCCACAGGGCGTGGACCCCATGCACAACCGCCCGGAAGCGAAACCTTTGCCTCGCCGTACCGCGCCAGCAGTGGTCCCAGCACGTGAAAGGAAGCACGCATTTTTTTGACGTGTTCGTAGGGCGCTTCGTAGGAGGTGATATTGCTCGTGTCCACGAAAAGGTCGGTATCGTTTAGTTCTGCATGAACGCCCATTGAGCCTAGAAGCCGCGAAAGCGTCCAGACATCGCGCAAATTGGGGGTGTTGGTTAGGTGATAGACACCACCCGCGAGAAGAGTGGCGGGCATAATGGCAAGGGTCGCATTTTTTGCACCGGAAATGGTGATGCGCCCCATAAGCGGCTTTCCGCCAGTGATGACAAATTTATCCACAGATACTTTGGGGTTGAACAATGAAAAAGAATGTAGTTATCAGGCGCGATTACATCGTGCGGTTACAAAATGTAGTGCCGATACGGTGGGCAGAATAGAGGAGTAACCCTGCGACGAAAAGCCGCTGGACTACTATATGCTGCGTGGCAAAAATACTCAAAAATTCAGAGATGTGAAACCGTTTGTTTTGCGCCGACTGCACGAAGCCCGCTTCAATGCCGTATAAATTTGTTAAATTTGTACTTCATTGCAATTCACTTTTCCAAGATTATGAACACTGTACTTCATTTGAGCGCCGCACTGCTGACGGTGGGTCTATTCTTCGTTTCTTCGCAACTCAGCATTCATGCGAATTCGGAGCATACCACCGCTCTTGATTCCACCAAAAAGCACTTGCTCCTGCGGAGCTTGGCAAATCATCTGAACTTTGCTCGCATCCGCGACACCGTATATGTGCTGGGCGAGAGGTTTATTGAAGTCAATCTCGCAACCCAACACGCTACTCTGCGGTATCGGAACGGTGATTCGCTCCTCATCCCCATTTCTACAGGACACATCACTAATGACGGCGGCATTATTACGCCAAGCGGAATTTTTTCCGTGCAGGGCAAATCACCCGAAGCAATTTCACGGCAGTTCGGCAATACAAAAATGCTTTGGTGGGTAGGTTTCAACTACAACGTTGGCTTTCATGGCTTGGAAGCAAGTTCTTACTATCGGCATTTGGGGCAACGCCCTTCTTCACACGGATGTGTGCGCACGGGGCGTGAAGATGTGCTGGAACTATACAAACGTGTTTCCGAAGGTGACCCTGTGATTGTCTTTGACGGCGATCCGGCACGAATCCTTGCCTTTGCGGATACCGTTGGATTCGATACCACCTCGGCATATAAACTGAACTCTCGCACAAAAGCTATTGGCAAGCTCATGGATGAACGCCTCAGACTTCTTTATGACGGTGAGCGTATAGCGCGGCAGAATTTTTCGGTATATATTCCCCTCGCCAAACAACTTCGCCCGGGCGGTTTCGCCGTCGGCTCACGCGACTCTCTTATGAAACCACAAGCACACCCGATTATCTTTGCAGAGCGTGCTACGCCAATGCCGCTCGATTATTTCCGCTTGTCCGATGCGGCATACAGCAACGCGGCGGATATTCGTCCCCAAGAAAAACCGAGCGCAGTAGACTCCACCGCCAGCCTACAAGACAGCACGGCATCACTACCGAAAAAGAAAGTTCGGAAGTCAAGACGTTAAATCTTCAGCAGTCCTCGGCATACAAGCCAGACGACGTGCAAAAAGCAAAAAAGCGTACCAAAATCAGCATGATTTCAGTACGCTTTTTCTGCATCTGCAAAGAAGAAAATTAGTTCTTCAACATTCGATAGCCGCCCAAAAGCACGAGTGAACCGACAATTGCCAGCCCAAAACTGCGCAGGTTGAAACCATTCACATCACCCCAGCCCAAAAATGTGCCAAGCCAGCCGCCCAAAACACCGCCGGCAATGCCAATGAGAATGGTAACAATCCAACCACCCGGGTCTTTACCGGGAAGAATCCATTTAGCAAGTGCTCCGGCTATCAAGCCAAAGAAAATCCACGAAAAAATACCCATAGCTGTATCTCCTCTAATAACGATGAAACAAGTGAACTGAAAGTGATAGTGCTTAAAGATTACGAAGTTTTTCGCGCCAATTCCCGACAAAACCAATGACGCGCCGCAAATAGACAATAATTTTGGGAATGATAATAAACGAACCAATGACTCCGCAGACTACGACCACAATAATAGCAATCGGATAGTACACTGCGAGCGATGCGCCGCCAACGGTCAACACATCTTCTGCGGTGCTAACAGCAATGTTAGACATGGGTTCGGGGCTGGTATTGATTGCAGCGCGAGTTGTCGCTTTGGTGCTATGCGAAGTGAGTGCCAAGCCGCCGCCAACAAGTAAAGCAATGGTTTGGATAGAAGAATCAAACGTTGTAAAGCTCGCTGCTGCAAGCACCGCACCAGCAGGCACACGAATGAACGTATGCACAACGTCCCATGCTGTATCCACAGCAGGAATTTTATCGGCAATAAACTCCACACAATAAAGCCCCAGCGCAATACCTATCACCCACCAACTCGTCAGCCCACCAAGGCTTCCCGGCAACGGCACGTGTCCAAATCGCCCTAGCAAACCAAGAGTTGCGACGGTGGCGTAAAGATTCACTCCCGAAAGCCATGAGGAACCCATCGCCATAGCCAGTGTGCTTGTCAAGTCCATAAGAGTCGTGGAAAAAAGACACCAAGAATTGTAACGCATAGCTCGAACATTATCGCCATACGCATCTTACCAAAGCGGCAAATGAAGCAGCGACGCTAAGAGCGATAACATCATATACGCAAACCATAAAACCAAAGCCACAATTAGCACAAACAGTGCAAGAACAATAACGACCATCGTACCACTTGATTGCGTCGTTTTTGTGGGTGCGGTAGCGTACCGTTCCAGCAGCGTCATATTTAGGGCATTGGCTTTCCAGACAAAATCAAATGCTTGACCAATAATCGGAATAGCCCCGACAAGAGCATCTATGCCAATATTCAGCAACATTCTGGCTATCACGCGCTTCGGTACCCCCATGCGCACAGCAGTTACAAGTAAGTATGCGCTCATTGCTGTACCGACGGCATCTCCAGCTATGGGTATGAGGTTTATCAAAGGGTCTAACCCAACACCAATTTTTGTCCCTGGCACACGCACAAGGTCGTCGAGCAATCGTGCAAACTGCCGTGCCGACCGAAGCGGGTCAGCCGTAACGGCAGTGGCTTGTCGTTCAGCCGGAGTGAGTGTTGAGCGAGGCTCTTCCATTAAAACTCTTCCATACAATTTATTCAATAATGACAGCCGTACCATTGACGCTCACCATGAGCATCCCGTTATTTTGCCCTAGCACTTCGTAGTCCAAATCCACACCAACGACGGCATTTGCGCCAAGTTGAATAGCAATATCTTCCATTTCCTGAAAGGCAATTTCGCGTGCCTTGCGGAGTTCACCTTCATATGCACCGGAACGTCCGCCAACGACATCACGTATTCCGGCAAACATATCTTTGAACATATTCGCACCAACAATCGCTTCACCCGTTACCACGCCCAAATAGCGCTTGATGCGGTAGCCCTGAAGCTCACCTGTGGTTGTTACTATCATGTTTTTGCTCCCACACAAAAAGGTTGAGAAAATAATGGCTTACTAAGCCATTTACTTGATGGCGACTTATGCTTCCATTGTTTTCATCATTGAAGCATCGGGAAATTCAATAATAAACGTTGCTCCCTTGCCCAATTCGGATTCGCACCAGATAGAAGCATCCATAGCTTCAGCAAGACGCTTGACGATAGACAATCCCAAGCCCGTCGAGTGTTCGCCGCCTGTGGGTTTTGCCGTGAGCCGTGCAAATTTACCAAAGAGTTTCTTTTTGTCTTCCTCACTAAAGCCGGGACCTTCGTCTTTGACAGCAACCCGCACTCGGTGCTGAACGGCATCACAACTGACCGTAACCCATACATTTTTGCCCTGTGGCGAGTATTTGACAGCGTTTGATACAATATTGTCCAGAACTTGTATTGTGAGCGTCGGGTCGGCATAGATTTGAGTATCTTCGGCAGGCAGTTCCACGTGCAATGTGATATTTTTCTTTGCCGCCGGGGCTTGATAGCGGTCGGTAACAGCGCCGAGAGAAAGCACCAAATCTACGCTTGATGGCTGAATAACCAATTTGCCATTTTCGATTTTGTTCACGTCCAATAAATTCGTGATAATCTCGAACATAAAATTGGAGGAGGTTTCTATCTGATGAGCCATGTCATCCACTTCGTCATCGGAAAGCTCAATCTCCTTGCGCTTGCGCACCATCTGGGCAATACCGCGAATGGAATTAAGCGGATTTTTTAAGTCGTGTGCGGCGATACCTAAAAATTCATTTTTTTCATCATTGAGGCGCTTTAGGCTTTCGTTTTGGTCTTCAAGAAGCTCTTGCGCCTGACGGAGTGCCAGATGCACCTTCACACGAGCAAGCAGTTCCGCTTTCTTGAAGGGTTTCGTCAAATAATCAACAGCACCGGTATCAAAGGCTTTCGCAATAGATTCAGCGTCTGCATGAACAGTCAGAAACACAATAGGAATGTCAGCAATTGGCTCATGCTCTTTGAAATACTTGCAGACTTCGTAGCCATTCATCTCCGGCATATTGATGTCCAGTAGTACAAGGTCGGGATGCTGTGTCTCGGCAATTTGAATTGCCTGTTTGCCCGAATTTGCTACAAAGGGAGTATAGCCGGCGCTTTTCAAAATTGTTGAGACGATGTAGGTATTTTCTTCCACATCGTCCACCACCAAAATACGCTTATTACGTGTTTCCATCGGTCATTCAGACAATAAAAAATTAGTAAACGGTATAACCATCAACTGCCTATACACACAGCACAGAAAAGAAATTTTTTGAGCCGACTGCTTTTAGACTGCTACGTGTTCCTCTACGGTTGATTTCGGAAAAAATATACTATTTAATTCCGTTTTTGGTTCTGTGGATTGAGGTAATTCGACAATAAAAGTTGCACCTTTGCCGTATTCAGACTCGCACCAGACGCGCCCGTTTAATGCCTCGGTCAGCTTTTTGACAATGGAAAGCCCCAACCCCGTAGAATGCTCTTCAGCAGTTGGTTGGGCGGAAAGACGTGCAAATTTAGTAAAAAGATATGCTTTATCCTCTTCTGTTAATCCCGGACCGAAATCTTGCACCTCGAAGCGTACACATTTTTCAGTATAGCCGTGCATTTGCCCATCGTTATTCTCAGCATCAAGATGCAACCATTCCTCGCGTGTCCAGATGTGATTCGTCTGCAAAATGATTGATTCTTTGAGGCGAATATGAACGGAATTTCCGGGCGGAGAATACTTAATGGCATTGGAAAGCAGGTTTTCGATAATCTGTATTGTCGCATAATTATCTGCGTTCACATACAAATGTTCTTCGGGCAGAAACAACTGGAGCCGAATATTTTTCAGTAAGGCAGGTTGCTCAAAGCGGTCAAGTACGCCGGAAAGCAACACGTTAGCGCTAAAAACTGACGGCTGCAAAAGTAACTTACCCGATTCAATCGCATTGACATCAAGCAAATTTGTAATGAGGTCGAACATCCGCCGCGAATTATCAAGAATCACGGCAGAAAGTTTTTTGACCTCCTTATACGAAAAATCATCATGCTGGAGCATTTCAGCAATACCTTGAATCGCCGAGACCGGATTTTTGAGGTCGTGGGCAGCAATACCCAAAAATTCGTTTTTTTCTTTGTCCAAGTCCAGCAACATTCGATTCTGCTCTTCAATTTCCAATTTAGCGATGCGCAATTCGGTATTTGCTTGTGCCAACTCGGCTGCCCGCGCTTCCAGCAGCCGTGCCGATTGCTGCTTAAAACGAAAACGGTTCACCAAAAGGAGTAATGATATTGTCAATAAAATGCCTCCGGCAATGAGGATATTACGCATCAGAGCTTGCTGCTGTGACTCTTTTTCCAGCGCTACTATTTGCTGCTCTTTTCGTTCATACTCATATTGTGCGGAATACACGGCGGTCTGGCGGGCAGATTCTTCGGTGTAAAGCGAATCACTTGCTTCTTTCAAAAGCCGATGATATTCCAGCGATTTCGCGTAATCGCCTTGCTGAGCAGCAGTCTCGGCAAGCACCCAGAGTGCGTCTTTGATTTGCTGACGCGACTGCGCTTGCTGCGCATATTTGTATGCCTGTTCGCCATACTCACGAGCTTTTTCCGGGTCATGCAGGGCTAAATGCACAGATGTCATGCGTGCAAGCACTAAACTCATGTCATGCGGCTGCTTAAACTCATCAAAAATCGTCAGTGCTTTTGCATAATACTCTAATGCTGTTTGATTATTTCCCAGCGAATAAAACGAAAGCCCAATATCCGACAAAACAGCAGCAATATTTTGTCTGGAACCAAGATTTTCCCAAATCTTGAGCGCCCGAAGCAACAAGCCAAGCGATTCCGAATAATTTCCTTGTAATGACCGCACCTCACCCAAATTTGCCAAACTGTATGCCAATAGGCGCTCGTCATGAGTCTTCTCGGCAATACGAAGAGAGCGTTCTAAATATATCTGCGCTTCTTGGGGTTTTTTCTCCAAAATAAAAATACGCCCGATACTATTAAGCGAATGTCCTATTTCAACAGGGTCGCCACCATTTTTTTCATCAAGCGAAAGCGACATAAAAAAATGCTCTATTGCTTTGCCATAATCACCTAAATTCCGATACCCCACACCGACAAAGCGCTCTGCTTTTGCGACATCATATGTGATATTGTACTGTTTACTCAAAGCCAGCGCTTGATTGCCATAGACGACAGACTGGCGAGGATTAATGGCACGATATTCCCATGAAAGCTGCACAAGAGTCGGGTACTGCGCTGCACCTTGCTGCCGGGAAAGCACAGCCAAAAGCGAATCCGCGCGGCTGCTCATCCCATTCGACTGCGCAAAAGTAGGTATAATAGCCATTGCCGAGGCAAGTACAAGAATAACCATTCTTCCTGTCGTCATTCCCCACACCACTGTCGCTATAATCATTTGTGATTTTTTTATGTATGACGCACCTTGAGACCCAAAAACTCCCGTCGCTCTCAATTCTAGAATTGAAACGTATAAGGGTGGTATGGAAAAAGTATGATGCATATTGTATAATACCGATGCGGGGTACAACTCTATAAAAACTCTGCTGAGAAGCGAATGCACTAATTTATGCAATAGACGTGCCAAACGCAACAAGAAACAAAATTCTCGGCTTTGAGCAAATTCAATAAAGCCTAACCGTCCTCGAACATGAAAATTTTCGCTTATTGCGCCACAATCACTACTATCATATTGCACCTCACTCCGCCCGCACCAGTTCCCTAGCGCTTTCCAGCGCCGCATTCGTAATTTCCTCGCCGCTCAAGAGCCGCGCAACCTCATAAATACGCTCTTCCTCCGTCAGAACAACAGCAGAAATACGAGTGGTGGTAGCGGTCTGGCGTTTTTCGACCATGATATGCGTATCGGCAAGCGCTGCTATCTGCGGCTGGTGCGTGATGGCAATAATCTGGGGGTGCTTTGAAAGTTCCTTCATCGTTTTACCCACTTTTTGCGCGATGCGTCCGCTTATTCCCGTATCAATCTCATCGAAAACCATCATCGGCAGGCGGTCTGATTCGGCAAGTGCCGCTTTGAGCGAAAGCATCACCCGTGAAATCTCACCACCGGAAGCAATGCGTGCCATCGGCTTCAGTTCTTCGCCCGGATTCGCCGCAATAAGAAACTCTACTTTTTCTGCACCATTCGGATATGCCACTACGCGCTCCCCATCAAATGTGACGTACAATGCATCAGCACTTATCCCGACGGAAACCTCACGCGAAAAATTCACGGCAAAGCGAATATGCGGCATCCCCAAATTTTGGAGCGTGGCGATAATGGTTTTTTCAATTTTTGCAGCCACCTTTTTTCGATGCTCCGATAGTATTTGTGCTGCTTTGGCAAGCGTCTCACGGGTTTCTTCGATGCTTCGGGTCAGGCGCTCTTGCGCTGCCTCAAAATTTTCCGTCAATTCGGCATCTTTCTTGAGTTCGTCCCACTTGGCGAAGAGTTCCGCAGCGCCACCGTACTTCTTGCGCAAACGCGAAAGCTGCTGCAAGCGGTAGCGTATCTGCTCCAAACGCTCCGGCTGAAATTCGATATTCTCGCGGTAATTGTGCGCAAATTTCGCAATCTCGCCCACCACCGCAATCGCTGACTGGCACTCGCTACGGTATTCCGTGAACTCTTTGTCTATTTCTGCTAATTCATCAAGAAGGTTTTTTGCTGTGGCAAGGCGGTCGCGCACTGAATCGTCGTCGTCGTACAAAAGCGTCGTCAAGCGGTACGTGAGGTCGTGCAGTTGCTCGGCGTTCTCGCGCAGCGCCAGTTCCTGCTCAAGACTTTCTTCTTCGTCGTGTTGGGGATTGACTTGCTCGATTTCTTCTAACTGAAAACGCCGAAACTCCGCTTGCTGCCGGAGTGCTTGCTCGCGCGAGGCAAGTTCTGTGCGCTCGTGTATCTGTCTGCGCAGCGTGGCAAAGTGTTCCTGATACACCTCCAAACGTGGCAATACACCTTCAAAATTGTCAATAAAATTCACGTGTGCTTCTGCCCGCAGAAGCGATTGGTGCTCGTGTTGACCATGAAAATCCACAAGCTGCGCTCCGACTTCGCGCATAACACCGACTGCAACGGGAGAATCATTGATAAATGACCGCGAGGTACCTTTTTCGGAGATTTCACGGCGCAGCAGCAGCCCCTCGCCATCGTGCTCAATTTCATGCTCCTCCAAGAGCGGCTGAATATATTTGTTCCCCGTAATAACAAAACTGCCCTCAATCACGGCTTTGGGTGCGCCCTTGCGGACATATTCCGCAGAGCCGCGCTCACCAAAAAGCAGCAGCAGGGCATCCACAATAATGGACTTTCCCGCGCCGGTCTCGCCGGTGATAATGTTTAAGCCACGACCAAGCTCAAGGTCGAGTTCTTCGATAAGCGTAAAGTGCCGAATTGTCAAGCGTTGAAGCATTGGTGCGCCGTCCATGGTGGAAGAAAAGTTTGGCAGCAACACGAAATAGTGCGTAATGTTGCTGCGAACACGAAGCCGCAAAGTTAGGAAAAGTTTGCGTGATTTCCTTTGGCAATCAATTATTTTTGTGCTGTTGGTTTCGTTTGAAGTAAGTTCTATCTTTACGCAATCTGCTGCTGCACGAGCGCGTGATTGAAAAATTCTTGCGTAATTGCCGCCGAAACCTGTGCTGTAAGGTTGCCGACTGTACTTAAAAGAGTCTCTAGTTCGCTGCGCATCGCGTACACATCAGTTTCGGCGAGGCTTCGTGTATCGGCAAGGCGTAAGGCGGTAAGCGCCTCCAAGACCAGTCGTTCTTGATGAGCAATCTGCGAAAAGGCTTGTTCATCGCGTTTGTGGGGTAAATCCTCCACACGCTTTTGTAAGCGCTCCAGTTGATAGACCATCGAACGAGGATTGGTGCGGTCAAAAAGCAATAAATCAAGCACGGGCACAAAGAGCAGCCGTGAGCGATAGCGCGAGCGGTACGTCATCAAGCACTCGTTCAAGTCCAATACCTGTTCCAGCAAAAGCTGCTCTACGGACGCTTCTTGCTTGAAGGTTAGCATTGAGCGCAGCATGGAAGCCATTTGCAATGTCCGCTCCAAACGCCTGCCCGCATCCAGCAAGAACCAGCCTTCGTCGTAACCCATGCTTTCCATATTCAACCCCAAAAATGCTGCCAGAGAAGCAATCACGCGGTCGAGAGCTGTTTGTGCCAGACGCAAACGTGTTTCATTGGAAACCTCCCCATCACCATCAGATGTTGCGGACTGCAATTCATCCCAATACCGCTCCAAATCCCCTATCACGCGCCATGTATCAGCAGAAAGTCGCTCGCGCACGGCATAGACTGAGCGCGTGAAGGCTTGCAGCGTTGAGGCAATACTTCCGGCTCGTGCCGTATCAAGCGTCACCGAAAGCAATTCTGCTTCGGGGTGCAGTAATCGTTCCTCGCTGCCATTACCGATAAAGCCTGGGTACGTTATCGTCATTTGCGTCAATGTGCACAGCAACGTTCGGATAAAAGCCGTGTCGGTACTGCTACTGCCCTCCGAAATGCCTTGCGCGAAGCCCTGCGGCACAAGTTCGGCTCGTTGCTGAAGAATAGTGCGGAGCAGTCGTGCCGTCGTCTGCGCACGTTCCGCATAACGCCCCACCCAAAAAAGATTTTCTGCCGTGCGGCTGGAAAGCGAGTATTCTTGCGCTATTTGTGTCTGCTCTTCCTCGCCCGCAGAATCTTCACTGCCGTGCACACGATAGGGAGATTCTTCCGGCACAGAAGTCAGCACCCACGTATCTTTGCTTACGCCTCCGGCTTGATTCGAGACCAGAAATGTATTTTTATCATTGGCGGCGCGAGTAAGTCCGCCGGGCATCGCGGCATAGCCATCTTTTTGGGCAATCAAAAAACTGCGCAAAACTGTATATCGCGGCTCCAAGATTCCGTTCACAAACGACGGTGCTGTTGAAAAATTCACATATTCCTGTCCGACGTAGCGGTGCGGTTCGCGCTTAATCGCCGTGCGGAGTTGTTCTAATTCCTCGCGGGAGAGTTCGTACCCAAAAACAGCATGAGGAGCGGTCTGGCGGTCAATTGGTTTGATAATGAGCGAGGAAAGATTTGCCAGAACATATTGTAATTCTTTTTCCTCGCCGCACCACCACGTCGCTGCCGACGGCAATATCAAATCTTCACCCAAAAAATGACGGGCAAGGTTGGGCAAAAATGCCATAAGTGCCGGATTCTCCAAAACGCCGCTCCCAAGCGGGTTCGCAATCGAAACATTGCCACGCCGCACGGCTTCCACCAGTCCCGCCACACCGAGCTGAGAATCGGGACGAAGTTCCAACGGGTCGCAAAAGCTGTCATCCACACGGCGCAGAATCACATCCACGCGCTGCAAACCGCCTAACGACCGCAGCCAGACGTAGCCATTGCGAACCGTCAAGTCTTCACCCTGCACCAGCGAGTACCCAAGTGATGAAGCGAGATAGGCGTGCTCAAAGTGCGCTTCATTACCGGGTCCGGGCGTGAGCACGACGACATGGGGATTTCTGCTCGTTGCTGTTGCAGTCGCCAGCAAACTCTCTTGCAACGCCGAAAAAAATGGAACGAGTCTCCGAACGGTTGTTCCCGCCGAAGTCATTCCAGCAAACGCATCGGGAAGAGCACGGTTCATCACCAGACGGTTTTCCAGCGCGTAGCCCGCACCGGATGGCGCTTGAGTGCGGTCGCTGAGTATCCACATTCGGTTGTCGGGTCCACGCGCCATATCTGCCGCATAAATGCGTAATTGGCGGTGCATTGCCTCGGAAGTGGGAAAGGTGATGCTGGCGCACGGACGAAGAAAGCCGCTATGGGTGTAGATAAGTTCAAGCGGCAACAAGCCTTGAGCAATTAAACGCCGTTCACCATAGATGTCCGATAAAATCAAGTTCAAAAGCTCTACTCGTTGCTGCAAACCTCGTTCTATCAACTGCCAGTCATGCTCACCCACCACAAACGGTACAGGGTCTAGTTTCCATGCACGATGTAAACCCTTGGGATCGCTGTAAATGCTGTAGGTAACCCCATTTTCTCGCAGGAGGCGTTGAATTTCCAGTGAGCGCTGGCGTAGTTCCGCGCTGCCCATTTGCTCTAATTCCTTGACAAGCGGCTTCCAATGCTCGTGCGGAGACGGATGGAACGGTGTGCTTGCCCACATTTCATCGTAGAGAGGCGATTGCTCGGTGTAATGCTTGAGCAAGATGGTGAAAGCCTCATTGGTGGTCATGCAGCCGGAAAGAGATCAGGAAACAAGGTTTCTTCAATCATTTCGCACCAAATATGACCCACGAGAATGTGCGATTCCTGAATCCGCGCCGTCACACTGCTTGGCACGACTACTGCCATATCGCAAAGAGGCAGCATCTTTCCGCCACCACAGCCCAAAAGCCCGACGACACGTATTCCTTGCGCTTTTGCCGCTTCTGCAGCCCGCATAATGCTTGGCGAATTTCCACTGGTGGTAATGGCGATAAGTGCATCTCCTTTGCGACCAAGAGCCTCCACACCTCGTGCAAAAACGGCATCGTAGCCCAAATCATTTGCCCCTGCTGTCAGCATGGACGGGTCAACGGTGAGTGCGAGCGCCGGAAGCGCGCGACGGTTCACCCCCGAACGGTAACGAATCACCAGTTCTGCTGCGATATGCTGCGCGTCGGCAGCACTACCGCCATTGCCGCACAGCAAGATTTTACCGCCATTCTCCAGCGTGGAGGCAAGAAGATTGCCCGCCGCGCCGATTGCTTCTGCGCACTCGGCAAGAAGGCGCTCTTTAGTCGTAATAGAGGCTTGTATGCTCGATGAAATAAGGTGTTGAAAGGATGTGGTCGGCTTGGGCATAGATATTTACGGGGTGGTACAAAAACAAATAGAGTGCAAACGCTCTGGCTTGCCTCCGTGAATATACGCATAAAAATACGGAAAATTTCACGGACAAACGTGCGTTTGCACTCCATAATCAGAAAAGTGTATTCAAATCAATCTCAGAAATGAACGCGCAAGCGTCCCCAAAACGTGGTCGTTTCAATCGTCGGTGCGCCCGGTTGCAAGCCCGGACCACCTGCATTAGCGTTCATCGGGTAAAGCGGCGTTTGGTTTGCTATATTTGCTACGTTCACAGAGAGTTCAACATTGGGCAAAATATCGTAGCTTGCGCCGACATTCAGCAGCAATGCGCCTTTGCCGACTGAGCCATCGGGAGCAAGCCAATCTGAATACAGCATACCGTTTACCGCAACGTCAAATCCTTTGAACGGTGTCGCCAAAACGTTCAGGCGCGTGACGTTTTCGGGATATACTTTATGGCGAATACTATTCGATGTTTTGTCCAACGTGAGGTACATACTGTTGCCGCTCCGTGCGTCTGCTTCTTGCTCTGCCGTTACAGATGCTACCTTTACTAGTGAGTGACTGAGGCTCACGTTCCAACTATCGCTTGAGTACGACAGCGTTGCTTCCGCACCCCATTGACTAAGGCTACCGGAGGCATTCTTGAAAAACCAAAACCCATTCCAGTCGCCTGGTACGTCGCGCGTTGCGCCGCTTCCAACAGGTACCATGTTAAACTGTGATGGCTGTGGCATCGCACCACTGACCGGGTCTTTGTAGATAACACCGACATCGAGAATACTATTAACGATGTTATAAAAACCAACCGCATCCACTTTCAAACCTGGCAGAATCTGGTAGTTGACGGCAAATTCAATGCTGTTCATAATCTCAGGGCGTACAATCGGACGATTAGTTTCACCCGGAATCCGTGCGGCTTCAATATTTTGCAAGTTTGAACTCCGTAAATAGCCATCGTTCCGATAACCGCCGCTATAAGTCAAGCCTACACCGCCGCGAAAGCCCATTTGATAGCCCAAGCGAAAACGTAAATCTTTATTCGCCGCAAAGAGCGCACCAATGCGGGGTGAAACGTTTGTTCCCCAGCCGGTGTGGCTGTCGAAGCGGGCTGCGGCAAAGATGTCAAGTTGCTCATTAACCGAATAGAAATCTTCAGCAAAGACTGAGATGACGTTGATGTCGTTCCGATAGCCCATCACAAGGTCAGTGTTAGCGGTAGCGGGGTTAAATTTTCCAATGACGTTCGCAATAAAATTGTTACCAAAGCGATTCTTCTTACCCATCTCATAGCGGCGATATTCCACGCCGACGGCGAGCTTGTTACCTTTGAAAAGATTGTCCGCCGTCAGCACTGCCGAAGCGCCGTAGCGGTCTTCGCGTGTACCGCCCATAGTAGTGCCCGTCAGGGAGGAAAGCCGAATATCATCTTGGATAAACGAAGCAGACGTTTTGAGGTGAATGTCTTTGCTGAACTGGAACTTGTATGCCACATTCAGAGCCGCGAGCGACTGTCCAAAAACCTCGCGGTCACGGTAAAAATTGTATAAATCCTGCTGGTTGTCCGCATACAGCGCGTTAATCTCAAGCCCTTTGTATTCGATATTGCCCTGCACAAAAAGATTATCGTTACGCTTGAGACGGTGTCCCATGTCGAAAGCAGTTCCGCCGGCAAAGCCCTGATTTTCACGGCGGGCGTTGCCTTCGTTGCGATATTGCTGCCCACCATATGCACCGCGCGAGATAGTGAACGCAGCTTTTGCATCGCCTATCTTGGCACGCCCCATCACTTGCCCCAGAAGCAAATTGTCTGCTCCGGCGCTCACGGCAGCGTCTAAGCCAATGGCGGTATCACCTTTCAAATCTGCGCCTTTTGCCGTTACAATGTTAATAACACCCAAAAGCGCTCCCTGCCCCAACGTGACGGAGCCGGGTCCGCGAATCACTTCGACGCGCTCAATGAACGTGTAGTTCGATGCAGTCAACAAGGCATACGGAGGACCCCAGAAAAACTCGGTATTCATGTTCTGCCCATTCAAAAGCAGCATCACCTTTGAATTGTTGTCGGGTGCAAGACCACGAAACGCCATAATCACGTCGTCTTGGTCTTCAGTAACAAAAAATCCGGGCACAAAAAACATCAAAGCATCGGCAAGTGTGCGAGCGCCGCAGAGTTCTAATTGGCGGCGAGTAATGGTGGTAACGGAAACGGGCTGTTTGTCTTTGTCAGAAATAACGTTGGACGCAACGCTAATTTCGACGTTGAGCAGGTCTTCCAATGAGAGATCCTCAAGATTGGAAGTTGGTGGTGGCTGCTGTTGAGCAAAAACATATATGCTGTTGAGCGCAGCAAGCATCAATAGCACAAGCGAAAAGCGTATAACCTTCTGCATAAAGCCTCCTAAAAATAAGAACACTATAAAGGTAGCATGACACATACGCACGCACGAGTTGTATCTAATATAGTAAATCGGAGGGGATAAGTAAAGCAGAAGTGATGGAATGGTAAAGTAGTTTTTTCGATATGATATAGCAAACTCACAACCCGCTACGAAATACCAAAATTGACCATATTCATCACCTTTTCAGCTTGCAGCACGTGGCGAAATGCGTGGTTGACCGTCATCGTCAGCACGTCAGAAAGCGGTGCAATAAGAACGGGTGAAACCGATAGGGAAATGATGATGTCTTCGGTGGCAATATCGCTTTCGGCAAAGTGGCGTAAATACTCGACGACGCGCTTTTGATGAAGGGCAAAACCACTAATTATTTCCCGCGCAATCGTGCTTTTGGAAGGCTCGAAAATAGTGGACGTTTTTATCGGCTGATTTGGTACACGACCGATGGCTTTGACCATTTCGCGTCCGATAATCACAGGCACAAAGGGAACGCGCTGCCAGAGCGTTGGCGAGTATGTGCCCGACTTTACAGCATCAAATGTAGCAAAATACGTGGTATTGCTCGTGATAATGTGATGGAAGCACTGGGCAATACTCCATTTGTCGGCGCTAGGTTTCCAGTTAAGGTGCGGCTCGGAGAGTGCTCCAAATGTGCTTTGAACGTGTAGCGTGAGTTCGTCGAGTTCTGTGGCGAAGCCGTGAAGTTGCTGAGGAATAGTCATATTTTTTTAGACAACGAGGTTATCAATAAGCCGTGTGCCACCTAAGCGCACCGCCAGAAGAAGCACAATTCCTTGTTCTGGCGCGAAAGCCTCCGAGGGCTGCTCCAGCGTCGCGCTGTCGGCTGCGGCGGCGTAATCAATCGTGAAGCCGCTTTCTGCCATGATGGTCTCGCTCAAAAGCGCTTCTATTCTTGCACGACGACGTTCTCCTGTGCGAATGAGCGTTTGTGCGGCTTGGAGTGCTTTGTGTAGAACGGTAGCTTTTGTGCGGTTCTCCGGCGAGAGATACACATTCCGCGAACTCATTGCCAAGCCGTCTGCCTCGCGGCGCGTGGGGCAGACAATAATTTCGTGGGGCATCGAAAGGTCGCGCACAAGTTTACGGACGACCATACACTGCTGATAGTCTTTTTGTCCGAAAAATGCCTTGTCTGCTTGGGTGAGTGTGAGGAGTTTTGCTACCACTGTCGCCACGCCGTCGTAATGCGTCGGGCGAAAAACGCCTTCAAAGGGAGCCGTTACGCCGCCGATGGAGATAGTGGCATCGAATCCGGGCGGGTACATCTCCTCCGGCGTGGGCGTGAAAAGCACGTCGCAGCCAGCTTCTTCGGCAAGGAGCGTGTCGCGCTCCAAATCACGCGGATACCGCGAAAAATCTTCATTCGGTGCAAACTGAAGCGGATTGACGAAAATAGTGGTAATCACAAGGTCGCTTTGCGAGCGGGCTTCACGAATAAGCGACGCATGACCATCGTGGAGATAGCCCATCGTGGGCACAACACCAATGTATTTGCCGCTTCTACGGGCATCCAAAGCGAGGCGCTGCATGGCGCTGGCGGAGGAAATTTGCTGCATGAATCGTAAAAATAATGAATCAAGAGTATGATGATTGTTGGAGGATTGGTTAGCGCAGAACAATCACGCGCCGCGTCCAGCGCTCACGCCCAGACTGCACGTGCAGCGTGTATACACCTTGTGGAAGACGGCTCACGTCCAGCGTTGTTGTAAATGCTCCCTGCATGGCGGATTGCTCTTCATGCCGCAGCAGAGTACGCCCCAGCATATCTTCCACGCGCATAAGCACGGGTGCGCTCTCGGGCAAGGCAAGAGCGATGTGGAGCGCATCGGAGGCAGGATTGGGCGTTGCGTATAGTCCCGATGCTTCCTCGTGTAATCGCACATCCGTTGTGCGCACAAATGTCGTCGTGGCAGTCGTGATGGGCGGTATCGGACGGAAGAGCCATGGCACTAACGGAAACGGTGAATTTACGCCCTTGAGCGCAGTGTCTTCAAAGGTCATGACAACCATATCTGTCGCGCCCATGCTGGCAGGAGCAAGCGGCATGAAGTTATTGAACGTGTACAGCCCATTGACCGCAACAGCACTTGTGCCTGTGGCAACAAAACGCTGGCTATTTACACGAACAAACGGATCGTTACTTGCGGAAAATTGAAACCTTGACGTGGTGCTGCGGGGCAAACCTTCTTCAGGCGTAGCGAAATGGATAGTCGCTGTGCCGCCATTGTAGGCGTTGGGTCCGTTATCCACGCGGTTGCCGAATTTGTCAATTGCTTGTAAATAGAACCAACGACTTGTGTCGGAAGCATTAGATTTGCCAATTTCAAATGAAGATGGAAAACGGCGCGCGGTTTGGTAACCTGCCCATCCAGGTATCAATTCTGAGGTACCGATTGGTGCCAAACCCACCGCTGAATTAGGAACAACGTTGATTCCTAAAGCGCCGGGATTGCCAGGTGAGCAAGTTAATGAAGCACTATTTTTGAGAGATACTGTTCTTGTAGCCCACGGACGAGATCCCCTTACCGATTCAATATATTCTTCTCCATTCATTTGTGTTGAGTAAAAATGCAACGATATGTTGCTCGCCGTGACTCCCAAAATCTGAAAATCTTTGAATTCCGCTATGCCGGTTTTAGGGTCGGTATTTGCCATCTGCCCAAGCAAGGGGCTGCGCTGTTGATCTATTGGTGGTGTGCCGCCACTGGCAAAGATACCTACGGTCGTAGGAATAGTGGCGGTATTATTCCACCAATCTACCGCACGAATCGTGATATAGCGATAATCGGTACTATCTGTTCCAATAATTACCGATTTCCCTATTTCAATAAATGGGGATGTTCCGATTATATCTTTTACAGTTCCAAATAAATCACCGAAAAATTTACCTGGTACAGTCAGAAGACCATTTTTCATACGCTCAAATTGAAACCATCTTACTTTGCCGCCAATTAGAGAAACTGTGAGTACAGTGGAGTTAAGCGTAGCGGCAGAACACGTAAGTACAGCCTGCGTGGTAGATTTTCCAGAGAGACGTAATCCCGTAAATTCAACCACACCCGATGAAGCCCGCATTGGAATTGGTCCTAATTGACATCCAATCACAACGGCAAAACATTGGCTACCGCCGAGTATTTGGCAACTATCTGATAAAGTGAACATTCCTTCCGATTCACCAGCTATATTTTGCCCTTGCAAGCTCAATGTTACAACTGTGCTATCATCCCGCACAACCCGCCCCTCGCTATCCATAATAGCAAACACCAGACTCGCCGTTGTCGGTACGCCCGCACGAAACGGCTCTACGGTCGGCATGAGCGTTCCCGTCGTAACGGAGCGCTGCCCCAGAAAGCGCAAGAAACGCTGCTGTGTAGACTGTTGCGCAGGAAGAGTACCGAAGCACAGGAGCAATGCGGCGCAGAGGCACGTGAAGGAGCTTTGCGGTGTCGTCATAGCAAGACAAATCAGTGAAGAGTAGAAATGGAATGAACCGCAATCTACGAAAGGCATGGCGAAGGTGGAGCAGAGAAAATGAACAATAGCACAAGAACCTTTCGCACGATGACTTTCCAAGCGGCGGAATGCAGGTATTCAGGATTTCAAGCTGAAGAGAATAGTGTTCTGCCAAACGATAAAGGCGAATAATTTACTTACTGACCATCTTCGCCATGCGAAGCGCACGTTTCTGCGGCTCAGGGTGCGTAGAGAACATTTGCTGCACAAAGTTGGAGCGCCCGGCACTCAGTTTTGCCAATTTTTGTAGCGCCGTTGCCATTGCACGAGGATTATAGCCGTTACGCTTCAGGAATTGCAAGCCATAATCATCCGCATCGGTTTCTTGAGATTGGGAAAATTTCGCGTTCACGAGGTTTTCCGCCACTGCCCCAACGGCAGAAGTCGCCATCTGTCCCAGCATACTATTGGATGTAGCAGCAGCCTTGCGTGCCGCCGAGCTAAGAAGCGCTGTGCGGAGTTTATCTTTGTGGTCATTATTTTTGACGTGCCCGATTTCATGCCCGATAACGCCCAGCACCTCCTCGTCGGTCATGTAATCCATCAGTCCTGAATACACACGCACCGTGCCGTCAGCAAGGGCAAACGCATTGATTTGCGGTGAGATGTAAGCGCGGAAATTGAGCCGCATCCCGTCTTCCAGAATATGCCGTCCCGTGAGCTTCGCAAGCCGTACAGAGTAAGGATTGCTGGGCGGCGCAAGTTGATTCTGCATATCCATTTGTGCGGCATACTGGCTGGCAACGCCCATTATCTCCCGGTTAGAAAGCGTCATGGCACGAAAAGCATCCATGCCCGCACCAATCCAGTTGGCGGAATGACCCGGTATGATCGGGGTTTGGGGGAGTTGGGCAGTGCTGTGCAGTGTGAAACAGCACAGAACCACGACACAAGACATCAAGAACCGATAAGCGGGACGCGAGAAAAGAATCGTAGCTGTCATAGTGATATTTGTTTGCTCTATTGCTATTTACAGCAGGGAGTTACATTAGAAGCATCGTCTATTTGCAACGATGGTACTGGTATCTGAATCGGACATACAAAAGCCCAAGCACTAATCCGTATCAATCTTCACTGGCTTGATACGCCAGATTTCATCGGCATACTGGCGGATAGTACGGTCGCTGGAGAACTTCCCACTGCGGGCAGTGTTCAAAATAGATTTTTTCGTCCATTCGGTGGGATTACGCCACAT
This sequence comes from uncultured bacterium, assembly GCA_937899715.1. Classification (GTDB taxonomy): domain Bacteria; phylum Bacteroidota; class Ignavibacteria; order Kapaibacteriales; family UBA4661; genus PH2015. The sequence continues at coordinate 107,010 of CALCNX010000030.1, read as the reverse complement.
TTCGTTCACGCGGTTTTGTGCTTCGATGTACGCGGCATAATCGGCACAGACCAAGTATTTATCACCATCGCGCAAAAGCGAATCAACGATCGGCTGAAAAATACCCGGCTCGTGGCGTGAGAAGTAATTATCACGTATCATATCCAGCACTCGCTTCAAATCCTGATTCCCGTTGTAGTAATCCCACGCATTGTAACTGGAACGTAGCGCTGCAACTTCGTCGGACAACAAGCCAAAGATAACGATATTGTCATCGCCGACTTCTTCGCGTATCTCTACGTTTGCGCCATCCATTGTGCCAATTGTCAGTGCACCGTTCAGTTGAAATTTCATATTTCCCGTGCCGCTTGCTTCCAGTCCAGCGGTAGAAATCTGCTCGGAAAGATCGGAAGCAGGAATGATACGCTCCGCAAGCGACACCGAATAATTTTTCAGGAAAAATACTTTCAGGCGGTCGCCGACATCGGGGTCGTTGTTGACGACGGTTGCAATAGAATTGATGAGCTTGATGATGTTTTTCGCCATCGCATAGCCGGGTGCGGACTTGGCGGCAAAGAAGACCGTACGCGGCACAAAATCGCCGTTGGGATTGTCTTTGATTCGGTTGTACAACGAAATGGTATGAAGCGCATTCAAAAGCTGCCGTTTGTATTCGTGCAGACGCTTTACTTGACTGTCAAAAATCGAATCAGGATTGATACGGGTTTCGTAATCATTTTGGATGTAGATATACTCAATAAGGCGCTGCTTTGCAAGATTTTTGGCAATACGCCATTCATCGCAAAATGCTTCATCCTGCACAAAATCTTCCAGCTTCCGCAGCTCATCAAGGTTTGTTATCCATTTGTCCCCAATACGGCTTGTAATCAGGTCTGCAAGCGGCGGATTAGCTTTTTTGAGCCAGCGTCGCTGCGTGATACCGTTGGTTTTGTTGTTGAACTTCTGTGGATGCAAACGGTAGAAATCATTAAAGAGTTCGTTACATAAAATCTTCGTATGCAGCTCTGCTACACCATTCACCGAGTGCGAGCCGATAATTGCCAAATTCGCCATGCGCACCGCTTTGTGGTCGCCTTCTTGTATAATCGAAACGCGAGAGATAATAGGATCGTTCTCGCTGTAAAAGGTATGCACCATTTTCAAAAAGCGGTGATTGATTTCGTAAATGATTTGCAAATGGCGTGGCAAAAGCTGCTCGAAAAAACTTACCGACCAGCGTTCAAGCGCTTCCGAGAGCACGGTATGGTTTGTATAGGCAAACGTATTTGTCGTCACGTGCCATGCTTCATCCCACCCCAAGCCCTCTTCGTCCAGCAGAATCCTCATGAGTTCCGGAATGGCAATAGAAGGGTGCGTGTCGTTCAACTGAATGGCAATTTTATTCGGGAACGCGCCAAAGTTTTTGTGAACTTTTTTGTAGTTCGCCACAATGTCGTGCAGACTCGCAGCCACGAAGAAGTACTGCTGCTTCAGGCGTAATATCTTGCCTGCAACAGTGCTGTCATTCGGGTACAGCACTTTGGAAATTGTTTCGGTCGCGCTTTTCCCTTCCACTGCACCCATGTAATCGCCGCTATCGAATGCCTTAAAATCAAAATCCTGTGTGGCAGTAGCTTGCCAGAGGCGAAGACTATTGACGGTATTGTTGCCATAGCCCGGCACGGGCACATCATACGCCACAGCAAGTACGTCTTCGGTGTCCACCCACGAAAAGCGCATATTCCCTCGCTCGTCTGTATAACTTGTTACTCGCCCGCCGAATTTGACGCGGTATGTGAAGTCCTCGCGCATTACCTCCCACGGAGAACCGTAACGAAGCCAATTATCCGGGTATTCTACTTGATAACCATTTTCGATTTCTTGCTTAAAAATCCCATACTCATAGCGAATGCCATAGCCAAACGCCGGAAGTTCAAGTGTTGCCATTGAATCCAGAAAACACGCAGCCAAGCGCCCAAGTCCACCATTACCCAAACCCATATCATGCTCAAGGTCGCGAATTTCTTCAAGGTCATAGCCAAGCGCCTTCATAATGTCTTTGCACTCGTCGCGGTAATTCATATTGGTGAGCGCATTCCCCAGCAAACGCCCCATCAGGAACTCCAGCGATAGGTAATAGACTTTCTTTACATCTCGCTTGTCATACTCACGCTGTGTCCGTATCCACGAGCGAATCATACGGTCGCGGATAGAGAGTGCAAGCGCCTTGTAGGCATCTTGTGGCGTGACCGTCTCGCGGTCTTTGACCAAACGAAATTCGAGATTCTCTGCAAACTGGTTCTCTAGCGAGTAGGAATCAGGGTCTTCGCTATCGGTAAAAAAAAGAGAATCGGGGCTTGGAGTGAGTTCTTCTTCGTTGGCTTTAGCTGCTCGTTTTACCATGGTGGTCTCCCAAAAAATGGCGTGGGTAGTTGGTAATTGCTGATAAATATTTGTTCCCGAAAATACGGAAAGCGATGTGAAAAGCAAGAAGAAAAGCAGGAAAGACGAGGAAATGGTTTCACCACCTCCACGACAAATCCATTTTTCGCCGTGCTGTTCGCTGCTTTTTGCGTAGTTTTGTGCTGCAATCTTTTGTTCTACAATCTTATTGTTCTACACTTTTTTGTACTGGCAAATTTTTGCTCATAGATAACCTGCCCGCGACTCATCTTGTTTTGTTTCAAGCTACACAAATATGCGTTTTCTCGCTCTCTTCATTGCCCCGTACCTTGTTGTTGTCTTGAGTTCATGCGCTTCACAGCAAACGATGAGCACCATTGACCATACTGCACTAAACGAGTACGCCTTTGGTTTGCCGGAATATGTTGCCCCACAAGGCTCGTCAGAGCGGCTTCTCTGGGCAACGCAATACTACGTTCATTATGCAGAAGCCACCAATGCCAATGGTCATGCGCTCTTGGATATGAACGGCAATAGTTTCGGTGTAAATCTCAGCGAGTCGGACTGGTGCTTTGGTGCAGTGGAAGGAACAATTCAGGTCAAAGATTCGTCCGGCAAAGTACGCACCTACAACTACGCAGGGCGCGGCAAGGATTTGCAAGTGGATTGTGCAAAATACTTCAAAGGACCGCTCATCAAGCCCGAAGCTATCGGTCGGACGCGCTACACCTACGCACAAGGCGAGTTTGGCGATGGCGTAAAAGGGCTTATTCTCGTACCGTTCCGCACGATTGCTGTTGATACCACGACATACCCCATTGGTACTGTCCTGTACATTCCATCTGCGCGAGGGCTTGAAATAGAGCTTCCTTCGGGCAAAAAAGTGCTGCATGACGGTTACTTCTTTGCGGGCGATATTGGCGGTGCAATCAAAGGCAACCACATTGACGTATTTACAGGTGTTTATCGAAAGAATCCTTTTCCCAACGTCGTGCAGAGCAAATCAAGCGCGACCTTCGGCGCAATGACGGTGAACGATAGGCGCGTTATTGAGATTTTACACGGCTTGCACGAATACCACGAAAAGAAATAATCATCACACTGCCCATTATGTCCAAACTCATTCTCAAACCTCTCGACCAGCAAGCGCCATCGAATACACCACTTGCACAAGCAAGCTCGTACAGCGCCATTCTGGACGCACTGAACCCCACCCAACGCGAGGCGGCTGCCGTCATTAATGGACCACTGCTCATTTTGGCGGGTGCAGGCAGCGGCAAAACGCGCGTGCTGACGTACCGCATTGCGTATATGATTGAAAAAGGCGTACAGCCGTGGAATATCCTTGCGCTGACCTTTACCAACAAGGCTGCGGGCGAGATGCAAGAGCGCATCGCTGCGCTTGTGGGCGAAGACAAAGCGCGACGTATTTGGGCGGGAACGTTTCACTCGGTTTTTGCGCGGATTCTACGGCGCGAAGCGGAGCAAGTCGGCTTTACGTCTGCGTTTTCTATTTATGATGCCGACGATTCCTTGTCCGTCATCAAAGCAATTATGAATGCGCTGGGCATATCGCAGCAGAACTACAACCCCACTGCCGTACGTGGTGCTATTTCCAGCGCAAAAAATAAAATGCTTTCGTGGCAGGAGTATCAGCGGGAGGCTGGTTCGCTCTTCGAGAAACAAGTCGGCATGATTTACAAAGACTACGAAAAACGGCTTGCCAAGAACAACGCAATGGACTTCGATGATTTGCTGCTGAATATGATTCGCCTCTTGCGGAACAACGCTGGAGCACTGGAGCGCTACCAAGACCAGTTTCGCTATATTCTTATTGACGAATATCAGGACACCAACAAGGCGCAATACGAAGTGGTGAACTTGCTTGCTCGCAAGTACCGTAACGTCTGCGTCGTGGGCGACGACGCGCAAAGCATCTACAAGTGGCGCGGGGCGGACATACGCAACATCCTTGATTTTGAGCGGGATTACGCCGATGCAAACGTCGTGCGCTTAGAACAAAATTACCGTTCGACCAAAGTGATTCTGGAAGCGGCAAACGACGTGATTAACCGCAACAGCCGCCAAATCAAGAAAGCGTTATGGACGGATAATGCCGATGGTGCAAAAATTCAACTCCTCCGCTGCCGCGACGACCGTGAAGAAGCCGAAATTATCGCTCGCACGGTCAAGACCGGACAAGCCAAGCACGGACGCAGCCTTGAGGATTATGCTGTACTGTATCGCACCAATGCACAATCGCAAGCAATTGAGGACGCACTTCGCCGTGAGAACGTTCCGTACCTGATTGTGGGTGGGGTGTCGTTCTACAAGCGAAAAGAAGTCAAGGACACGATTGCGTACTTGCGGGCGGTAGTGAATCCGCAGGATGATGAGAGTTTGTTGCGCATTGTGAACGAGCCGCCGCGCGGGCTTGGCAAGACTTCGATTGACCATTTGCAGCAATTCGCCGAAGCGCGTAATCTCTCGCTTTTGGAAGCATTTCAGCAAGCCGAGCAGGTAGAAGCACTGCAAAAACGCGCTCAGACAGCCGCACACGGCTTTGCGACTATTCTCCAACGTGCAGCTTCGCACCAAAGCTCTGCCCGCGCCGATGAAGTCGCCAAAATGCTCATGGAATCAAGCGGCTTACTCAAAATGTACGAAGACGAAGGCTCGGAAGAAGCGCTCGATAGATGGAACAACATTCAGCGCGTGCTGTCGCACTTGGCGGAATACTGTGAACGTCGGGCTGCCGAGGGCGAAACCGCCACGCTTGCCCAATACTTGCAGGAAATATCCTTGATAGCAGATGTGGATGTAATGAAATCAGGCGGGAAGCACGTTACGCTCATGACTATTCACTCCGCCAAAGGGCTTGAGTTTCCGGTGGTGTTTATTGCAGGCATGGAGCGAGGCTTGTTTCCCGGCACTCGTGCCGAACAGCAGCAAGACGAAATGGAAGAAGAGCGCCGCCTGTTCTATGTGGGCATCACCCGCGCCGAAGAGCAGCTGTATCTAACGCATACCGAAAAGCGTTATCGGTTCGGCGAGCTGACGTATCCGCTCCCGTCCCCATTTCTGGGCGAAATTCGCGCGGAACTGCTTGAGCACGGCGGCACAAGTATTCAAAGCCGCTTTAATTCGGGAACGAGTGTGGGTGCGGCTTCGCAGGGCAGAACGTATCAATCTTCGGGGCATTCTTCTTCGCAATCGCAAAACAGAGGAATGTCGTATTGGCAAAAGCCCGCCGAAGCATTACCAAAGCGTGATTTCGACGATATCCCGCACGAAGAAAATTATTCGCAAGTCTCACCTGACGACTCCTTCGATGATGGTGCTCCGCTCCGCGTCGGCTCTCGCGTCCGGCATCAGATGTTCGGCGATGGGAAGGTAGCAAAGCTCGCCGGAGCAGGCGAAACCGCGCAGGTGGAAGTAGATTTTGCCAGCGTTGGGCGAAAAAAACTGGTACTGAAATTTGCGAAATTAACCGTCTTGTCGTGAATATATGAGACAATACATAAACACTGCTTTATCTTTTCCTCGCCTTCAGGCTGATGCGCTGCTTCTGTCACTGCTCACTGCTGCGGGAGTGGCGGCGGCGGTGTTGCTGGATCCGCTTCCTGCACTAGCAGTGGCGTTGCTTCCGGCACTGGTGCTTGTCATTGTTCTTTTTGTGCGATACCCGCGCGTTTGGCTCTACACGGGCGCTGTGGTCAATTACTTTTGGATTTCGTCAGGCAAAGGCGATACAGAAATAACACTGGCGGAATATGCCCTCGTGGCGTTTTATATTGGTGGTCTTTGGATTTGGTTCTTTGCTATGGTGTTTATCAAGCGCAAGCGTATCGTGCGGAATATTGCCGATAGAGTCTTGCTTATCGCTATCGGAGCAGCTTCGGTAACGATTGTGCTGGCGCTTGCAAATGACGAATCGTCTCCGCTCAACTGGCTGAGGGAGTATCTGCTCTTTTCTATGATGCTCTACTATTTTCCGTGGCGTGAGCATTTTACCGAGCGCAAGCACATTCTCACCTTTTTTACCTTGACTGCCGGCGTTTTTGTCTATATCGGTGTGCTTAACCTCTGGCAATATGTCAAGGCGGCATCAAATATTCTCTATGCTTTTGAGGTTTGGTCTTCTCGTAAAACCCTTAATACACACGTTTTTCTCTGTGCTATGATTATGTGTTTTATGGGAACATTCTTTTCTGGCACTCGCAAAGCGCGTTTAGGAATGCTTGTACTAACAGCATTTTATACGGTGGTGGTGGTGGTGAGTTTTTCGCGCGGATTCTGGATTTCCGGGATAATTGGCATCGTGGCTACACTTTGGATTCTTGATAAACGCAAAGTGTTTATGTTCGCTTTGTATGGCTTTGTAGGTGCCGTTATTTTTGTTTCTGCCGTCCAGTTGATGTTTCCCGAGCGTGCAGAACTTATTATCAAGGTACTTCAAGCACGTCTTGCATCGTCAACAGCAGGAACTCAGGATTTATCAGTCTTGTCTCGCGTATATGAAACAAAAGTTATCTTGGACTATATAGCTCGCTATACGATTGGAGGCGCAGGCTTAGGAGCGACGATTGTCATTTATGATCCCCTGATAAAAAGCTTTACCAGAGTCGGTTTTATTCATAACGGATATTTGTATCTTTGGATGAAACTAGGCTTGCCATTCTTTCTTGCATTTTATTTTGTGTGGTTTTATATGATGCGTCGTGCATATATTCTCGCACGAAAAGCAACCGAGCCATTGCACCGTGTTTTTGCAGGTACTGCATTTGGAGCGTTGGTAGCTTTTTCGCTTCTCAATGTCACCAGTGCAATTCCGGAGGTACGCGTTGGCTTTTACTGCCTGTCTGTGCTGTTTCTGGCGATAAGCTATGCTGAGTACCCGCCACACAACGAACATCTTGGTACTGCATCGTAACCTGACTCTCTTAATTTGTGCCCGATTTCACAACGAGGCACACCCATTTATTCTGCTGCTTCTGTGGTTCCAACAGTATCCATTATCATCGTCAGCTACAACGTCGCCGCTATTATGCGGGATTGCCTCATTTCTATTGCCAAAGAAACGACCGCAGCACACGAAATTATCATCGTTGACAATGCCTCAACCGATGATTCCTGTGCAATGGTGGAGCGTGAATTTCCACAGGTGCGACTTATTCGCAATGAACAGAATCAGGGCTTTGCCAAAGCGAACAACCAGGGTTTGCGCGAGGCAATGGGCGAATTTATCCTCTTTCTCAATCCCGATACCGTAATTCTAAACAATGCCATTGATAGAATGCTTGATTTCCTGCGCCCACGGCAGGAACTTGGCGTGATTGGTCCGCATACCTTCAATGCTGACGGCATAACGACGCAAGCCACTGCCTTGCGTCACCCGACGCTCCTTCGCGCATTTCACGCCTACATTCCGCTCTGGCGGCTTGTACCCGTGTGGCAGCCTGCGCTTCTGGGCGAGTACATTCCTGCGTCGTCGGACGCAGTAGAGATTGTCAAAGGCTCGTGTATGCTCATGCGGACGCAGCTTGCGCGGGAAATCGGCGGTATGAACGAATTGTATTTTATGTACTCAGAGGAAATTGACCTCTGCGAGTCAGTTCGTGCGCGTAGTCTAGCGGTGTACTATTATTCCGAGGCAAGTATTATTCACCTCGGCGGCGCGTCCACCGAAGCGGTTTCCGACGCTATGACCGTTCATTTGCACCGTAGCATGAAGAAATTTTTCGCTCGCGCCTATAATGATTCTTTTCTGGCGCTTCAGTTATTGCGTGGGATTCTCTTTTTTGGTAGTTTGTGGCGATTGTCTGCGTGGAAGTGTCTTGAACTACTCGGTATCAAGGCAGAAGAAGCACGTTCTAAGCAAGGCAATCACAAGGCTCTTCTGCGATGGCTCGCGACGGAGTATTCGTAATCTAATGGTTGTTTTTAACTGTGACGTATTCTTCATTTCAAGGAGTGCATCTTATGGCACAATATGATGTTGTAATTGCTTATCGTATTTATCCGGGTGTGTCAAAACAACCTTTCGTCTTTGCTGACGATAAATATAAATTATCCGATTTGTGTTTACACTCTTTACAAAAATCCTTAACGGGCATTAAAGCGCGTATTTATGCTTTGCTTGATGGCTGTCCGCCTGAGTATGAAGAACTGTTTCGTAAATACTTTAATGATGAAGACATTCATTTTGTTCGACTCAATGGCATTGGCAACGCAGCTACGTTTTCTATGCAGATTGATCTTTTGCTTAACCAGACTGAAAGCGAATATATTTATTTTGCTGAAGATGACTACTTCTACCGCCCCGAATGTTTTGGGGCAATGTTGAATTTTATCAAGGATAATTCTCATAATAGTTTTGTAACACCATTTGACCACTTGGATTACTACCAACACCCTTTGCATACTGAAAAATGCTATCTGTCATATAAACACGATTATCACTGGCGAACAGCGAGTTCCACGTGCTTAACGTTTTTGACTACCAAAGAGACTTTGGAGAAAGCAAAAAATACTTTCCTCTCTTATACTCGTGGTAACTTCGATGCCTCAATATTTTTTGCACTCACGAAGGCTCATGTTTATAACCCAAAATCATTATTCAGGCTTGTTCGTGCATTATTGCGTGGAAATAGTGAGCCTCTAAAACTTGTTATCGCAGCATGGTTTTACACTGCGAGGCAAATACTTTGGGGTAAGTACTATACAATATGGGTTCCTTTACCTTCGATTGCTACCCATCTTCAATACGATACGATTGCTCCAGCTATTAATTGGCAGCAAGAGATTGAGCAATCGCTCTAATCATTGCAAGAAAGCTATATCTCTGTATTCAGGAAAGTTTATCGTTACTCTATGGAATCAGCCGCACTTTTAGCCTTAAGCAGTCCTTTATTAACCGTAGTGATATATCTAGTAACAGTAGCAACTTCTACACTGCTCATACGATACAACTCAACAATTCGTGGTTTGGTTGCCTCTTCTACAACATCAGCACGATTTCATGCTCTTGATGGCTTACGTGGTTATCTTGCCGTCGGGGTATTTGCTAGTCATGTAGCAATCACGTGGGTCTATATCACACAGGGCAAATGGATGTTTCCGAAGTCACATTTCTATATGTTACTTGGAGAAGTATGCGTTACCTTGTTTTTTATGATGACAGGTTTTCTTTTTTGGACTAAACTTATCGAATTTCAATCTCGCTCATCACATCTGAGAGGGTATTGGCAAAATTTTATTATTGGGAGATTATGGCGAATTTATCCCTTATATTTTTTCATGCTTGGTGTCATCATCGCCATAGTCTTTGCCTTACAAGGCTGGGAGCCCCAAGAACCTCTGCTAACCACCGTTAGGCAATGTTTACGATGGCTAACATTTTCAATGCCCGATATCAATCAAGTACCCGGCACAGCCTTATTTATTGCGTCTGTAGCGTGGTCATTGCGGTATGAGTGGCTATTTTATCTCGTATTTTTGGTATCGCTGCTCGTGGTTTCTAAAACTCATAGAGACGGGGTAGCACTTTTAATAGGTATTTTCCTCATTACTTTCATTATCTATTTTGATCCCGCACAACGGCTTGATGCCAAACATTGCATTAGCTTTTTAGGCGGAATTATTGCTTCATATAGCGTACGCCACCAGCAAGTAAAGTCTTTTATGAGACATCCGGCTATGAATGGGGTTGCTTTTTGTGCACTACTATACGTGTTATTTTTTTCACCTTCAGCAACTTCTCCCGCCGCATTTATACCTTTAACATTATTCTTCACTATTGTTGCAGCGGACAATACACTTTGGGGCTTATTACGTCCTCAATCTATACTCTGGCTCGGTGAAATCAGCTACGGCATATATCTGCTGCATGGTCTGGTACTTTGGTTTGGCGGTCAATACCTATTTACCAAACTTACGTTTGGTACAGTACAACCATCCGTATTTATTGCTATGCTGTTAGTTGTAGCAGTTTGTATTGTTCTTCTATGCAGTTTGACCCACATTGTAATTGAACGACCGGGCATTGAAATGGGAAAACGTATTATTAGCCTACGCAAGACCGATGCTTTTTCTTCCCTAAAATCTTAGTGTGATAGAACCTCCCCACCTAATAAGAATCAGCTATTGAGATCAAGTCGATATGACTTTTCGTCAGATATATTTGTGACTTTCCTGCACTATTCAGGAGAGTATGTTTTTTGTAATTTGATAGTGCTTATCCTCATGCTTTTTCTTCTGCCACTTAATAACATAAAGCCTTAGTGTATGGGTAAAAATGCGACGATGTAATGCTGTTGTGTAAAAATTAAAAATGTAAACCTATGAACGTGAAGCATATTCTTGTGCATAGCTCAAAGCGGCAATTCTGTTTGGCTGCCGTTGTTCTCGCATTTGCCATTCGTCTTGCAGCGCTTGCAGTGACAGGTCTTCCTAAGAATGATGAATTATATGAACATGGAGGAATTGCGCACAATCTTTATTCAGGGCATGGTTTTTCCTATCATGCTTTATATATCTACACTTCGCTTTTATCGGAGCGAAGGCAAGTAATGGCTATAGCACCAACATTCCTAAGTGCAAACCAGCCACCATTAAATCCATACTTGCTCTATTTTACCTATTGTCTCTTTGGAGAAACCAAGACCGCATTACTGGTGCTCAGTTTATTTAATTGTGTTGTCGGGGCTGGTACAGTGCTTATTGTATATGCAATAAGCAAAAACATTAGTCATGAAGCTGCTGCACGGCTTAGTGCCATAAGCTGCGCACTGTTTTTGCCGGGTGCACAAACAGTTGTCAAATTGTTCGGTACGACAATTTTTATTGCCATCGGCTTATGGAGCATTCTTGCTCTCATCAATGCCCTCACGATGATGAATCGGAAAACGAGCCTATTATTGGGGCTTAGTTTTGGGGCATGGTCGTGGGCACGAAGCGAAGCCATTCTCTTGAGTGGGATTCTGCTGTGTATAGTTGGGATTGTTTGGTATAAACGCAAGTATCCTTTGCGAGCAATAGCACTGAATATTACCTTCACTATCGGTATCCTTATTGCAGTACTGAGCCCGTGGACATACCGAAATTATCTACTTTTTGGACGTTTCATGCCGACAGTGAGCCGCCCTTGGCATGAGGTTTGGCGGGGAAATAATATTTTATTTGAAGGCAGTTTGTACCGTGTACATGGGCAACCGGGGGATTTAACAGCCGGCGATACTCTCCTTAATCGCCGTTTGATGATGCGGCTTGATTCTCTACCATACGATCAAAAATTTGAAGTTCGTGCAGACGATGTTTTTAAAGATGAGGCACTTTCTTATATGAAAGCAAATCCTGCTCATACCGTTGTGATGACCGCCTTAAAAGCAGTAGAAATTTGGACTTTTGATATGTTCTATCCCAAGACGCGCCACCCTATTTATCTTCTATCTCTATTGCCGTGGACGTTTTTTGCTATTGTAGGAATTGCTTTGAGATGGCGGGCTGGGATTCTTCGCAGAGACCAGTACGCTATTATCGTGTGCCTATCGTTGATATATGCCTACTATACGGGCATTTTCGGAGTAACGTTTTATATGGTTCGGTATCAGGTATATTTTATTTCTCTTTTGCTGCCCTTTGTTGGTATTGGTGTATGGCGTTTATTACCCAATCGCTTCAAATAATTTTTTCTCATTATCTCCTTTTCTCTCCATGAAACTTTCCATTGTTATTCCGGTGTACAACGAAGAGCGCTACATACACACTGCACTGGAGCGCGTTCTAGCAAGTGATGTCTCCTTTCTGGGACTTGAGCGTGAAGTCGTTGTGGTCAATGATTGTTCCAAAGACGCTACGGCAAAAGAACTGGAGCGCTATGTACATCACGATACTGTGCGGGTATTTCATCACGATGTCAACCAAGGCAAAGGTGCTGCCCTGCGCACAGGCTTCAGCAAGGCAACAGGCGACATTATGCTCATCCAAGATGCTGATTTTGAGTACGACCCTGCTGATTATCCTAAACTCTTGCAACCAATCCTCGACGGCAAGGCAGATGTGGTCTTTGGTTCACGCTTCGCGGGTGGCGAGCCGCATCGTGTGCTATATTATTGGCACTCTGTGGGCAATAAATTCCTCACGCTACTCTCGAACATGATGACCGATATTAACCTGACGGATATGGAAACCTGTTACAAGGTCTTTCGGAGCGGCATCATTCGGCAAATTACCATTCAAGAGAATCGCTTTGGATTTGAGCCGGAGATTACGGCAAAAGTTGCACGGTTAGCACGCGAGGGGTCTTGTAAAATCTATGAAGTCGGCATTTCCTACAACGGACGCACCTACGCTGAAGGCAAAAAAATCACGTGGAAAGATGGTTTTTCGGCGCTGAAGTGTATTATCAAGTATAATCTTTTTGCGTAACTCTCCCTACACACCGCATGATAGCATCACTCTTTGCCTTTGTCTTCGATTCTTCTCGGCAGCGATTTCTTTGGGTCGTTACTGCCATTGCTCTTGTCATTCGTCTAGCATTGATGCTGCTTTGGGGCGACCCCGTGAATCCTGAAATGTATGAAATGGGTGCAATCGCTTCCAATATGCTGCATGGGCACGGCTACGGAATGCACTGGCTTACCTACGTGCCTATTGAACCGATGCGCAAGGCTATGGTCGAGGCGCACCTGCCGCCCCCCTACGAAGGCGCATGGCAACCGCCGTTGCAAACCTATATCGTCTATTACGCTTTTCGATTATTTGGAGAAACGCCCACTGCCGCCTCAATGTTGATGCTGCTCAATGTGCTGTGGAGTACCCTTATTCCCCTTGTGGTCTATCGGTGTACGCTTCTTCTTGGTGCAAGCGTTGATAACACTGAGAAGCCTGCACGGCTCAGTGCACTCATGGCTACGTTTTTTCTGCCTGCCGCGTACGCAGTCGTAACCTACTCCGGCTCAAGTTTGTATCAACTTGTCTTTTTGATGTTCTTCTGGATGCTATTGCTCACCCTCCGGCACCAAAACATGAAGTATTTGCTTGCGGCGGGAGCATTTGCCGGAGTACAGATGCTTCTCAGAAGCGAATTTTTGGTGTTGGGTATGGGAATGATGCTGCTGACGGGGCTTGTGGCTACATGGCAATTCAAGAATTGGCGCTTTCTCATGTCGTCCGCTGTCGGTTGTGTTCTGGCGCTGCTTGTTATCGCGCCGTGGATGGTGCGCAATTACACAGTATTTGGGAAGGTCGTACCGATTGTAAGCCGCCCGTGGTTCGAGATTTGGCGAGGTAATAATCCTGATGCAACGGGTGCAGCGTGGAAAAAAGATGGTTCATGGTACTGTTCTATACTTGCGGATTCAAGCAATATCAACCTCACACGCGAGTTTGATGCTATTCCCTATGCCAACGATTTTGAGCTACGAGCAAATGAAATTATGAAGCGCGAAGCTCTTAAATTCATGTGTGAGCAGCCTACACAAGCGCTATCACTTGCCGGACAAAAAATCGTTTTCCTCTGGATTCACGACCTTTACAATCCACAAAGCCAAAAACTGCCTTATATTGTTTCGATGCTTACGTTCAGTATCCTGATTTGGTTCGGTGCTTGGGCACTGTGGAATTTACATGGCAAACAAATGAAAGACGGAGCAATACTGTTGTACGGAACATACATTCTCTTTTACACAGGAATTTTTGCTCTCACATTTGTTTTGCCACGTTACCGGGTGTATGTATTTTCGGGGTTGCTGCCGCTCACAGGGCTAGGCGCATTCCAACTCCGCCAATTATTCCGGCAACGGTTCCATCGCAAAAATACTACATAATGCTGAACAAATTTCTGCCCCACCGTGTGCTTTATAGCTACATTCTTGCTCTTTTAGCACTCTTTTTTCTCGCTACACATCTTCCCTTGCAGGCGCAAGAAGACATAAGCGAAAATGGCGATCGTATGTGGTTGCGGGGCGGCATTAACTTTTTGGCGGCGGACAGTTCCATGATGCTCACTCTGCGCCTCCGAATGCAAAACCAAGCCTCACTGGAAACCGTCTCGGCAAGCGACCTTGCCATCAATGACGCACAGTTTCTTATTCGGCGTGTGCGTCTGCGCTTGAATGGCTTTGTTGTTGACCCGCGCTTAACGTTCTTGCTCCAACTCGGTTTCACACGCGGCGATGCAGACTTCGACAATACGCAGTTTTTCAATGTTCTGCGCGATGCGATGATAACCTACCGCTTTCTGCCCAATTTTCACGTCGGTTTTGGTTTGGGGAAATTGCCGGGCAATCGCGAACGTGTGATTTCATCGGGCGAGCAGCAGTTCGTTGACCGCTCTCTGGTGAACCGCACGTTCAATCTTGACCGCGATGTCGGCTTGAATGCGTATTATTCTCACACATTCGGCGCTAATATCGACACCGACCCTCGCGCAAGCCTCCGTGTGGCGCTCACCACCGGCGAGGGACGCAACCCGCTTCGTGCATTGTCTGGTCTCATGTACACCGCGCGACTCTCCTTCTTTCCCTTTGGCAGTTTTACGAATAACGGTGATTATTATGTCAGCGATCTTGCCTTCGAGAAAACGCCAAAACTCTACATCGCAGGCGTGGTGTCGCACAACGAAAAAGCAACGCGGACAGGTGGCACAATCGGGCTGCCGCTCTACGCACAGCGCACAATGGACAGTTATTTTCTGGATGGCATCTTCAAGTATCGAGGCATTTCAGTCTATGGCGAGTATTCGCAGCGGCTCACTGACGATCCTGTTACACGCGATGGCACAAGCGTCCGTGCTGCTTTTGCGGGTACGGGCTTGAATATACAGGCGGGATATATGTTTGCGGAAAATTGGGAAGCCGCGCTGCGTTACTCCTCAGTGGAGCCTATTGCGGAGGTAAAGCCATTCGTGCCCGGACAAACCCAATACACGCTCTGTTTCACGCGCTTTCTCAACGGGCATCGTGTGAAAGCACAAACAGATTTGACCTATAATATCCTGCGTGCAAGTGCCGCAGAGCAGGCAACGTGGATACTGCGGTTTCAGGTGGAATTGGGGTTGTAGAGACATTGAATCAAGGAAAACGATAACTTTCGGGTGTTTCTTGAAAGAACGCAGATAGCGCAGATTTGGCGGATAATAACGGATTAGTTTCTGATGGGAAAGCGGATAGGTCAAGCATCCGTCGTTATCATCGTCTTCAAAAATCTGCGCGTATCCGCCAAATCCGCGCTGTCCGCGTTCACCACACGCTGTCATCTGAACAGATACGAAAGATACCAATAAAAAAACCGCCGGAACTGCTGTGGTGAGCGCTGTCCGGCGGTTTTGTATTTGTATGATTATTATTCAACGGCTATCACTCAAGAAGGTCGGGGTGATAGCGAAGCAATTACGCTGCTTTGACCATTTGAACGTTCAGGAAGAGTTTCACCTCATCGCTGACGACGATGCCGCCCGCTTCGGTGGTAGCGCTCCACATCAAACCAAAATCCTTACGGTTGATAACGCCTTCCAACTCAAAACCTGCTTTTACTTGACCGTAAGGGTCGGTAACGGTGCCACCGTAATGTGTTTTTAGGCTCACAGCATGCGTTTTATCGCGGATGGTCAGATTGCCAACGATGATGTACGAATCATCGCTTTTTTTCTCAATACCGGTCGAAACAAAGCGCAAGGCGGGAAACTGAGCGGCGTTGAAGAAATCGTCGCTTTTCAGGTGTCCGTCGCGTTGCTCGTTGTTGGTCGAAATGCTGTTCACATCAGCCTCAAAGGTGATTTTCGCATCGCTGAAGTCCGCCGCAGCGCTCTCAAGTGTAGCGTCAAATTTGGTGAAAGAACCGGTAACGGTTGTAATCATCAGGTGCTTCACTTTGAAGGTGATCTCAGAGTGCGCGGGGTCAATTTTGTACGTTGCCATTGTGGTGGTGTAATGAAAGGTGAGTAGGGAAGATAATTGACAATGATACTAGCTTTTGCTTGATTACGCTTTTACGTGGTTACGCTTTTGCTTTTGCCAATTCAATATTCGCAGTGATTTTTATCTCTTTGCCAACCACCGCGCCACCGGCTTCGAGCATGGTATTCCATTTCAAATTGTAGTCAAAGCGATTGATGGAGGTTGCTGCTTTGAAGCCCGCTTTGGTATTACCCCACGGGTCTTTTACCACACCGCCGAAATCAACATCGAAAGTAACGGTCTTCGTTACATCGCGGATGGTCAGTTCGCCCGTCAATTTGTATTTGTTTTTGCCAGCTTTTTTGAAGGATTTGCCGACAAACTTCATTTGCGGAAACTTCTCTGCGTTGAAGAAATCATCGCTTTTCAGGTGTCCGTCGCGTTTTTCATCGTCGGTGTTGATGCTGGCTACCTCTGCGGTGAACTCGATTTGTGCATCGGCAAACGTATCGTCTTTTGCTTTCACCGAACCAGTAAAGTTCTTAAAGGAGCCTTCTACTTCCGATACCACAAGGTGCTGTACGCCAAACTTCAAGCTGGAGTGGCTTTTATCCAATGACCAAGAGTTCTGTGCCATTGCAGTTTGTACCATTGTGCTTTGTGCAAAAAAAGCAACCAGCGCTATGAGTGCGCTACCAAGGAAAATATTCATGCGTTTCATCGTTACGACTTTCAGTAAATGTAAGAAAGAGAAATGTGAATTGATTATCTGATACAAATATACGTTGTAACTTTTAATGTTGCAACATTTATTTTGCAAAAAAAAATGCACTTGTTGATTTTTATTTCGACAAGCGCTTCTAAGTCAGATTAAACGGTGTGTTTAAGGCAATCTATTTTTGCTCGGTTTTCTTGGAGCCGCTTATTCAGTCTTGACCACAATCGGTACAACACCAAGTTTGAGGCTTTGCGCAACCTTCGTGAAGGTCTCCATTGCTTGTTTTGCTTCGGTGATAGTCGAAAAGCAGCCTGCACGAACGCGTTGGTACTGTATGTTGCGCACCTTCTCAAAGAACGGCTCCACGCGGGCATCCGCGAGACGTTTGTCATTGGAAGCAGCACGACGCAAGGCATCGCGTATATGGAGCGCATCTTTTTCAAGCGAGAGCGCACAAAATTGGATGATGTAGGGGCAGGCATTTTGCGCATCTGCTTTGTACGAAATCGTTGCGGCATCAGGCTTCAAGAGCGGTTTAGGCGAAGGAGCTTCGGCAACGATATTTTCAGGGATAGACGCGGATGTATCGGCTGGCGTAGAGGCACGAATGACAAATTCACGCTGATAGATGAGATCATCTTTTTGCGGTTCGCCCGTGCGCACAACCTGTACGGGAGAACCTTCTATCAAAAATGATTTGTCCTCGCCCGACACCACACTCACAAAATACGTGCGTTGCTTACCAATTTCAACCATTTCGCCTGAAAGCGCATAAAGATAGGCGTTGGTGGCGCTATCCACAATCACGACCGGAATAAATTCATTGAATGCTGAGGATTTATTGCCCAGCGAGGGTTTCTTTTCTAAGACCTCCACCGTCAGCCACACACGCGGCTGTGTGGGCGTATGAATAGGTACGGCTACGGTGTCGCGCATTTGAGCAGCAGAGACCGAGAGGGTAAGAACAACGGTAAAAAGACAGGTTAGAACAAATCGCATGAAAAATGGTTAAAATTGAATAGGAACAAATTGCACTGCCAGTAAGGCAAAGTCTGTACGACAAAAGCTCTAAGGCGAAACCCCTGCAAGGCAAGAATGGATGAGGTTTCCATAGCTTCCTTATTGCGCTCCCTCGCGTATCCACGTGCGTACACCGTCAATGTGGTTTTGGGTAATGCGGGTTTGAAACGTCTGCGGGTGCGAAAGTCGCGTTGCAGAATTGAAATCAATAACGCGCATAAGAACACTGCGGTCAGGGTTTTTCGCTACCACAAGCCCCGGTACATTGAAAACGACCTCGAAGTATGAGGTGAGCGCCACGCCTCCCGCCCGCGATTCCGAACTATGACAGCCCGCACTATTGCAGGTGAGATTAAAAACCGGCAGCAAATGACGTTCAAAACTGACATTCGACGAAGGAATGACAATCTCCGCCGGATCGGTAATAGTTCGCCCGCACGACCACACGCCCAGCAATGAAGCTACAAACGAAGCGGCGAGAAGAATTGGAATGAGAAAATTACAACAGGTTTTCATTCTGCAAATCTATGAATTTTTACGCACTTATTTGCAAAAGTTCGCTCAGTGCGAAAATTGTCCTGTCGGCACGATTCTCCGCACGAGGTTTATGGTCAGGATTAAACCAGATGGCACGCCATCCTGCGCCTAAAGCACCCACCACGTCGGTTTCGTAGTGGTCGCCCACATACACTGCTTCATCCGCACTCACGCCAAGTTTCACAAGCGCATGGTCGAATATAGCTTTGTGTGGCTTCATTACGCCCAATTCTCCCGAAAGTATTGCCGCATCGAATCGTGATTCCCAGCCGAAATGGGCAAGTTTACTGCGCTGCTGCTCGCTAAAGCCGTTGGTTATCAAGCCTAGCGAGAAACGTTCACCAAGCGCTTGTACGATTTTGTCAGCATCGGTCAGGAGTTGCCAGCCATTGGCGTAAAGTTCAAGATAGGTTTTGCCCATGTCTCTTCCAAGCCGCTCTGCATCGGGCTCTGTAAATTCCGGCACAAGGTCGCGCAGAGTTAGCGCAAATCTCTGCCACTTGAGTTCATCCGCAGTGATGCGCTCCATAGCAAGGTCGTGCCAGAGACGCTCGTTCCAATGGCGATAGGCAGCAAGAAAACGCTCGGGTGCTTCTTTGAATGTCGCACCAATACTAGGCTCATCGTAATAGGCAGGAAGAAATTTGCTGATAGCCTCTCGCTCGGCAGCTGAATGGTCAAGCAGGGTATTGTCAAGGTCAAAGACAATAGCTTTAAGGTTTGGAAAGTGCATGGTCGCTTGATTGGTGAAAGATATATGTTGCAAATATCGCACAATCAAGGCTTCACGACAAATGAAAATTGGATATAAAAAAACTCGCAGTATGAATCTGTTCAGGAACGGGAGGTCATGCCACGCAGCCGTCTATTGTTTTTTATAGCTGTTTTGGTAACTGAAGTTACACTTTGTCAAGAGATTCCCCTCTTTGGAGCAAAGAGGGGTGTACGAGCGGCAGCGAGGACGGGGTGTTGTTTCGTGCATTGCCGCCGCTTCTGTGCCGGACTACCCCGTCAGCCCTCGCTTCGCTCAGGCTGACACCCCTTCACAAGTGAAGGGGAATTTCAGAAAGCGTAACTTCTGTTTGCTCACTACGAGCTTTTGATGAGCGCAATTCTCCCTCCACTCCAGCCCGGGAAGAGCTTTGTGCTATCGGTAATGCCGAGGTGTTTGGCAGCAACTTCGGAAAAAATTGCACGAAAGTCCGTCGTAACGGGCACATCACGCCCGTCGGCAAGATTCTCCGACACAAGTGCGGGGATGCTCCCATGCACTTTCCCGCCATCCATTTGATTTCCCAGCACAAACAGGCATGATGCCCGCCCATGGTCAGTGCCACCGGAGCCATTCTCGCGGACGGTGCGCCCAAATTCGGTCATTGTCATCAGCACAACATCGTCCTGCTGAGGCTCAATATCACGCCAAAAGGCTTCGATAGAATCCGCCAAATCCTGCGCACGGCGCGAAAACGTACCATTGACTGTGCCTTGCTGCACGTGCGTATCCCAGCCACCGGATTCAGCGAAGGCAATTTCCAAACCGACATTTGCTTTAATAAGTTGGGCGATTTGCTTCATACTATCGCCAAGTGGCGACGTGGGGTAGGTAACGCCCTTGGTGGGGGTATAACTTTTCAAATTTGCTTCGGAAAGAATTTTCATGGCATCGAAACTATCCTGCCCCGTACCACGCAAGATTTTCTGCGAGGTCTGCTCATACAACGATTCAAAACCCTTGCTGGACGAGTTGGCAAGCGCCATTGCTGCCGCATTATTCCCACCGCCCACACGCACCCCGAAGTCATCCAGCCGCGCAATAGCAAGCGCTGGAGCGTCACCATAGAGCGAGCGTGGCATTGCACTTGTCATCGCAACGGAGCTAAAGGGCGTGGTTTCGGTCTTGGGCGTAGCGGTGTGAAGCATTGTGCTTGCGCGGTTGAGCCAGCCGGAGGGCGTACCTTTGCGGTCGGGTGTGCCGGTTTCCATGTAGTCCTGTGCATCGAAGTGTGAGCGTGTCGTGTTTGGCGATCCCATGCCATGCACGATAGCAAGGCGTTTCTCGCGGTAAAGGCTCTCCAATGTCGCCAGCGAAGGGTGCAAGGCAAATTTTCCGTCCAAATCTATCAACTGCCCTTTACTCTTGCCAACTTGCATACCCAGACGTGGACGCGCTTGTGCAAGATTCGCGTCGGTAAAAGGAGTTACCGCCATAAGTCCGTCCATAGCGCCGCGCTGGAATATTGTCACCAGAATTTTCTTTTGCTTGGAAGGCGCATGAATAGAGGCGGCGGCACGGGTAAGAAAAAACGGCGTTCCGCTTGTGCCTAAGGCGACAACTGCCAAGCCACTTGATTTCAGAAATGTTCGTCGGTTCATTGCCATACCTCGAAAAGTGTGGAGAGATTTTTCTATTTAGACCGCCACAAGTGTCAAAAGATTCATCGGGGATGTCATCATACAGAGATTCTGACCACTAGCTACTGTACGGCTTCTTGTACCTCGACTCGTACACTACGATTGTAAAAGCGCCCTTCAGGCAGCGTTGCATCATTTTTAATAAGGCTCAAAATCCGCTCCTGCACTTCTTTCGAGACTTTTGAACGGTCATTGGGAGCGCCAAGTTTTTGCTGAAAAGCCTGTAATCGCGACGCACCGGAGTAGGAATCAAGCGCTACGGATGTTTGCGGAGTAAGCCGCGATTTAATGCTTTGCAGAACAGCATCCGCTTGCGCATCGGAGTCAAACAGCCCAATGGTGTAAATACTGATGCGCTTGTCGGGGGCTTTTGTTCGTTTTTTATCAGCGAAGCGAATGACTTCGACGGGCACCGAGATAATGGGTGCTTCCGCATCGCGGTTGTCCACATCGGTGATGCCGAGATGAATGTCCATACTGCCCGGGGCGGTGGGTATGTTGCGCTGGTCGGCATCAATACTCCATGAGTACTGTTCGGGGTAGGTATTTGTACCTGCAAAGGCGTGTAGAACTCGTTCTTCACGTCCTTCAAAGCTAGAAATTTCAAGCGACCATTGCTTTAAGCCGGTGCCGGCGACGATATTCAACCCTAATCGTAGGGTTGGTGGATTGACCGTAAGTTGGGCAGACTCAAAGCTAACAGGAGCGAGAATTTCAGGGGTTGTAGAACTGAGTTCTACACGGCGGTTTTCGGCGTGTGCTTCTTCGGGATTGGGTTGTTGCCCAGCAGAGGTGGGCTTCTCCGGTAAGTCGCGTTTTTGAACAATAATACGCTTTGCTTGAATTTTCCAGACATCTTGCAGATAGTCACTCACTGCTTGTGCACGTTGCTCGGAAAGGCGCTGATTCCCCTGCTCTCCTGCAAAATTGCTATTGCAGCCCGTAACAAAGAGTACCGCGGCAGGATTGGCTTCCATGCGCTTCCCAACGATATTAAGCAAGGTATAATAGACTTCCAAAGGCTTGGCTTTTTCCAGTGGTTCCAAGCGAAAACTAATACGCTCGTTCGCATTCAAGCGGCGATAGCGTCCGGGAATAACGGATGAATTTTCGTTAAAGAAAATATAGGGCAACATCTGATGCTGCCTTGTTGCGCGGAACTCTTCCACGCGCACGGTAGGATTCGGAATTTCCGTTTTGCCGTCCGCCAAAATACCTTTCACCTCAGTAAGTCGCACGGATAAACCCGATGAGCGCAGTTCTCGCAAGTCATTCTGAATTTTTCGGCGTTCCTGCGCGATTTCTTTTTCAAGATTTTGGAGGCGCTTCAGTTGGTATGCCTCAGCATTGAAGCGGGCTGCACGGGCAGGATACCAGCGCATGGCAATGCTGGCGTGCACATTGTCAAGCTGCCAGAAAATATCCCGCCCCGTCACGTCTTGAGCGGTGATGACGTTTGTCTGTCCGCGAGAATAGAAAAATTCCGGTGCAATCGTGAGTGATTGTGCGGCATTCATAGGCAGTTCATATCCGATGCCGCCCATAAGCGCTATACTAAGATTTGCCACACCCAGCGCACGGACACTTGGCAGAACGCCCGATTGAAGATTTCTTGTTCGATAATTGCCCGACGGCAGACCGTCGGCAAAACGCCCGTAGCTTGGGTCTAAGAGCTTCTCAACTTGCTCGTAGCGCTTCAAAAAGAAAAGGTCACCCCGTGCACCAAGAAAGATATTCAAGTTCTGTACGGGACTAATACCGAGGAACATTTGCAAGCCAGCCGTAGCAAGCTGCGCATCCAGTGTGCGCTGAACGCGACCAATATCGGAATTGCCGTCTAATGCGCCAACAGGCATTGTCTCCGGCACGGCATTGAGCGTAACATTATGCTGCACCACACTTGCCCGCATATCCAGATGCAGCCAAGGAAATATCGGCAATTCACCCATAATACCTCCAAAGCCGCCGATTCCATTTCCTTCAAAAAAAGGCGTTTTATTCCCTCCCAAGCCCGGTATCTCGTAGAAATCAACACGCGGGCGGTTGAGATTGCCTCCGGCAAAAATGCCAATACGAGCATCCATGCGGTCATCGGGAGGTGTTTGGGTGGCGGTTGAGTCCGGCGACGACCAAAGCACACCATTCGTCAGCAGAACGGCGCACAAGCAGAGAAGAAGAAAGCGTTGGAAATGGTGCATAAACGTATTGTGTTTACTCTGGAAAGGAAATTTTACCCATGGAAACAGTTGGAACGCCTTGTCTATCACCAAAACTGGTACGTCCGCCTGAGAGCGTCTCATTTGCCAATACAGCAAAAAGAACAGCTTCTTTTGCGTCCCCCGCAATGCCGAGGTCGTCGGTCGTACCGAATCTGACTGCACCCGGCAGCAGTTCTTTGAGTGCCGCCACGAGTGCCGGATTATGCGCTCCGCCGCCACTCAGATAGACGCTGAACGGCTCTTGGGAATCGAATGTTTGGGTAACGGCATCGGCAACAGTTTCGGCGCTGAAGCGTACAAGCGTTGCCATTACGTCCTCGGCGGGCATGGCGCTCAGAAAAACACGATGGTCGGCGGCAACACCGTCTAAATACGCCATGTTGAAAAGCTCAGGACCGGTTGTTTTTGGAAAGGGCGCGTCGAAAAAGGGATGATTCTTGAGCGCTTTCAAAAGCCGCTCGCTGTAACGTCCGGCAAGCGCTATGGAGCCGTTTGTGTCAAATGCCTTGCCGTACATACGCCGTGCATAGGCATCCAGCATGGTGTTTCCGGGTCCTGTATCGGTCGTAAAAATTGCGCCTGCATCCTGCGTTTTGGGCAGATAGGTAAAGTTTGCTATACCGCCTAAATTCAGCATAATGCGGTTTTCGGTGCTCGTGGAAAACATGAAATAGTCTCCATACACAGCCAATGGTGCGCCTTCGCCGCCAAGAGCAATATGCTTTTGGCGAAAATCACTGAGCGTGATAATGCCTGATGCAACGGCAACATGGTCTCCATCACCGATTTGCAATGTAGCATTCGGGAAGCCGCCTTCGGGAAAATCGTACTTTTTATGGAGTGATTTCGGGGCGTGCATGACCGTTTGCCCATGCGAAGCAACAGCGTCCACCTCGTCGGGGTCAATCCCCCAGGAGCGGAGAGCATCTGCAACCATTTGTCCGTGCAAACGCCCTATCCAAGCGTTCAGAAGCGTAAGGTGTTGAAAGTCCACCTGCTCTTTGGCAAAGACGCTGCGAATTGCATTTTTCACCTCATCGGAATATGCAACGGTTGTGAAACGCTCCACAACAACCTTGGTATCACTGCCGGAACCAGAAATACGGCAAAGAGCAATGTCCAATCCGTCCAGCGACGTGCCACTCATAAGACCAATAATACGGCGCTCCAGCTTTTGAGCGCTTGCCAGCAACGACTCGAGATTCGTACTAAGAAGTGATTTCATATCGCTCTGTGCTTCATGTCAAAAAATTTGTGTCAAAAAGTAACGTGAGTTATTCGTATTTCCGCCATGCGCCGAGCATTGCGCCACAGAGAACGGCATCCGCAAAGACATTTCCTGCATTGATAAAACTAAGTTCAATGGAACGCAATGAGAAGAGGTCAATTTGTGCAATCGGAAAAAATGTAAAGCCTAGCCAAAGGAGAGCCGCAAAAGCAACACCATGCAAAGCATTATCAATGTTCAACTTTGTGAAGAGCCAAGCCGTTGCATAACAAGAAATAACCGCTCCCACAAATGAGACGGCGTAGGGAAACATGGGCTGATTATTAAAATCCGAAGCCTGCTTTGCAATGAGTTGCATCCAGCGATTGCCGAAAACACCGTACCAGCCCGCACCAATTCCTTGTTGCAAAACGGCAACGAGCCATACGGCAATGTGGTTGATTTTGAGCGCTTTCATCTGTTTTTCCCTTTTCGATTGGAGGTGTAAAAAATATATTGCACTTCACTGTGAACTACTGCATTTGCCGAGAGAGAGTCCAGCCCATAAAGACAGCCGGAACAAACATCACAATCCCCACGACAACAAACCACGCCGGATGCGGCAAGAGGTAGAAATTTACGACGGCAGAAGCAGTAAGGAGTCCACCAAGAATAGCAGGAAGAAGAGTCCCTTCGTGTTTAGAAATGCGATGGCAAATGAATCCTGCTTCCAGCGAACCAAGCAACCATCCCGCAATAACGATGATGTATGCTCCCAGCGGACGGCTTTCCATGAACAACTTCATTGCTGCCTTGTCCTCGAAATTCAGTCCTGTGGGTGGAGGATAGACAACGCTTCCAATCTGCTCTATAATCAGAAATGTCGCCATTGCAGTAATAAGTCCGGCAAAAACGGCAAGAATACGACGAGCCATATAATTTCCCTCTTCAAAAACGAGGTGGAACAGGTTCTATGAGTTCAAAGTCTATGAGTTCAAAGTCTATGAGTTCAAAGATTGTTGTTCGATTGCTATCGCTCTCACGCCTCTTCGGGGATATACACCGCATAGCCACGCGGTGGTGCCCAGAACTCTCCGCGACCGCTCCCGTCAGTTACTTGCACTTTCGGTGCTCCATCCGCATTTTCCGTCCATGCAATCGGCTTGAAGGTCGTATTGCGCCAGCGTGTCTGGACGCGAGCGCCGTTCCAGCCTTCTTCTGTGGGCTTGCTGTTCAGCACGTAGAGCAGACCGTTTCGTTTATCCCAGCCGTTTCGCTGCATGATGTAGAGCGTATTGTCGAGATAAATGACCGAACTCATGCCGCCTGCGTGGTCTTGATGCGCTTGGACGAGTGCCGCAATGCCGTTTGGCGTATCTTCTTTTGCGAGATTCCACGTGAAATAATCTTGCCAAAAGACGCACGGATAGCCTTCGTGCGTGAGGATGAAGGAATACGCCATGAGTTTGTCGTTGACAATCGGGTGTTCACGGACAATATCGTGATTCTCGACGAATGTTACGGCATCGTCTGCACGGCTTGTGAGCAGCGTTCCCGGATGTGGTAAATTGCGGAGCGACCATCCGGGTGTGTCGCACATATCCTTCAAGCGCCCGCGCAAAGGGAAATCGAATGCACGGACGGGATTGTCTGATGTAGCATTGACGCGGTTCAGCCAATCATCAATGACCGTTTTGCTATCCCAGCACTCGCCCACGCCAAAGGGCTTGTAGGGTTCTCCGTTTTTCATGTAGCGCATTCCTTGAATGGCATCAATAAGCCACACGCCAAAGCCTTTCACAAAATCGTATCGAAAGCCGTCAAAACCAATATCTTCAATAAGAAATCGTGAAAACTTCAAGATTTCCCCATAGACGTAGGGATTGTAATGGCACAAATCCGGCATGCCACCAAAAGGGTCTTCATCGTGGGTACGAAACGTGGAAGGATGGAAAGCCTCCCAATCGCGTGGGAATTTGCCACTTTTGGGGGTGAATTTTGTCCAGTTTTTTTGTCCTGTAATTGGGTTTACTTCTTCAGCATCTGCACCGTTGTTGTGATTAAGCACAAGGTCGGCATAAACCTGCATATCATTATCGTGTGCCGTTTTAATGAGGGCTTCCAACTCTTTTCTTGTGCCGAACCATGTTGGAATCGTGCCTTTTTGGTCGTAATCGCCTAAATCGTAGTAATCATAGGGGTCGTAGCCCATAGAGTGCCCACCTATATTGCCCGCCTTGCTGACTGGTGGCAGCCACAGTGCCGTAAAGCCAAGTTTGCGAAGTGACGGGATAGCATCGTTGACAAAATTCCACCATTGATGTTCTTTGTTCTCAAGTTTTGGGCAATCCCAGTAAAAGGCTTGCATCATTGCGCCCATAGTTGTCTCTCCTCAGGAAATAATCATAAAAATAAGTATCGTTTATTGACTGTCCCCCTCTGCTTGCCGTACCAATGGCTACGAAACGCACGGGACAGTATTGTGAGCAAGCGCACACAAACATCACTGGCAAAAGTACGCAGGCTTTGGCAGAAAACCAACGTTCTTTGAAGCAGATTATATATTTTCACAAAACGAAGAGCTTCTTCACAAATCGTGTTTGCAGAATTACCTTAAATTCTCTATTTTCAACATTCTGTATGCTCACTAACCTCTCATAATGAGCTACTCACAATTTGCGATTCATTAGAACACAATTGTCACAGTGCTGAATTTTTCTGTGTTGCGGGTGTTTTACATCAATTTTGCTATGAATCTTCGAGTCCTCTCTCTTGGTAGAATGGTGACACAAACAATCCTCCTAGCTCTTTGCTTTCACGCCGTGGTAAGCACTATGTCTTTGTCCGCCCAGACGCAGACATATCGGCTAATTGAAACGATAAAAATCGGACAAAAACTTGGACAGCGCTTCCAGCCTACTCTTCAGCCTTGTGCGATTGGAATTGATGAACAACGACACCGTGCATATCTGGCTTCTACGATTTCCCCAAACTTCCCGATACTGGATATTGATAGCGCCAAACAAGTTGGGGTTCTTTCGGCTCCATTCACTCCCAATGGTGAACGTCTTAGTATTTTGGTCAATCCCACCAACAGCCTGCTGTATTTTTACTCCGCCGCAACACTGCATGACTCACTGAAAACTATTTATGCCGTCAACCCCGCACAAAATCTTGTCGTGGCAACGTGTACATATTCTACTGCTATTCAAGATATTGCTTTGCATCACCGGCAAAACCGTTTGTATGTTGCTGATGGCTCGGTTCTTCGGGTACTGGATGGAGCAACGCTTGAGCCGAAAGATACGCTCACGATGCCCTTTGTGATTGGCTGCATAGCTCTTGATTCCTTGCATGACCGCCTCTACGCTGTTGCCAAAGAACCTACTGCCGGACAAGGACGCTTTACTATACACACCCTCACAAGCCCACATTCGCTTGTGAAAACTCTGTCATTCCCCAATACGGCTTCCATTCTTCGCGCTTTTGTTGACACAAACTGGAATCGTTTTTTGCTCGCAACCCCCACACAGGTACGAATTTTTCAACTAGGGAGTAATGTACCCGTAAAAACCGTTCCGCTGAATGGCACGTACTCACAATTTGTCTATGCGCCATCCAATGAACGCTTTTACGCCATGAATGATAACGGCTATGCTGCAAACGGTGAGCACGGACAATTTGGGAAGCTGCTATCGCTTGGGTTTATTGATGACACGCGCGATTCGGTACGGCTTGGTCTCAAGCCTTCCGGGCTTGCACTGGATGAGACTCGCGCACGGTTGGCAGTTGTTTCCGAGCAGCAAGCAACGGTCTTTTGGTATGACATGAATACGCTCAAGCCGGATATGACAACAGAACTGGCGTTTCACTTCGACGACATCGCCCTTGCACCCGACGGACTGACGATGTATCTGGCAAATCATCTCGGTAAAAGTCAGCGCCTTTGGCTATATAGTTTCATCGGTCAGGAACTAAACGACGTGCCTACCGGTACATGGACGACGACCTTTGCCACTGACTCGGCACGGGGGCGCATTTTTGCTCTGGCACACCAAGAAAATGCTGTTTATATACTTTCGACCTTTACCAATACTGCCGTTGGTAAAACGCCAATTTTTGGATTTAAGGAACAACGTAGTGAAGCGCTTTCAACGATGTGTTTCGACCGTGCGAAGCAAAAAATGTACGTTGCTATGCCGGAGCATAAGAGTATTGCTGTTCTCGACCTTGCAACATCGGCTACGGAGAAGTCTCTGAAGATTTGGGGCTATAACTTTAGCGAAACAGAACGTGGTTTAGGAAAAATTCAGATGGTGTTTGCTCCCGGTGTCAATAAGCTCTATGTTCTACGCACAAACCAAAAGCGGCTTAATATCTACAATCTAAATACATTCGTTCTCACTGATTCGCTCAATCTTGCCAATTATTGGACTCCTGCAATGAGCTTGTGGGCAGAAAATCTTCTCACATTTGATGCTGTTGGGAAACGGGTTTTCGTTGGAGGTGTGGGGGTTGATTGCAGCACGAACAAAGTGAGTAGTCAGGTCTTGAGCGGTGCATCGCGTTTTTTAGGGTACAACAGCAAAGAAACCATTTTGTACTCGATTGCCCAAAGCGGCGTGGCACTTACGGTGCAGGAGCACGACCCACAAACCCTTGCTGTTACAGCATCACGACCGCTCTATAATACTTCGGAAGCCATCTCGCCACTGATTTATCTGGATTCACGGCGTAACCAGCTACACCTTCTTGACCGTTTGGAAGGCGTGTTGCACCGCTATGATGTAAAAAATCTTGTTGGTGCTGCTATCGCAAAAACGGACGGCGAAGGTGATGTAACACTTTCAGTCTTCCCCAATCCTGTCAATAGCCAAGCCACAGTGCGATTTGGCGTAAAACGTAAAGAGAAAGTGCGCCTTGCGGTATATGACAACACGGGGCGCGAAGTGAGCGTTTTGACCGAAGAGGAATATGAACCCGGCACACATACTATTACCCTCAAAATCGAAAGCACGTCTTTTACGACCCAAAATTATACCCTTCGATTGAAATCATCCACCATGT
This sequence comes from uncultured bacterium, assembly GCA_937899715.1. GTDB lineage: Bacteria > Bacteroidota > Ignavibacteria > Kapaibacteriales > UBA4661 > PH2015. The sequence goes on along the minus strand of CALCNX010000030.1, from coordinate 77,550 downwards.
CGTACACTAAAGTATTTCAAGTACAAAAGTAGCACAAAGTTGTTCACCTAGTCCAGCAGTGGTGGCTCAATCGCTTCCCAATCGTCGTCGTCGTGAAGATTTACAAAAGATACGCCACATTGTTTATTAAATAAGCGGTAAAGGTCGCCGACAAGCTCTTCAAATGTAGCGTCTTCCGCACCACAGGTTTTTCGCCCAAAACCGACATACACCGTCAGGGAGTTACCTTCTTCATTATTCCGTAAGATAATATCGTCGCCTTCACGTGCGACTTGTGCCATTCGCTCTACAATGACGCGGCATTTCTGCTCAAGGGTGAGCGTTGGCTTGGAGCGTTGTTGGGTGCTCATAGTATTTCGTCAAAAATAGGTCGGCGGTGGTGAAACGTACAATAGCAAACTCAAACGTAGGGAATAAGGGTGAAGTACAGCGTACGATAAAATCGTGCGATAAATATACAATTTTTTGTGGTTTCATCGCAACCCGTTTTCTAGCTGTTTTTGTCTATGCGCTCACGAGCAAGCGTCAAAATACGCTCAGTTTGCTCGTCAATACTCAACTGCGATGTATCAATTTCTATTGCATCGAAGGCTTTGCGAAGCGGACTGACAAGGCGCTCTGTATCTTGCTTATCGCGTTCGCCGATTTGGTGGCACATTTCTTCCAGTGTCATTCTTTCGTCGGCTTTTTTACCGCTGCCCGCGCCCGCAAGTTCTGCCAAACGGCGTTTTGCGCGTTCTTCCAGAGAGGCAATTAAAAATATTTTCAACTCGGCTTCGGGAAAAACCACCGTGCCGATGTCGCGCCCGTCCATGACGACACCGCCATTTTGACCCATTTCGCGTTGGCGTTTGGTCATTGCTTCTCGTACCGAGGGCAGTGCACTGACGGCACTGACGAGCTTCGTCACCTCCGGCGAGCGAATTTCATTGGTTACGTCCTCACGTCCCAGAATCGTGCGCTGTCCATCGGGTGAGGTTGTTAATTCCAGACGATATTCTTGTACTATCGGTGCCAAATCGGAATTTGTCAGCGAACGCTCTTCTCTGAGCGCAGCAAGCGTAATAGCTCGGTACATCGCTCCGGTGTCAATGTAGATGTACCCAAGCTCTTCGGCTACGCGGCGTGCTGTGGTGCTTTTGCCCGACCCTGCCGGACCGTCGAGAGCAATGATAATACCTTTTGAGGATGGAGTATGCAATGGTGGTGCCGTCTTCATAAATAGTACAAAACAAGTGATGGCGAAGAACAGATGTCTAAACGGATTGGTAGTGAAATATAACCTACTGGAATAAAACTCAAAAACTCGTCGCAATATCCGTAATTGCCCGCACATCCACAAAATTTTCCACCACGTATTCCGCCCCTGCCGTACGGAGCGTTTCCATGCTGACCGTTCCCGTCGCAACAGCTAGAGTCTTGATTCCATTTGCTTTGGCGCAATGAATATCATTCAGCGTATCGCCGATAATGAGCGTGTTTTCGGGGGAAAACTTTTTTTCGCCGTTGGTAAAACGAGTGTAATGCTTGTTTGCTCTGGCAAGCGCAATCGGTGGCAGCATTGCTCGGTCAATATGGTCTGAACCAAAAGCGCCAATGGGAAAATGACCATCCAGCCCGTGCGGACGCAACTTGAGATATGCCGTTGTTTCCAGATTCCCCGTGAGCAGCGCCAGTGCAACATCTTCCCGTGCTGCCAGAGTCTCGACAAGCACACGCACTCCTTCCAGAAGCCGCATAGTTTCTGGATTAGACAATGGTTCGGTGTGCGCGGTCAGCGTCGCTTGTATTTTTTCTCTCTGTTCTTCTACTATTGTTATCGGTAAACTAAGTGTTTGCGCCACTTCTGTCATAATTTGATAATCCGTCTTGCCGCCCAGTTGAAACTCAAAATCCTGCGGCAGCACAATAGAAAATATCTCCTCGACGACGCGCCGCAGCATGGCGCGAGAAGCTGTGCGCTCCACAGAAACAAGCGTACCGTCAATATCGAACAACAAAAGTCTCATTTGTATTGGGAAAAAGGTGAGAAAGCGGCGAAATCACTTACGGTTCAGACGGACGCGTAATATCTTTGCTCGTATTGCGGAGCATAATCTCCACCATACGGCAGTAGAATCGCCCTTCGGGAAGGTCATTGTCGTAGAGCAGCACTGCTTCGCCAATACCGTTCATGGTTTTGTGCGAAGCATTCATACCCGGAAGCATATCGGCAACAGTCCTTGCGCGGTCGGTGGAAAGGCGTTTGTTGTACGCGGCATCGCCCACGCGGTCGGTGTAGCCTACGATAATTGCTTCGGTCTCAGGTTTGATGCGGCTTTTGACCACGTTAATAATTTGAGTGTTTTGATTGTTGAGCGTTGCTTTGTCAAAATCAAAAAATGTTAGCGCAAAACGGCTTATTTGCTCATCATGTGCTGTATCTTTGGCAAATACAGCACGGTTAGCCGAAGAATCCCGTACCGTGCGAATATCCCGTAACGATTCCAGTGAAGCGATGATTGGTGAGGTCTGGGCAGCAATAAATTGCCCCGCACGATTGATAACACGCAGACGGAATTGAATCTGTGCTGTTCTGCCAACTGCTCCAATGCCCTGTAAATCAGCACTGCTCAGGCGATAATCAAGCGTTGCAGGCGGTGTGCCAGAACCCGAAAGCGTCGTAATAATGCGTTGTTTGGCTGATGTTGTTGTTGGTGGTAGTGATAATGTTGTTGTCAGTGCTCCGGCAGGCGTTGCCAGCAGATCCAGCGACCATTCGGTAATGTCTTCCTGCGATGTCGCCATACAGGAAAGCCTCATTATATCAGGCTCGGCGGTATAAAGAACTTCGTCGCTGGCAACAGGCGACATTGCCTCTTGCGGTTCAAGGAGAATTTCTACGCGTCTATTCTCCGCAGTACCGTCAGCGTCTGTGTTGTTCGATGCGCGTTCCGGCTTGTTGCGGGTTTGTACTTTCAGTCGCTTTTCGTCAATGCCCCACATAGTTGCGAGGTATCGGCGCACTGCTTCGGCTCGCTCTTGTGAAAGGCGCATATTACCTCGCTCTGCGGCAACATCACTATTGCAGCCAATAATTCGCGCAGTGAGTTTGGCATCATCACGAAGACGCTTCCCAAAAATGTTCAGCAAATGGTAATAGTTGTCAATACCGCGCACTTGCTTGGCTTTCAGACTTGCTGTGCTTACGGTCTGCATCAGATTTGTTTCGGTAAATGCTCGTGTCTGCTCGCGGCTGAGCGGGCGGTAGCGAACGGGGATTTCGGAGGAATTTTCCTCAAAAAACACATAGTTCAGAAGTGGGCGAATAAGCGTGGTACGCACTTCCCGTGCCTTGAGTGTGTCTCCTGTGCCGAAGGCGAGCGTCGCGCCGGTATTGTCTAAAAATGTTGCGTTCACCGAGGCACTAATCTCTGCTGCCACTCCTTCGCCGAGAATCGGCATGACAACAGGCTTTTGCACTCCCGCAATTTCCATACGGATTCCGCCATTTGCCACACCAACATTCACGGGTGCAAAAGTTATTTTTGCAACCAGACTATCACCCGCGCTAAGGCTCAAAGGCGCACGTCTACTCATAGAAAACGTAAATTGCTCAGTGTCGGGTCCCGATTTCTGCAAGCGAGTGATTGCTAGGGGTAGTGTTCCCGTATTGCGCAGCACCGTTACGGTTGTGTCAAATGTTCGGCGCAGAAGCCGTGAGCCAAAACTGAGTGCCGGAGCGCTCTCGAAGCCTTTTGTATTGCTCTCGCCGCGAATGACAGTGCGTAATGTGTCTGTCCACGTAATGACTTCAAGAGTCGCGGTTCGCTGTCCGCGCTCTTTTGGCGCAAAACGGAATTCCAGTGCTTTTGAGCTACCGCTTGCCACATCGAAGGGCGGTAAGCCCGAAACGAGTGAGAAATCGTTCGCATGAGCACCAACAAGACGAATTTCTTGTACCCGAACAACGGATTTGTCAGAATTTGTCAGTATCGTGCAAACGGAGTCTCTCACCATACCCTGCATAATCGCTCCCATGTTGACTTCGTGAAGTGTCGCAACAGGCGCAATAACATTAAAAACTTTTGACGTTGCTGCTTGTAAGTATCCTCCGCCAATATCCCAAATTCTCCCGACTGCGTCAACACCTGCTCCTACAATGCGAGAGCCGTCGGGGCTAAATTCCGCATGATGAAAGCCGCCGGCTTCTGCCGGAAGGGTCAGTTCTAATTCGCCTGTTTGGGCATCCCATACCCGCACCGCACCATCGGCGGATGCTGTGACAATACGCCTGCCGTCAGGGCTGTATCGTGCCGACCAGACGTTTCCTTTGTGTTTCAACTTTAAGAGCTGTTTTTCGGTTTTTATATCCCAGACGCGAGCGGTATTATCATTGCTTGCGGTAGCAATGCGCTTTTCATCGGGGCTAAAACTGGCAAAGGTTACTTGGTCGTCGTGTCCGGCAAAGTATTTGATATTTGTTGTAGCACCGCTCCAAAGCCGCGCCGTATAGTCACCACCTGCTGTGAGGACGAGCTTGCCATCGCGGCTGTATTGTGCGGAGTAGAGCCAGCCGGAAGAAAACATTGCGATAAAGCCGTGTGGGCGCAGCAGCGTTCCTCTCCAGCGAACAGCCATGCCATTATCGGTAGTCGTAATAACCTCCGTGCCATCGGGCGAGAATGTTCCAAAAAGAAAACGTTGCTGGTCTTGATTGGTAAAGGATAATTTTTCCGAGCCAACCATCTTTGCCTGGCTAAAAAAGAACTGTCGTAAGCCCTGTCCATAAGAGGTGTTCAGGAGAGAGCCTGTTTCGGCATCCCAGAGGCGAATGGTATTATCGTAACTGGTCGTCAGTACGCGCTTCTCATCGGGACTAAATTCGGCTGAAGAGACAAAATTTCCATGCCCCTCGAAGGATTGAAGCACTGTGCCGGTGTAGGCATCAAAAATCTTTGCCGTGCGGTCAGCACTTGATGTCAACACCTTTGAGCCATCTTTATTGAACATTGCGGTAAATAATGACCCTGCGTGTGCATCCAAGGTTACGGCAGCTTCGACCGAGACTTCTTTCGGTATCCAGACCTGACGGGCGCGGACAATCATTGGTCGCGCATTGCCGGAAAGCAACCGGGCGGAAGAAACGGGCGGTACACGCCATGGAGAACGCAGTCCGTTGGTCTTGGGCGTAATGGGCAGCCATGAAGCACCCATGTCAAGGCTGTAGTCCAAGGCGACATTATCTGAGGGCATAATTCCCGTCCAAGCAATAACAGTATCCGCACCGGAGTATAGCGTCGAAGCGCCTTCGGGCAATGTTACTTCCATTTGTTGCGTGGCGGCAGCTTGTTTATTGCCATAGACGGCACGGGCAAAAATTGAGACGGGAGCACACAAATCGGTACGAACATCAATGCGGGCTATATGTGGCACGGAATCTATGCCCGTGAAGCCGACGGTAAAAGTTGCCGTTTCATCTGATTCGATGCGAAGCGGGAATTTCAAACCGCCAATATCGAAAAGTGCGTTGTTTGTTTCAATTCCGAGAATAGTAACGGGCTGATAAGTTGCTCGGAGAGTAATGCGCTGACCTTGTGAATTACCCACTCCTACATCGCGGAAGGTGAGTGAACGCGGCGTAGGAGCGATGCGAATAAGCGAAGAACCGGGCGAAACATAACGCACTGTCGCCGAAGTCGCGCCTGTTGCAAATTTAGCACTGTTGCTGATACGCACAATGGCATCTCGGTCAAGTGTGCATCCGGCTTTGCTTGCCCAAGTAATCGTTGCGGGCTGAATATTTTGTGTTTGAAAAAGAATACGGCGATAAATGGTAATAAGCGCCTCGCGCTCGGTGACATTCTCAAACCATGCGCCTCCGGTACTGTCGGCAACAGCTCGCAGCACAGGCGGCATCTTCATGCCAAGCGTTATACAATAGACCGTGATGCTGTCTTTGCGAGCCGCGTCAATGATTTTTCGCTCCGAGCCGCCGCCCAACCCGTCGGTAACAAACACCACGATACGGCGATGTTGTCCGCGCCGTGCCATACTCAGCGCTCCGGTTATGGGCTCGATAAAACCTTTGTCATAGTCCGTGCCGTTCAAAGGTTTCAGCGTTTGTAGTGCGTTCAGTAATTTGGTGCGCGAGTGCGTAAAATCTTGATTGAGATAGCTATTATCATCAAAGCTGGAAAAGGCACACTCCGACACATCCAGTGCGATTGTCCGCACCCAATCGGCTCCTGCTTCTTGGGCAAGGAAAATACGACCATCCATTGTCATCGAGCCGGAAACGTCTAGCGTTAGAACAGCAGAGACTGGCTTGAAATCAAGTTCATTTGGAAGTTCGACCGATACAATTTCACGTTCCGCTCCGCCTTCGGTCAGAGAAAAATCTTCTTCTTTCAAGCCTGTAACGGGGCGACCATCCTTGCTGAGTACATAAAACTTTGCTTTGACGAGCGGGAAGCCCGACGCATCAGCATTGAAAGCCGTGAAGGACTGCGCGGACAAATGCTGGCAAGGCACCGCAATGACCACGAAAAAGAAAGTCCACACAATAGCTAGACACTGGGGACGGCAAGACGCGAACAAAGAAGGTATGGGGTAGAGCATACAATTACAGACACTAAACCAAGAATTCAATATTGTTATACGAAAGATACGAAAAATGAAGCGTATCCAAAAACTCTGCGTGGGTGGAAAAGATGAAAAATCTGAATTTTGTGTGGTTGGTGCTTACCTCAATCGCAACGCCTCGTCTTTCGTTCCCTGCGCTTCCCTTGATTTTTTTGACGCTTCGCTGTTCTTTTGTTGCCTCAGAACGCCTTTCTGACGATGTTTGTATCAAGAACAAGCAACGACAACGATGGATTTGAAAGGCTTTTTATCAATCAATTTTTCGGACATTTTTTTAGACTACATCCATGAAACCGCACTCATTCGGAATACTTTTGAAAAGCATGACTTTATGTGCTTTTGCAGCAACCGCCATTTCATGTAAGAAAGCAGACGGTAGCATCAAACCTGAATATCGGGCGCTTACTGAAGCCGTTTACGCTTCGGGTGTCATTGCTCCGCGTGGCGAATATAAAGTTTTTGCTATGGCAGATGGTGTCATTACTCGCCGTGTGGTGGACGAAGGAAGCGTTGTGAAAGCTGGTGATGTGCTGTTTCGCATTGATAACGATGAGCAAGCAGCCCGCATGAATGCTGCCCGTGATGTGTATCGGACGGCGCAATCAAACTACAATCTCTCCTCACCTGCTCTTGCGGAGGCTGAATCGGCATTGCGTTCGTCGCAATCGAAATTTAGCACTGATTCGCTGCAGTTCGCCCGTGTGAGCGACTTATTTGCCTCCAAAGCCATGACGCAAGGCGATTACGACAAGGCAAAACTTGCGTTCCAAGTTTCTCAAAACGATTTTGCTGCCGCCAAGCAGCGCTATGAGCGCACAAAACGTCAGTTGTATGTGGACTTGCAAAATGCCGAGAGCCAATTCAAAGTGAGCGCAAAACAGGAATCGAACGCACTGGTGAAAAGTTTGACCGACGGCATGGTGTATGAAGCATACAAACAGCAAGGCGAGGCTGTGCGCCGCAATGACGCACTGGCGCTTATTGGGAGCGACCGCGAGGTCTATATTCGACTCAGCGTGGATGAATTGGACATTCAAAAAATCCGCACAGGGCAGGAAGTGCTGGTCAAAATTGATGTTTATAAAGACCGTACGTTCAAGGCACGTGTTGAGAAAATTTATCCAATGCTCACTAAGCAAGACCAGTCCTTCCGTGTAGATGCTGCATTTACCGACACACTTCCCGAAAAATTTGTGGGCGTAACCGCCGAAGCAAATATCGTCATTAGCCGCAAAGAGCGTGCGCTTGTGATACCGAAATCACTCGTTCTCGGCGGCGATAGCGTTCTCATCAAAAATGCAGACGGCAACACGGCAAAAGTGAAAATACGCAAAGGCGCTGAAAATTATGACGTTGTGGAGGTGCTGGATGGACTGAGCGATAGTAGTCAGCTTGTTGTGAAAAAATAATAACCAGATTCCAATGTTTTTAGAGTTTACCAAAGTTATATGAACCGATACGACAAACCGCTGGCAGCTCTGTTCGCCACTCTTATTGCAGGGTTTTTATATCTTGCTTTTACTAATCAATCCTTTTTAATCTGGGCATTTGAGCGCCATCAAAATCAGTTGAGTTGGTATATTCGACCACTTTTTATTATTCCCTACTGCTATTATGCCTACAAACAAAGTTATACAGGTTTATTTGCTACTATTTTTCTGTTGATGACCAGTATGTTTTGGTTTCCTGTTCCTTCGGTTATCAGTCCCGCTGTAGAAAAGTTTTTGGCAATGGAAAAAGAATGGTTGAGAAGCACATGGTCAATGAAGGAAGCCATTTTGGGGCTAACAGTACCGATATTTTTCGCTGTCTTAGCTCTTGCGTTTTGGAAGAGAAGTCTTGTTTTTGGTTTAGCAATAGTTGTTCTGGCAGCCGTTGGAAAAATTCTTTGGAGCATCGGTGCGGAGGCTGATGCAGGTACGTCGGTTGTTGTTCCCGCACTTCTGGGATTGGTAATTTGTGTTGTTTTACTCTACTATGGCTTCAAGCGATTAGAGAAAAACAAGTCTTTGCATTCCTGAGCCGCGGAACTCTGATAAGCAGTGAGTCTGGCATAATTATCATACAGTTTTCTCAAATTACTTCTATACCGCCATGCAAGCCTTTCTTCTTCGGTTTATTCCTGCCATGCTGCAGCACGACGTCCAGACCTTGCGCCGCTCGTTATTAGTAGTCGCATCAGCAACACTTCTTTCGGGCTTCTTTTTCCTGCAAGCTCTTCGTAGTACTGTAATGATGCTAACGGGAATGGATGCCGGCATGAGCAACTTCATCAAACTGCTTCCGCTTGCTGTCGTGGCGGGCGTATTAGCGGGGGCTGTTCCGTTTATTCTTCGCGCTACTTCTTCGGTACGAACTTCAGCGACGGTGTTATTGATTGTTTTCACTCTGGCTGTCACGACACTCGCAACGTTTACCGGTGGTACGTCCAGCCCGCTTCGTTACTTGCTTGGCATTGTGCCGCTTTTAGCGACGAGTTTTTATGGTTCACGGGGTGGGGGGCTTTGGTTTGGCATTTCCGCGACCATCGTCATTGCTTTTTATGGTCTGCATAACGTGGGGGTTGTTCTGCCAATGCTTATTCCACCTTCAGCCACAGAGCTTTTTACGATGAGCGTTGTGATTATGTTGCTTCTGCTCTTGCTTGTCATTGGAAATATTCTCGAAAAAACGCAAGAGCAAACAACCGCAATGCTGGAGGAAATACGCGCAAAAGCTGACGAGCAAGCCGCAAGAGACTATGCGGAGCTTGCGGAAATGAAAGCAGAGAACGAGCGACGTGCTGCTCAAGACCTTGCTTCCATACAAGCACAAAAGAACTATTTGGCGGAACAAGTAGATACAATGCTGCGTGCGACCGAACGCCTTGCGAATGGCGACTTAACTATTAACCTTGATTCTACGCAGAACGATGACATTGCACGACTTTTCGACGGACTGAACCGAAGCGTAGCAACAATGCGCGAAATGCTGGGGCAAATCTTGATATCACTGGACGATACCGTTCAGACGGCAAGCGAAGTCAGTAGTACAGCACAGCAAATGGCAGCCGGTACAATCGAAGGTGCAACCCAAGTTCAGCAATCAACCGCAGCCGTGCAGCAGATGTCGGACGTTATCGCTGACAACACGCGCCAAACCTCGACCGCAGCCTTTGAAGCAGCAGAAGCACACGGCGAAGCAGAGCGCGGCGGAAGCGTGATGCAAAACATGGTCGAAAATGTGCGCAATATCGGTGCAGTCGTGATGGAATCTTCTTCAACGGTCAGTATTTTGGGTAAACGCAGTGAGGAAATTGGCGAAATTGTTTTGACCATTGACGAAATTGCCGACCAAACAAATCTTCTGGCGCTGAATGCCGCTATTGAAGCCGCGCGAGCGGGCGATGCAGGCCGCGGCTTTGCCGTTGTCGCCGATGAAGTCCGCAAACTCGCCGAGCGCACCCAAAAAGCAACGAAAGAAATTTCCGGTATGATAGCCGTGATTCAGCACGAAATGGGCGATGCCGTCCGCGCGATGGCACGAGGAAAGCAGCTTGTGGACGAAAGCGGTTCGCTCATCAGCGCGACCACAAATACCTTTGACACAATTGTTCGCAAAACCGCTCACGTGTCGGATATTATGTCCCAAGTGGCAAGCGCGAGCGAGGAGCAAGCGACTACCAGTACGCAGATAGCAGAAAATATGCAGACTATGGCAGGGCTGATTAGTGAAGCCAGTGCGGGTACGAATCAAATTGCGGCGACGATTGAATCGCTTGCTTCGCAGACGATGGAAGTGCAGGCGCTTGTGGGGTGCTTCCGCCTTGACTCGCACGAAGCATGTCATATTGCACCGACACAAAGCCCTAAACGTTTGCGTTAAAATTATTTGTTTCGTCGTGCAGCCCCAGGACAAACATTCCAAATTCAACACTCAAAATTCATCATATCTTCTTCCGTCATGGCTTTTTCACTCATTTTCCAAATCGCCAAAACGCATCTTCTTTCCAAGAAGAAGCAAACCATTACCGCCATGCTCGGCGTTACCTTCGGTATCGGGATGTTTGTCCTGATGATTAGCGTTATGACGGGCGTGAACGATTACCTGACTGATTCCATGCTGGAATCGACGGCGCATATTCGGATGTATAACGACCTTGAATCATCCTCGCGGCTCTCTATCGTGGAAGAGATTTTCAATGGCGTGAAGAATATGGCGACCATCGCACATCAAAAGCCGAAAAACATGAAGCTCAACATCCGCAATGGAATGCAGATTGTTGAGGCATTGCGCACAGACCCGAATGTAGCAGGGGTCTCGCCACAGCTCAATTCCCAAGTATTTTACAACTATGGCGTTGTTCAGTTAAATGGTACGATTGCGGGTGTGAATATTTTGGATGAAGACAAACTCTTCAATGTAACCGAAAAACTCAAATCCGGCACCCTCGAAAGCCTTTTGGCAACGAGCAACGGCATGATAATGGGCGCAGGACTGGCAAAAAAGCTGAACGCCAAAGTGGGCGACCGAGTGCAAGTAACAACGCCTTTCGGAACAACGATGACGCTTAAAATTGTTGCCACCTTCGCCACAGGAAATGTGGCTGTGGATAACGTAAAAAGCTATGCCAGCATTACAACAGTTCAGAAAATCTTGCAACGAGACCCGGGGTATATAACGACCATCAGCATCAATCTTCATTCAATGACCTCTGCCAAACAGATTGCACCGGAATTTCAGGCGAAATATGGCGTGAAATCCGAAGATTGGGAGACTGCCAATGCCGTGATTCTGCAAAGTTTTGTGATTCGCAATTTGATGACATATGTGGTCGTAACTACGCTCTTGGTTGTTGCCGGGTTTGGTATTTACAACATTATGAGCATGACCATCAACGACAAAATGAAAGATATTGCCATTCTGAAAGCAACGGGCTTTTCGGCGAATGACATTGTGGCAATTTTTCTCGTCCAAGCTATTGTCGTCGGTGTCTTGGGAGCATCACTGGGACTCTGCATCGGTGGGACGCTGGCTTATTTTGTGTCGCAGATTCCAGTGGATTTTGGGGAGTTTTCTTCCATGACGCGCTTTCCGGTGGCTTTCCATCTGATTCATTACGTTTCGGGTATTCTTTTTGGGGTCGGTGCGACGTGTCTTGCGGGCTTGCTGCCTTCGCGCAAGGCGGGTAAGATTGACCCGGTGCAGATTATTCGCGGGTAAAATTAGCACCCCTTGTCATGCCGGAACATACCACAGCACAGCAACGATAATCAATCTACACTATTTGAGAAACATACGACCATGAATACACCTGTTCTTCAAGCCAATAATCTTGTGAAGTATTTTCACGAACCCGAAACGTTTGCCGTGCTCAAGAAGGTTTCCTTCGAGGTACAAAAAGGTGAATTTGTTTCTATTGTCGGCAAGTCCGGCTGTGGCAAGTCCACGCTTCTCTATGTCCTCTCCACGATGGACACTGATTTTGAAGGTGAACTTACGCTCAACGGCACGACCATACACGGTAAATCGCAAGACGAACTTGCGCGCTTTCGCGGTGAACACATTGGCTTTGTGTTCCAGTTTCACTATCTTTTGCCCGAATTTACGTGTCTTCAAAATGTAATGATACCAGCGCTCAAGCTCGGCAAATACTCACGCGAGGAAATCCGTGAACGGGCAATGGACAAGTTGCGCTTGCTCGGCGTAGCGGAACAGGCAGATAAACGTGCTAGCAAGCTCTCCGGCGGTCAACAGCAGCGTGTGGCGATAGCACGGGCGCTCATCAACGATCCCACGATTATCATGGGCGACGAACCAACGGGCAACTTGGACTCGAATAATTCCAAAATCGTGTTCGATATTTTCAGAGACTTAGCTCACACCTACGGTCAGACCTTAATTTGCGTCACGCACGACCAAGAATTTGCCCGCGCTACCGACCGCACGATTGAAATGCAAGACGGTGAAATTATCTCGCACGGCAATTAACATCAACGCTACGGAGGACCGTATGACTATCAATCGGAGAAAAGCATATCCCGTTATTTTTATTTTTTCGACAGTTGGCATTATCGTCCGGGGAATTGTTTTCCCCGAACTCGGGCTGCTGTTCCATTTGAGTACGCTTGCGGCATCAATATTTTTAATGCCCTTGTTATTTGAAGGTACGGTACTGATTCATAACTTCTTTAACCGTCAATTCCCTTATTCTATCAGGCTTTTTTCGGAAGATTATCGGGTATTACAGCGTATCATACTCCAAATTCTGACGGGAGTCTTGTTATTTGTCTCGCTGGCAACACTTTCTTTATGGCTGTATCAAGATGTTATACCGGCGAGTTTGCGATTCCCCCTGCTGACAAAACCCTTTCTTGTTGTGGCTTTTGTTACGAATATCCTTGCTGTAACGGCTGTCAATCTGGGTTTATTCGGCAAGGAATTTTTTGACAACTGGAAATCCGAGATATTGCGCAATGAACGGTTGCAGAAAGAGCGTGCCGAAGCACAGTTTGAGAGCCTGAAGAACCAACTGAATCCGCACTTTCTTTTTAATGCACTCACCTCGCTCAATAGCCTCATCGTCGAGAATCCGCCACTTGCGGGTGAGTTTGTGCAGCAGCTTTCTAAAGTCTATCGGTATGTGCTGCAAAGTCGCGACAAGGAATTTGTTACACTCGAAACCGAACTGAAATTTGTTGAGCATTATCTTCGTCTGCTCAAAACCCGCTTTGATGCTGCCTTGCAAATCGAAATCAGCGTAAGCGACGAAGCCCGTGAGCGCCTTATTGTACCGGTTACATTGCAGACCTTGCTGGAAAATGCTCTCAAGCACAACATCGTGAATGCTCAAAAGCCGCTTCAAATAACAATCTCCAGCACATTGCAGGGTGGCGTTTGGTATCTCATGGTCGAAAACACCTTACAACGACGCACACTGGTTGAAAACTCTAACAAGCAAGGTCTGGCAAGGCTAGCGGCGTTGTACGAGCACATCAGTCCTGAAGCGATGAGAATATGCGAAACCACGCAGAAATTTGCCGTACAACTGCCTTTGCTGTAATTTTATGCCCAAACCATTATGACTCCCGAAATACTTTTGTACACCATGAAAGCTGTCATCATTGAAGATGAGCCGCTTGTAGCGAAGGATTTACGGCATTTGCTGAATCAGATAGATGCCGGAATTGAGATTTTGAGCATCTTGGACAGCCTCGAAAGTGCCGAAGCATGGTTTTTAGCGAATCCTGAGCCGGACGTGCTCTTTTGCGATATTCAGCTTTCGGATGGTGTGAGCTTCGACCTTTTTAAGCGCATTGAAGTCGCGTGTCCTGTCATTTTTACCACCGCCTACGATGAATACGCTCTTCGTGCCTTCAAGCTCAACAGCCTTGATTACCTTTTGAAGCCAATTGACCGCGAAGAATTGGAAGCTGCATTGTCAAAATTTCAGCGCTGGAAGTCGCAGAATATTGCGTTAGATGTACCTTCCCAGCTTACGGGCTTGCTTCGTGACCTTATGCCGCAAACACAGAAACGCTTCAAAGAACGGTTTCTGGTTCATGGCAAAGGAACTATGCTCTTGATTCCTGCCGAAGAAACCGCCATCTTTCAGAAAGAAGAAGTTATCTTTCTGACAACGCTTGATGGGAAACGCTTTCTGACAGATTATACCACAATAGAAGAACTTGAAGAACTTGTCAATCCGGCAGAATTTTTCCGTGCTAATCGGCAAACACTCCTCCATATCAGCGCCATAGCCGGTTTTCGCAGCGATTATACGGGTAAACTCCATGTGAGCCTCAAGAATATACCGAACATCATCGTGGACATTAGCCGCGAGAAAGCAAGTGCCTTCAAGCGGTGGCTTGGGTAGAAACGTATCAAACGACGTAGAAGGGGAAAATTCATCGTGTGCAGTTTGTCTGAAGATTGTATTTTTGTAGGCATTGTTTTTATGGCTCAGTTTTTTGCATTCAACATTGTCTTCACTTTCGCACTCAATGAACAGCACACAATCTCACACCGTCAGCATTATCATGCCTGTCTTTAACGACTGGCAGTCTTTTACCTTGCTCGTCGAAAAGATTGATGCGGCTATTGCTGAGTCGAAGGAAAAATTGAGCATTAACGTTATTGCCGTCAATGACGGTTCGACTATCGAAGAGACATTCCAAGCCAGTACATTCCAGGAATTGAAAAGTATTTCGTCCGCCCGCATTATTCATCTCACCCGCAATTTCGGGCATCAACGCGCCATTGCTATTGGTCTTTGCTACGCAGCCGAGCATCTTCCACACGAATCGGCAATCGTCATGGATTCAGATGGCGAGGACAAACCGAACGATGTACTCACGCTCATTCGCGCTTCTGCTACCAATCCGGGCAAAATTATCTTTGCTCAACGTGCGAAACGTTCCGAAAGCCTGATGTTTCGATTCTTTTATGCGCTCTATAAGCGTGTCTATCACGTGCTGACAGGTGCTCCAATTTCCTTCGGCAATTTTAGCATTATTCCGCCCGCACTTCTGAAGCGCGTCTCATCGGTCTCGGAGGTGTGGATACACGTGGCTGCGGGCATTATGAAAGCACGCCTACCGCTTGCTGCCGTGCCGACCGTGCGTGGTGTACGCCTCGCGGGAGAATCCAAGATGAATTTTGTATCGCTTTTGCTGCACGGCTTGAGTGGTATCGCTGTTCACTCCGAGGTCGCGGCGGCGAGGCTCTTGGTGGTTTCGCTTATTTTTATTTTGTTTTCTATTGCGGGCATAGCTGCTGTGCTGGGCATACGATTTTTTAGTGATGTTGCCATTCCGGGCTGGGCGACAAGCTCTATCGGCAATTTGGTTGCAATCTTTATTGAAGCGCTATTGATGTCGGTGTTGCTTGTTTTTTTGGTACTGAATAATCGTTCGCAGCAGCCTTTTGTGCCGCGTCTGCACTATAACGACTATGTGGCAGATGTAGAAAATATCATGTGATTTCCACTTTCTTTACTTCCTGTTACTACGAATTTCCCAAACACCCATTTTTCAAATTCACTAATGAACGACGCAACGTACATCGGCAACGAACTCGAACTCTTTGAAAAAGCAGTCAACTGGAAGCGTTACTACGCATCATTCCTGAAGCCGTATCTGAAAGGTCGCGTTGTGGAAGTCGGCGCTGGGCTTGGCGGCACAACATCCTCGCTCTGCGACGGTACACAAGAAGAATGGCTCTGTCTGGAGCCGGACGGCGAACTGGCAAAGCACGTTAGCGAAAAGATTGCGGCTCAGGCTTTACCTGCTTGTTGCCGTGTCCACGTAGGTTTTCTGGGCGATTTGCCCGAAGAACACAAGTACGATGTAGCAATTTACATTGATGTCTTGGAGCATATTGAACACGACCGCGCACAACTTGAAGAAGCAATGCGCTATCTAAAGCCCGGCGGACACGTTATCGTCCTTTCACCCGCATATCAGTGGCTTTTTAGCCCTTTTGATGCCGCTATCGGGCATTATCGCCGCTATACGCGCCCAACGCTTCTGGCGGCAGCACCGCCGCAGCTCAAGCGCGTCAAGGCATTTTATCTGGATTCGCTTGGATTATGCACTTCGGCGGCAAATAAACTTTTTCTAAAGCAATCGCAGCCAAAGCCCGAACAAATCAAACTCTGGGATAGTATGATTGTGCCCGTTTCAAAAGTGACGGATGCGCTTATCGGTTACAATGCAGGGCGCTCGGTTATTGCCATTTGGCAATACAACGGTTAAGTATTTGGTCAAAATTTTCTGAATATTCTTCAATTTTCATGTTTCTTAGCAAACCTTACTTCCCTGCTCCGACAGAAAATCGTATGGGCGACGACGGCGACCTGCTGACCGCACGGCGAATCTTTTACGATGAGAAGCCGCGTAATCTCTGGGCGCTTATGCGTAACCGCTTTTCGTGGATGAATCGGTATGTTGACCCCGAAAAACACGCTGGAGTCGAAGTGGGATGCGGCATTGGGGTTGTGAAAGAGTTTGTCCGTGCAAAGTCTATTTTGCTCACTGACTATGCCGAAAGCCCGTGGCTGGACGTGAAAATGGTGGATGCTATGAAAACACCTTTTCGGGATGAAGAGTTTGATTTTGTGGTTTGTATGAACATGATTCATCACCTGCCGAACGCAATGCAGCTTTTCCGCGAGATGCGGCGAATTCTGAAGCCGGGCGGCGTATTGCTCGTGCAAGAAGCAAATGCATCGTTTCTGCTCCGATTGGCTCTCCGCTTGATGCGCAAAGAAGGCTATTCGTTTGAAGTGAATGTTTTTGACGAGAATATCATCCTCAGCGACCCTGCTAATCCGTGGTCGGGCAACAACGCCATCGGTGAGTTGCTCTTCAATGACCATACAAAATTTCACACTCACGTTCCTTTTTTTCGTATTGAGCAGGACGAATACAGCGAATGTTTTCTCTTCCTCAATTCCGGTGGCGTAACGGCAAAAACCATCTCTGTGCCGCTTCCTGCTTGGGGTGTACGCTTGGTGGAATTGCTCGATAAAGTCTGTGTGCGCCTTGCACCGAATTTTTTTGCCATGCAGCGTAGCATTGCTCTGCGTAAGATTTCATAATCCCAAGCCCTATATTTCTTAAAACTCTCAATCACCGATACCATGCCTAATCGCCGCCAACTACTCTTTCTGACTATTCTTCTTCTCGGATGTATTGCGTATTTGCCGTACATTGTGGGCGGGGGGAGTTTTATGATTGACGATTTGATGATGATTGTTCAGTCGCACTTTGACAAAAGCGTATGGAAAACGTTTGTCTTCTGGAACACGTTGGGCGGTGGTGGTATGCGACCTCTGGGTTCGACGTTCTTTGCGCTCACGCCTCCGCTTTTTGGAACAAATCCCGTTCCATATATTCTCCTCAATACGGCGTGCTGGATTGCAGCCATCGTACTCGTAAGCCGCGTTGTCAAGGATTATTGCGGTGAATCGGCGGCACTGTGGTTCATTATTCTAGGGATTATTCCGACGATTGCCTCATCCACTATTTTTGAACCGATTGTGATGATTATCGGTTCGTCCAGCACACTCTTCTGGGCACTTTCGCTATGGAATTTGCAAGAGTATTTGAAAGGAAAGAAAACACTCAATCTTATACTGACATACGTGCTCGTCATTATCGGGCTTCTGATCTATGAAGTCAGCGCACCGCTTTTGCTTATCACTGCACTTCTGCCTTTGCTGCCCGTGCTGACAAAGCATCGATGGTCGGAATCGTTCGTGCGGCGCGAAACCTTGCGATATGGCGCTCCTGTGGCAATCATTATTGTTACGCTGGCACTCTTCCAAAAATTGATTGTTCCGCTTTATGGTCTTTCACTTTCCCGTCTGTCAGCCCGTCCGCTTGGTGATATGGCACGTTCTTTCGGACGCTGGCTTTTTAGTGTTGGTGTAGATGCCCCTATAATGCTTATATCTTCGTTCACACATTACGGCGCGGGGCTGCTTCTGCGCTGGGATTGGTGGCTGCTTATTGTGGCAGTAGTGGCTTTTGTATTTCTTCTTCGCCGCACTGCATCGGAGCTTATAGTTTCCGACAAGCCCAAAAACGAACAGAGATTGTTTCTGTTAATGATTGTTCTAACGCTCCTTGGCTGCTCGGCATTATCGGTGTTTTCCGGCTTCAATATGCGCGTCGAAGGCATTGAAAATCGCTTCTTAGGCTCTACATGGATTCTCCTTTCTATTTTGCTTGGTGTTGCTTTTGCCCGCTTGCAACATGGCTTCGGTGTTATTGTTCCGGCATTAGTGGTCATAATGACCTATTTTTCGTTTATGATTCAAGCACAAAATTACCTCGCGAATCGCCACTTGCAAGAAGCCGTCATCAACGATAGTTTTGCCAAGCTCCAAGCCGCCCAGATTCCGGCGGGAGCATTCATCATTGGGAATGTTCCGATTTATGCCAATGAGAATTTCAACAATGAAGTGGTCTTTGCGTATCGTCACGATTTTGGCGGACAACTCAAAATGCGCTTTGACAGCAAAACACTGATTGACGAAGGACAGGTCGTCAACGTCAACCGCGAAGCTCCTACGAACGACACGACGCGCTTTTTCCTCAGCCGCGATCGTGATACTGTGATGACGGGTAACCTCACGGGCGTGATGAAACGACCACTCAACGGCAATGTGTGGTGGTACGAATACGACCAATACACACAAGCCTCACGTCTGGTGCGGCTCCGCGATTCGCTGCACTTCGATTCCATCTGGTCGGCAAATCGCACAGGAAACGTTAATATTGCTCTCTTGCCCGTTACGGAGCGCTTTCGGAACAATATCAAGACCATGTTTGGCAAGAAGAAATAGCGGAAAATTTTACCACATTTTTGTTCACCTTTGTTCACGAGGGCAATCGCTATGAAGGCACATCTTTTCTCTTCACGCCGCATGATGGCAGTATGTATAGCCATTCTCTCTTTTGTCTCTTTGGGTGCAACTATGAGCGCACAACCACTTTCCGAATCTCTCGGCGCAATGACCTCGTGGAGTGCCGAAGCCCAAGGGCTTCTTGTCAAGACAGCACAAGCACACCTTCGCGTTGTGGTCTATTCGCCAACAATTCTGCGCATCCGTATTGCAAAGGCTTCGGGCGACGTGGCAGCATGGGATAACCACTCTTTCGCCGTCGTTGCCGAACCGCAGAGTGGGAAGTTTACTACAAGTGAAAATGCAGAAAGCATCACGCTTGTAACCGATGCCGTGCGGCTTGTGATTCGTAAAAACCCTGTGCGTGTTCAATTCCTCACAAAAAATGGCGACCTTTTGAACGAAGACGAACCTGCTTTTGGGACATCGTGGATAGGGCATGAAATCACGACCTACAAACGATTGCTTCCCGATGAGCGCTTTATTGGGCTGGGTGAAAAAACGGGTAATCTGGACAAGCGCGGGAGCGGCTACACCAACTGGAATACCGATGCCTACGGTTACGGCTCCGGCAGCGACCCGCTCTATGGCACTACACCCTTTTACATGGGCTTGCATGGCGGTTCATCAGGCAAAAACCTTGTCTATGGTGTGTTTTTGGATAACAGCTATAAATCAAATTTTAACTTTGGCGCATCGAATCAGCGTTTTTCTTCCTTCTCTGTTGATGGCGGCGAAATGAATTATTACCTCATTCATCGCCCCAGTGTGTTCGAGGTCTTGCAGGATTATACTCGCCTGACGGGGCGTATGGAACTGCCGCCAATGTGGTCACTGGGTTATCATCAATGCCGATACAGCTATTTCCCCGATACCGAGGCGCTGACGGTCGCCCGCACCTTCCGTGAAAAGAAGATTCCTGCGGATGTGCTTTGGTTCGATATTCATTACATGGATGCCTACAAAGTTTTCACATGGAGTCCTGACCGTTTCCCAAATCCCAAGAAGATGCTGGCGGATATGGATGCGATGGGCTTCCGAACGGTTGTCATCACCGACCCGGGCATAAAAGTGGAAAAAGGTTACGCGGCATACGACGATGGTGTAAAAAATGATGTTTTCTTGAAGTACCCCGACGGCACATACCATACAAGCGATGTCTGGCCCGGTTCATGCCATTTCCCCGACTTTACCAAAGGTGCAACGCGCTTGTGGTGGGGTGAGAAACTGAAGCCGCTTGTGGAAGACGGCATTGACGGCTTTTGGACGGATATGAACGAACCCGCTACATGGGGCAATCGTTTTCCCGACCTCGTTGCCTTCGATTTCGACAGCGACGAAGCGACCAGCCACAAAGCCACGCACAAAAAAGGGCATAATGTCTATGGTCTGGAGATGGCAAAAGCAACATTTGAAGGCTCAAAAAAGCATCTGAACGGGAAGCGTCCTTTCAATCTCACACGGGCATTTTATTCCGGTGTGCAGCGCTATTCCGCCGTCTGGACGGGAGATAACACTGCCTCGGACGACCATTTGATGCTGGGTGCACGACTTGTTTCTAACCTCGGTTTGGCGGGTGTTCCTTTTGCCGGTGTGGATATTGGCGGTTTTAATGGCAATGGTTCACGTGAACTTTTTGCACGATGGATAACAGTGGGCGCATTTACGCCGTTCTTCCGTGTTCATGCTGCGGTGTACACGAAGGAGCAAGACCCGTGGTCGTTTGGCGAGGACGTGGAAGAAATTAGCAAAAACTATATCGAATTGCGCTACAAGCTGCTTCCGTACTTGTATTCAGCGTTCTATGAAGCAAGCCAAACGGGAATGCCTGTTGCGCGGTCGCTGGCGCTTTATCATGCGTTCGACCCAAATATCTATGACCCGACTTTCAGTGCGCAATATATGTTCGGGCAAAGCCTGATGGTTGCTCCTGTGGTGAGCAATAAAGACTTTGCCAAAGTCTATCTGCCGGAAGGCGAGTGGTACGACTTTCACAATGATAGCAAGTATGCGGGCAAGCAAACGATTGTGGTCGAAACACCACTTGAGCGCTTACCGCTTTTTGTGAAAGGCGGGCAAATTCTCATCATGCAGTCCGTCGTACAATCTACCAAAGAGCAGCCTACGGATATTCTCACGGTGCATCTCTACGCCGGGAAACAAAGCTCGGAGTTTGTGTATTATGAAGATGATGGTGAGACCTACGCCCACGAAAAAGGTGATTACTACAAGCGTTCGATGACGTTTGATGCTGCCTCGAAAACATTTCGTTTTGCGAAAGCCGAAGGGAACCGCGCCTCAAAATTCAAGCAAATACGACTGGTGATGCATGGCTTTGAATCGCTCCCAAAAGAACTGACAGTGCAAGGCAAAAAAATAGCACTGCAAAACGACTCCACGCCGCTTCTGAAAGGCAGTTCGGGTTTTGACCCGCTTGGAGCGCAAGCAGGAAATGGCGCGTCGGGTAAAGGGGTGAAAGCAGCGATGTTCGGGAATAGTGGTGATGCGTTTAATGTGAGTTGGTGATAAACGCGGCAATTGGTCATTATACAACAACGCCTCAGCAATGATGTTACCTGCTGAGGCGTTCTTCTTTTTGTTCGTGGCTAAATCCCAATCACGATTCCTTGAAAAAACGAATAATTTCCCGCACGTGGCTCACAATTGCTGCGTCTGCCATTGCTTGCGACATTGCATTTTGTGCGTCGCGCGAGATTTTTTCATGGTCGAGTTTGTTTGTTTCAGCTAAATCATCCGTGCGCTGACGGAGTGCTTCGAGCTTGCGTTCTTGTTCATTCCGTGCCGCCACCTGCTCCGAAGCCCACGAATAATCATTGTCGGTGTCTAGGCGTTGCTCCAAGCGCTCCACAGCGTTTTTAATTTCCTCCACCGTCGCTTTCATGGTTTGAATATCTTCGCGGGGATACACAATTTCTTCGCCAATACTCGCCAGTCGTGTGCGCACGTACTCGTAGCCACGCACCACAGGGCGTACCACCGTGAGTATCAATGCTGCTCCGGCACCAAAATAACCGATAAAACTAATCCCAGCCGAAGCAAGAAAATACATCCCCACTGCTGTTGCCAAATGCAGCACGATAGCGATGAGCAAAGCACGGTCTGCCCACGCTTTGGTATATGCAATTTTCGTGTCGTCCACCGTAATGCCGCGCTTTTTCGATTCTTCTGCTTCGGCAACAATAGTGCGGGCTTGAAAGTAAATATTCCACGGTACAGTCACAATGGCAATCAGCCACACAAGCGTCAGCAAACCAATTGTCCAGTCCAGTGATGAGATTGTGCTTATTCCGCCACCATTGAACAGCAGCCACGCTACGCCTCCCAAGAGTATAAGCGGAATGATACCAAAAAGTTCCCGCATAGCGGCTCTCCTTGCAAAAAATAGAGGGTTGTGATAAAAATGAAACGTCCCACTAAATTGAATTGTAGCACCTTGTAACGAGCATATTTACTCGTCATTCGCCAAAGCAAACGTTTCATCGAGGTCAAAGTTCTGCATCAAATCTATTGGAGAAGCCCCGAAGCGGCACACCGCCGCCCGTGCGCGGGTATCGCTTTCTTCGTGCAGCGACCACTCGGCGTGTTCAGCCAGAAGCGCCAAAGATAATGCTCGCCCAAGCGTCATAGCGATGCGCCGTGCTGAGGCTTCCAACAGCGCGATAGACTCAGGTGAGCGAGGTTCTTCCAGAAAACGTATCACGTTCTGCACAGCGCTTTCTGACTTGCGTCCACACTCTTGCAAGCGTTCATCACGCAATGAGGCGCACAAGCGCTGAATGTGGTCGTACACAAGCTGAAGTCCGCCACCACTTGCAATGGATTTCAGCGTGTCAAGTGAAAGAACATTCGTTGTTCCTTCCCAAATGGAGAGCACTTGTGAATCGCGGAGAAGTGTCGGCAGCCCTGTATCTTCCACATATCCTGCCCCGCCAAAACATTCCAGTACTTCGCTGGCAATCCCGACACCTTGCTTGCCACTGGTGAGCTTTACAATTGAACTCAAGGTGCGAAACAATTTGCGCTCTTCATCCGTTGCCGTTCCGGCTTCGTCTTTTCCCAAAAGGCGGACGGCAAAAAAGACCAAATGGAATGCTGCCTCGAACTCTGCTTGCAACGTCGCCAACGTATCGGCATGGAGCGGTTTTTGGTTGAGTGTGCTACCAAAAGCCGTGCGCTTGCCAGCGTAATCTCGTGCAAGAGCAATGCCGCGTCGCATGAAACTTATAGCGCAAATGCTGTTCCACGTGCGCGTGATATGGAGCATGGGAACAATATTGCGCACGCCATTGTGGGTGTCATAGACGAGGTGAGCCGGAGTGCCATCCAAGATAAGTTCTGCGGTTGGGAGTTTTTTCGTGCCGAGTTTTTCTTTGAGGCGCTGTACCGTAATATTCTGCAACTGCCCCGCGTCATTGCGCAATTCCACATAAAAAAGCGCCAGTCCATCACCGCCTGCGGAATTGCCCGTCGGACGGGCGAGCGTGAGAGCCATTTGCGCAGTTACGGCAGACGTAAACCACTTCCGTCCGTAAAGCCGCCATGCACCGTTTTCATCTTGTTCTGCGATAGTTTCCGTCAATCCTACATCCGAACCACCCGTGGATTCGGTCATCCATTGCCCGCTTGTCCAGAATTCATCAGCGTTTCGACTGGTCAAGTGCGGAACAGCACGGTCAATAAGGGTTTTGTTTTCTGAGCGCAGAAGTGTACGTGCTGCGCCGTCCGTCATGGCAAGCGGGCAAGTGAATACATCGGTGGAAGGGTGAAACAAGTACGCGAGTGCAAATTGATGAACGCGGGCAAATTCACCGTAAGGCGAATTGTAGGAAGCAGCAACGATGCCCTTTTCTGCCGCGAGGCGTTCTGCATACTTCCAAAATGGTGAAACTTCAACATTGTCAATTCGATTGCCCCACGCATCAAATGGCGTGTGGTGCGGCTCATGCAAGCGGTATTCTTGCTGCAAGCGAAACAATTCCCCGCCTGCCAGTGTACCCATTTCTTGTAGTGTCGGTTCAATTTCTGCCAACATAAGTGGCGGAAGCACTCGCTTGAGGTATGACCGTAGTACGCGGTCTTCGAGGTATTGGTTTCCCAGCGTGGGTGCGGGTTGGTTGAAGGGATAAACGTTGGGCATAGCAGCAAGGAGGGGAGAAGTAATAACGAGTCTTATTTTTTGTTATGATTCGGAATATAGCCGTCGCTCATCACGACATCTTGTAAGCGGCGTTTTTCTCGGAGGTCAGGTAGCAGGCGCTCCATATACTCTTGCAGAATTTCCAGCCGCCGATTTTCGGAGCGAATTTCGAGAAGCTCTTGCTTGCGAAGAATATCCAAGCCTGCCTTTTGAGCAATCACGAATGATGCAACCGCATCACTAATAACATCCAGTACATACTCGGCAGCAGCACCCGGATAGACAATTTCGATAAGCTCGTTGTACAGCGTAATGCACTCAGCACGGAGAATCGTATCGACAGGTTCATCATCGTCATCACCAAAATAGTCCACAATACCGACATAGTACAATTCCTCACCCTCGCGCAGTGAACGCAGTGTGTAACGCTGTTTGCCCGTTACAATCACGTCAAGGCGACCATCGGGATAACGGCGCGAAATCTCACTTACCTCCACCGTACAACCTGTTTGGTACAGGCGTGCGGAGTCAACAAGATTGATACCGAAATCTTTGTGCCCGTCCAGCGCCGTATTAACAAGCTCTTTGTAACGCGGCTCGAAAATATGCAGTGGAACGGCGGACTCAGGAAAGACCACGATATTGAGCGGGAATAAACCGATTTTTTCCATAAAAAGTAAGGGTTAGCGAAAAATCTCTTCCATTTGAAGTGTGAGACCGAGCTTGGTGTCGGTCAGTGTGCCAGAGGTATATGTCGTAGGCTGTGCGCCGTTGGTCAAAACGCTTATCAGGCGGAGTGAGGGTTGCACGACCCAAGCTGACTGTACGCCGTTTGCAAGATATTTTTCTGCTTTTTCTACAAGGTCTATCACATTCTGCGAGGGCGATACTATCTCTATTGTCAGCAATGGTGGCTCGGTAGAGCGGACTTCATCGTGCAGCCAGTCAATGGTGCGGTACGGATAAACAACAATATCGGGCGTGGATTTCCAGCCGTTTAAGTCCAGAGCCAGTTCCGATGCGACGGTATAACGTTCATCGCGGAGCAACACCGCACCGATAAGCATTTGAACAATTGAGTGATTTATACTTGGCATGGGTTTTCCTCGTTCATAAAAATAATGTTCGGCTTCATCCGCCGCCGTCGAATACACTCCATTATGAGATAGAGCCTTATCTTCAAGGAGTTCAAGTTCTGCTACGGTATCCATAATGCCTCTCTGCTCTTTCTATAAAAAATCGTGAAAATCGCGTGCAAAGGAAACTACGCATTTTTCGTAGAACAAACAAGGGAGCAGCGCACCATTGCTTGCTGCTCCCTTGCTGTACAAACGCTTTATTGCCACAATTATTTTGCAAATTTCGTATAACGAGCGTTGATACGCTCCCAGTGGAGGTTTGCAAAGAAATTATCAAGATATTTTGCGCGTGCCGGACCATCTTTGTGGTAGTAGGCGTGCTCAAACATATCACACGAAATAAGCGGAATACCGCCCCAAATCGCGCCGTAGTGGTGCT
This sequence comes from uncultured bacterium, assembly GCA_937899715.1. GTDB lineage: Bacteria > Bacteroidota > Ignavibacteria > Kapaibacteriales > UBA4661 > PH2015. The sequence goes on along the minus strand of CALCNX010000030.1, from coordinate 51,859 downwards.
CGTCCACAAGCACATTCAGCAGGCGACCACTGTAGAGTTGGTCAAGCGTCAAGACGCTCCAGCCCGACAATTTCGTCGCAATTGCTGTTGCCTTGAAGTCAGCTTTCCATGCGTCCAGCGAGCCAAATTCTTTTTCAATCGCCGCAACGACCTCTTTGCCCTTCGCGGGGTCGCCGTCGCCGCCCAAAACTTCCCAGTACACGTCATGCAAGACCGTACCGGCGTGGTTCCATGTCTGGCGACGCTTCAGTTCACCGAAGTCCGACCAGTTACCATTTGCACTGGCTTTGTCTGCATTCGGCAAACCTGCCTCAATTTTGTTCAAAAAGGTAACATAGCCCTTGTGGTGCGTGTTGTAGTGCCAGTCAGTCGTTTCGGTTGAAAGTAGGTCTTTCAGCAATGTTTTTGCTTCTTCATCCGAGTACGGACGCGGGTTGAATTTCCATTCGTAAGCCATTGGTAAACTCCTAAACGAGTAAAAAAATATGAGGAAAATTTGTTGCGAGAAAAATTTCTATTGTTGCTGAAGAATTACCGCCAAGTCCGCCTCCCAGCTTGCTTTGGGATGTTCCACAATGCGACCGATTTCTTTGCCGTTACGCAATACAATGAGCGTCGGGACATATTCTATTACATTTGTCCGCACGGCTTCGGCAGGTTCGCGTTTAGAACGGTTCACGCCCCACATTTCAACAGCATCAGTATTAACGCCAATGGCTGTAAGTAAAGGAAAGAGGCGCGGCATCTCCTCGCGGCTGTCGTCGCACCATGTTCCCGCAATGAGACGGAAAGATATATTCGGCGTTATCAAACCCGAAAGTTTTTTTACCGTAGCGGCATCCGGCTTGTAGGTGGAATCCGCATAGAGCTTCCACTCTGCTTCGCGTTGCCATTCGCGCCATGTTAAGCGCCCTACCACTGCACGTGCAATATCGTCTTGCACAATGCGGTAGGACGGCGCACAAGCGCTTACGCCAAGAAGGAGAATGGCGATGCTTATACTACGAAAGAACAATTTATCCATCATAATCCACGGAAACATCGTCAGTTGTTGGATGCGACTGGCAGGTTAGCACATAGCCGTCAGCGATTTCTTCATCGGTCAGCGCCTCGCGGTCGTCCATGACGACATCACCGGAGAGTTTTTTTGCGCGGCAGGTGCAGCACGAGCCGATTTGACAGGCATATGGCGGGTCGAGATTCTGGCGAATAGCTGCTTCGAGAATTGATTCACTTTCTTCAACGGAAATAACACTTTTTTTGCCGTAGAGAATGACGGTGACGGAACGGGACATGGAGTTTCAGTTAGAAGTTCTAAGTTAGTGGTTCTGAGGTATGTTGCAGAACGTTGTTGTTTGGAGTACAAAACTACGAAAATCGCGGCGATTCATTGTACCTGAATTTGCTCTTTGAATTCATCATGGATTTTGAAAATGAAGAAACAGACAACGATTCTACATGAATCCCAATTCAAGATTCGCAATTTCGGACATCATGGATTTTTCCCACGTCGGCTCAAAAACGACATCCACCAGCGCGCCGGGAACGCCTTCGATAGATTTCACGCGCTCTTCCACATCGCCGGGAAGCGTTCCGGCAGCAGGGCAACTGGGCGAAGTCAGTGTCATTTCGACATTCACACTGTTGTCTGGGTTGACTTCGACTGTGTAAATAAGTCCAAGCTCGTAAATATCCACCGGAATTTCGGGATCATAGCAGGTCTTCAGAGCGCTCACGATGCGGTCTTCCATATCCGGTATCGTGCCGTGATTGACAAATTTCATAGTAATTGTGTGCTGTGGTGTCTATGCCTGTTGACTCATAATCATGGAAAAGCCCAGCGCATACATTTTAATTTTTTTTATCATAGACGCAAAACCGTTCGTTCTCGTGGGTGAAAGATGGGTATCCAAACCGATTTTTTTCATAAAATCCGGTTCCGTCTGCAAAATTTCCTGCGGAGTGCGCCCCGAATATACTTCTAACGCCAGTGATACCAAACCTTTGACGATAGTCGCATCGGAATCGCCTTCAAAGACGACGAGTCCATCCTTGAGCGTGGCATGAAGCCAGACCTGCGACTGACAGCCGCGAACTTTGTTATCGTCCGTACGATGTTCTTCGGGAAATGGCGCGAGTTTTCGCCCCAGCGCAATAATGTGCGCATACTTGTCTTCCCACTCGGTGAAATCAGCAAAGTCTTGGACAATCGCGTCTTGTGTCTCGGTGATAGTCATGGTATCAGAACAAAATTGTGTCAAAACAAAAGGTATCGTATAGAAAAGTTTACCTGATGGCATTATTCATTGATACCATTATTCTTCGCAAGCAAATCTATGGTATTCGCATTAGACAATCAAGAAATTCAACAGAAGCAAATTCAGCAGAAGCGCTATATGATTTGCCACGCTTTCTGCCGTAACCAAGCTATCAATGTCCCCGCAAGAATACCGCTCAAAATGCTGACGACGATGATAGTTTCAAGGTTCTCCTCTGAAAGTGCGAGTGCTGGAAATTCGTACCACTGCACTTGCCAAAGCGTTAATGCGGAAATTCCCACAAAGAAAGCACCAACCGTGCCTCGAAGAATAGTCGTGCTTTGTGCCGACCTTTTTTCCACGAGTGGTAATGCCATTGTTGCCAATAGCCACGCAAGTAATCCGGCAATTACGCTCCACGCAGGAAAAATTCTCATCAGTGCGGCTATGCCGAGCGCGTACCATTCGGGTTGTGCGTTCTGCGGCGCTGAAAAAACTGTAGTAAAATCTGCCGGAGTGCCGAGTGCTGTTTGCGAAGCGGGAGTGATTATGCAAGCCATGACCACACACAGCCACACGATTCCAACGCCGATAATGAGAAGCCGTGCCCACTCCTCACGCTTGATTACCTGCCTACGAAGCGCATACCAACACGCTGTCAGCACTGCGGGCACGAGAAGAATATGCAGAGCGTACAGACGCACCAGAGTTGGAGAAGAAATCGTAGAAGCACCACGCATTATGCCCGCAAGCCATTTGCCCAAAAGTGGTGTAGATTCAAGTGTGGAAAGCAATATGGTGAGCGCAGTCAGGCTGCGTACGTTCATCGGGAGAATATAACCCACAATGCCTGTTCCGAAGGTGAGGGCAAAGAGAACAAGACCTGTCAACCAAGACCGAATGCGCATTTGAGCATAAGTCCCTGAAAAAATGCCCGCACCGAGCCAGAGTGCAAAAACAAGAATCGTCAGATTCGCCACCGCAGAATGAACGCCACGCATCAGCACGCCAAAATCTGCCGAGCGCATAATACCTTGCTCTACGCTGTAATAGGCGGCATTGGGAAGAATTACTGAAGTTGAATGAGCAAGAATACGAGTCAGAAACCGCAGCGTGTCGGGTGCATAGAATGGCGCTTTTGCGGCGGTGTCGTATTCGGCAAAAAGTACATCGTGAGCGTTGTAGCGAGTTTGCGTGGGCTTGTAGCGTAAGGATTTCATCATCTCCAGCATGACAATCGGCTTACCACTTTCGGTCATAGCTGGGCGCAGGGACGGTTCGTAATGCAGCGTGAGCAGAGCACCAGTCAAGGCTTGCAGCAGAAAGCAGATAAAGGCGCTTCTGAGAAGCCAAGGCGATAGAACGTGAATAATATGCATAATTGGACACCGTACACTTACGCTTTCCAGACTTGCTCTGCGGCTGCGTTCATGCCGTTCAGGGCATTGCGCGTGTCAATGACGGTATCGCACCATTCCAACAGTTCGGCGTAGTTGACGGATTTATGATTGGTAACAATTACTACCGCATCGTAGCCGGAAATCACGTCTTTACGCCATTGGACGGATTCTTTGCCCGTCCAAGCGCCATGCTCGCGGGTGGGCGGGATTGTGGGAATGTAGGGGTCGTAAAAATCAACAATTGCTTTCTCGTGCTGAAGCAAATCCATAATCGCAAAGGTCGGCGACTCGCGCATATCGTCCACATTTGGCTTGTATGCAAGCCCCAAGCAAAGAATACGGCTGCCGTTCATGCACTTCTTCTTGTGATTGAGGGCTTCAATCGTGCGGCGGAGAACAAACTGCGGCATGGCAGTATTCACCTCACCCGCAAGCTCAATGAAGCGTGTGTGTAAGCCAAACTCCCGTGCTTTCCACGTCAGATAAAACGGGTCAATCGGAATGCAGTGCCCGCCCAAGCCCGGACCCGGATAAAACGCCATAAAGCCGAATGGCTTTGTTTTAGCGGCTTCAATCACTTCGTGCACATCAATTCCCATCGCATGAAAAACCAATTTCAGTTCATTCACAAGAGCAATATTGACGGAGCGGAAAATATTTTCGAGAAGTTTGACGGCTTCGGCAGTTTTGGGATTCGAGACGCGCACCGTCTTGACGATAGCTGCAGAATACAGCGCCTCTGCTATGTCCAGCGCATCCTCGCCATCGCCGCCGATGACCTTCGGAATCGTGGCAGTGCCGTAATTTGGATTACCAGGGTCTTCACGCTCAGGGCTAAAAGCAAAGTAAATGTCTTTGCCGGAAGCAAGTCCTGAAGCCTTTTCGCAGATGGGGCGAATTAGCTCGTCGGTTGTGCCCGGGTAGGTCGTGGACTCCAGAATAATGATTTGTCCACGCTTCAGATGCGGAGCGATTGCATTCGATGTGCCGATGATATAGCTCATATCCGGCTCGCGGTGCTTCGTGAGCGGCGTGGGAACGCAGAGAACTACAGCGTCCACATCGCTGACGATAGCAAAGTCGTTTGTGGCACGCACACGCTCCGATGCGCTCAATTCCTGCATCTCTGAGGCAGGAAAGTGCTTGATGTAGCTTGTTCCCGTTCGGAATGCTTCTATCTTTGCGGTGTCAATATCAATTCCCACAACCTGAAAGCCCTGCTTGTGGAATGCTGCCAGAAGCGGTAGTCCGACATAGCCCAAGCCAACAATACCAATGGTGTAATCACGTTCGCCAATGCGCTTAATGAGTGCGTCTTTCATCGGATGCTCTACGTAGTTTCAAGAAAAATGGTGGACTGTACGCCTGCCTTTGCTTGGCATACAGGCTGCAAATATAGCATTTTTTGTTGCGAACTGAGGTGAGATTTTTTTAGAAGCAAGATTTTATGCGCTTGCTTGGAAAAGTTTTGTAGAGAAACTTCCAATGCAGTAGGTTTGTAGGTTACGAAACACCACACCCGTCGCCACATTGTTCAGGAAATTGTATGGAAAACATCGCCATTGTCGTTATGCTCCTTTTTGGCGTAACGTTTCTTGCTGTCTTGAGTGAAAAAATCCGCTTCCCTTTTCCCATTGCACTCGTGTTGATTGGCTTGGCGATTAGCCTCATCCCCAATCTTCCACCGATTGTCCTCGACCCGAACATTGTCTTTTTGGTGTTTTTGCCGCCCCTGCTCTACGCTGCTGCGTGGTACACAAGTTGGCACGAGTTCAAGGCAAATCTGCGCCCGATTTCACTTGCCGCTTTTGGATTAGTCTTTTTCACCACCGGTTTAGTGGGTATAGCTGCACATTTCCTTATTCCGGGCTTGGGTTGGGCGGAAGCATTTTTGCTGGGTGCGATTGTCTCACCGCCGGATGCCGTTGCTGCTAGCGCCGTTACTAAAGGTTTGGGGCTGCATCCTCGCATGATTGCTATCTTGGAGGGCGAAAGCCTTCTCAATGACGCAAGCGGACTCATTGCGTACAAATACGCCATTGCTGCCGTGATGACCGGCACGTTCTCCCTGTGGCAAGCAAGTGGTCAGTTTGCGATGGTGGTAGCGGGTGGCGTGGCTATTGGGCTTGCGGTGGGGTACATTATGTTTGTCATTCACGAGAAATTTATTTGCGACGCGACCGTTGAAACAACGCTTACCGTGCTTACGCCCTACGCATCGTACTTACTGGCAGAATCCATCCATGTTTCGGGGGTACTGGCAGTCGTGGCAACGGGACTATATCTATCGTTTCGCTCGGCAGACTTCTTTTCACATAATTCCCGTATCCAGACCTATTCAGTGTGGGAAATGCTCATTTTTGTCCTCAATGGTTTGGTGTTTATTTTGATTGGTCTTCAGTTGCCGCGCGTTCTGGACGGTTTGGGTGATGTGCCGTTCTGGGAACTGCTTTGGTATGGGCTTGCGGTGAGTATTGTCGTCGTAGTCGTGCGGTTTATCTGGGTTGTACCGGCGGCGTTATTACCGAGGCTTCTGAGCAAAAAAATTCGGGTACGAGAAGCCTTTGACAATCGTAATATGGTTATCTTTGGCTGGTCAGGCATGCGGGGTGTAGTCTCCATGGCTGCAGCACTGGCAGTTCCGCTTACCATTGGTGGATATACACCATTCCCGAATCGTAATCTCATCATATTTTTGACATTTTGTGTTGTCATTTTTACGCTGGTTGTGCTCGGTTTATCGCTACCATGGCTCATTCGCCGCCTTAAATTGCCCGCTTATTCGCCACTTGCCGAAGAATACGATACGCGGATGCAGGTGGTTAGCGGCTCGATTGCTCACATTGAAGATAATTTTGCGCTCGTCAACGAGAGTATTTTGGCACGCATCAAGGACAAATATGAAATCAAGTACAATCGTTTGCAGAAAACTGATTTGCCCCTAACGCCCGTCAATGCTGAGAATGGTGTTTCTTCTACTCCAACGGAAATTTTTAACCAATTCATTTCCTTACAAATTGAACTTTTGGACGTGGAACGTGATATTGTGAAGCAACTACGGAAGCAGGGAAAATCAAGTGATGAGGTTGTGCGCAAAATTGAGCGGGAACTTGACCTTGAAGAAACGCGACTACGCATGGACTTAGTGGAACGCTAAGGCATAATCATTTTCAAGCAGCAAGGTACGCCACAGCCCGCATGACGACAATTTTTCTAGTGCCATTACACGAACTTTTGTATCTTGCGCCGTATTCAGGATTTCGCTGCCAGTGAAATGTATAACTCACCCGCACCACATCTGGCTTAGAGCGTGTTTTTGCAATCAATTCACGGTATTTTATTCTCTTTTTCAAAACGGAGCAATTCTATGAGCGCAGTAGTGAATAACTCCCGCACAAGCATACCCGATTACGTTAAAAATGATAGGTTCAAGGCGTGGTTTCAAGAAATGGTCGAACTCTGCAAGCCTGATGCTGTGCATTGGTGCGACGGTTCGGTGGAAGAATATCAAGCGCTTTGCGAACAAATGGTACAAAGTGGTACGTTCAAACGTCTCAATCCCGAAAAGCGTCCGAACAGTTTTCTAGCTATCTCCGATCCTAGTGATGTTGCCCGTGTGGAAGACCGCACCTACATTTGCAGCCGCCGCAAGGAAGACGCAGGTCCGACGAACAACTGGGTGAATCCGAAAGAAATGAAAACCACACTCGGGAAGCTCTTCGACGGCTCCATGCGTGGACGCACGATGTACGTTGTGCCGTTCAGCATGGGACCTCTCGGTTCGCACATTGCACAAATCGGTGTGCAGCTCAGCGATTCGCCCTATGTGGCAGTGAATATGAAAATTATGACCCGTATGGGCAAAAAAGTATGGGATGTTCTGGGAAACAATGATTTTGTGCCGTGTATGCACTCTGTCGGTGCTCCGCTCGCACCAGGCGACAAAGACGTTTCCTGGCCCTGCAACAAAGACCAAAAATATATCGTTCACTTTCCCGAAGACCGCGAAATCTGGTCGTACGGCTCCGGCTACGGTGGGAATGCACTTCTGGGCAAAAAATGCTTCGCGCTGCGTATCGCCTCCACGATGGCGCGGGATGAAGGCTGGCTGGCAGAACATATGCTGATTGTGGGTGTGGAAGACCCGCAAGGTGCAAAAACGTATCTTGCAGCCGCTTTCCCAAGCGCCTGCGGAAAGACAAATCTTGCGATGCTCATTCCACCAAAGGGCTTTGACGGCTATAAAGTTACGACCGTTGGCGATGATATTGCATGGATAAAAATCGGTGATGACGGTAAGCTCTACGCCATCAATCCTGAAGCCGGATTCTTTGGTGTTGCACCCGGCACATCCTACAAATCGAACCCTAACGCCATGGAGTCGTGCAAGTCCAATACGATCTTCACCAATTGTGCTCTTACGCCAGACGGCGATGTGTGGTGGGAAGATATGACCGATACGCCGCCGCCGGAACTCACTGATTGGCAAGGGCAGCACTGGACTCCCGCCATTGGCAAAGAAACTGGGCGCAAAGCTGCGCACCCGAACGCCCGCTTTACTGCACCGGCGAGCCAATGCCCTGTTATTGATAAAAACTGGGAAAACCCTGATGGTGTGCCGATTGCAGCATTTATTTTTGGCGGTCGTCGCGCTTCGACTGTGCCGCTTGTGTATCAGGCAGTGAACTGGAATTTTGGTGTGTATCTCGCCGCGACAATCGGTTCAGAGATGACAGCCGCCGCCGCCGGAACCATCGGGCAGGTTCGCCGCGACCCGTTTGCAATGCTCCCTTTCTGCGGCTACCATATGGGCGATTATTTCAACCATTGGCTCCAAATCGGGCGTGAATTGCCGAATCCGCCACGTATCTTTGGTGTGAACTGGTTCCGCAAAGGCAAAGACGGTAAATTCCTTTGGCCCGGCTTCGGCGAAAATATGCGCGTGTTGAAGTGGGTGGTTGACCGCGTGAACGGTCGTTCTGCCGCCAGCGAAAGCCCGCTTGGATGGATGCCGCGCTATGAAGATTTGTGGTGGAAAGGGCTTGACAATTTCACGCACGAACAGTTTAACGACTTGATGACCGTTGACCGCGAAGCGTGGAAACAAGAGGTACTTTCCCACGAAGAACTCTTTGCGAAGCTCTACGACCGCCTTCCGAAAGAATTTATATGGATGCGCGAGCTTATGCAGTCAAGTCTCTGGCGCTCGCCGGAACAATGGCAACTTGAGCCGGAGCGCGCGGAGTAATTTTGTATCAGTAAAAAGAAACCGTTCGGCGAAGCGCACATAGCAGCCTTCGCCGAACTATTTTTTGATTAAAGTCTCGTTTGAAATTGCGAATTGCTTGATTTCCTCTCAATGCTCATTTCTTTTTTCTCTTTTACCCTTGATTCGTGAATGTAAGCTCCCAGCCAATAACAATGAACACCAAACGCGACGCGGCTCTCTGTATGTCCCACCACGGTGCTGCTATTGAGCAAGCGGTCAAGGCTCTTGCCATCACCGAAAGCAAATAAGAAAATACCCGACACGTTAGAATACTTTCAGGTAATGTTCAAATGCAGTTGATGTTATGTGTGGAAAACAAGGCAGCATAATGTCTTGTTTTAGTTTATCAACTCAAAAAGAACACTAGCAAGAAACCGTTTCACTCATACCGCTCAATAAATTCCTTCACCACCTTGTCATCACTTGCGCGCAGCTCTTCGGCAGTGCCGAAAAAGCGAACAACACCTTGTTCCAACAGCGCAACGTTTTGGGCAACTTTATAGACTGAGAACATATCGTGAGTGATGACAATGGAGGTAACCGAGAGTTTTTGTGAAAGCTCAAGGATGAGATTGTCTATCTGTTCGGAGGTGATGGGGTCAAGCCCTGTCGTTGGCTCGTCGTAGAGAATGTATTGAGGGCTGCCCACAAGCGCCCGCGCCACACCGACACGCTTCCGCATCCCGCCCGAAAGGTCGGATGGCTTCTTGTCGCGCAAAAGAGCATACTCTTTCTCAAATTCAGCGTTTGTCACCGTTGTTGTGTCCGGCAGTAAACCTACTGCTGCAAGAACGCGTCGTGCTTCTGCGTCCAGAACATCCATGCGGCGCTCACCATGCTCGTAAAGGCTTAGTACGACATTATCCCACACGCTCATCGAATCAAAAAGTGCTGCGCCTTGGAAGACATAGCCAATACCTCGCCGCAGCTCGAACAATTCCTTGCCGTGCAGGGTCTGTACTTCTTTCCCATCCACGAAGACCGTGCCAGCATCCGGTTCTAGCAGACCAACGATATGCTTCAGAAGAACGCTTTTCCCGCAGCCGGAGCGCCCGATAACGCACATCGTTTCGCCGGGCTTAATAGTGAGGTCAATTCCATTCAGAACGTGTTTTGCGCCAAATGCTTTGCGAAGACCGCGAATTTCAATCATGGTAACGTTGAAAAATGGGAAAGTCAGTCGAAAAAAAAATATTACGGCAAGCGGCATAAAATAGTCTCTCCACCCACCATGCGCTCGCCTTCGCGCACCAATATTTGCGCCCCTTCAGGCACAATCACGTCCATACGCGAACCGAACTTCATCATACCAAACTCGTCGCCTGCTTTGAAGCGGTCTCCCGGCTTTGCCTCGTTCACAATGCGCCGTGCTAACGCTCCGGTCATCTGCTTGAAAATGAGTGTACCTTTCCTGTTTTTGAGTCCAATAATTGTCTGCTCATTTTCCTCTGAAGCACGGTGATCCATAGCAACGAGAAATTTTCCACGTCTGTACTCAGAAAAAACAATTTCCCCGTTTGCCGGAACCCGATTGACATGGACATCTAATGGCGAAAGGAAAATACTAATGCGCTCTGCCTTTCCTTTGATGAGGCGCGGTTCTTCCAGTGTGATAATCTGCACAACTTTTCCGTCTGCTGGTGCTATCACGACCGCATCGTCGCTGAGTGCCTCCTGAGGCACGGTGCGCTTGGGATTCCGAAAGAACCACAGCGCAAAGAAACAAACAAGACCGCCAAAAGCAACAAGCAACCATTTCAAAACGGGAATGTCCGACCATAAACCAAAGGTCATCAGCGCAAAGCCACCTGCCATCAGAGCAAGGAAGTTATCGTAACCATAGCGAGTAATCATAGTGTATGTCTTGACTTTTTCGTAAATTGTAAGTTTAGTGTGTCCTCATTTTTGTTGCGTGTGAGGAATAAACCATACCAGCAACAGCCTACACCATATTGCACGAAAGCACGTGCAAAAAAGCGTCAGAACTTACGCAAATATCACAATTCTTCCAACATTTCATTTTTTGCTTAGGAAAGCCCGTATGAAATTTACCGTCGCTCTGCCAGACCTCCAAAAAGTCCTGCAATCCGCTTTACAAGCCGTTCCACCGAAATCAACACTGCCGGTGTTGGAGAATTTTTGCTTTCGTTTGGATGGTTCGACCTTGCACATTACTGCCACAGACCAAGAACTGACGATTATTGCCACGCTGACCGTTGACGGCACCAGCAATGGTGAGGTTCTTATTCCGGCACGAAAGCTATCCGATATTGTGAAAGCGCTTGGTAATGCGGGTCGTATCAGCGTGAGCGCCGAAGGTAAATCGTTCAAAATCACGCTCAAAACGGACTTCGGCGAATACGTGCTGCACGGCTTGGACGCGAATGAGTTTCCGTCGGTGCCTGATTTTTCGACGGGCACGACGATTCAGATTCCGGGCGCAGACGCAATGCGCATTGCACGAGTGGCTTCCTTTGCCGCGTCCAGAGACGAGTATCGTCCTGCTATGACGGGTATGCTCTTTGAGTGTGACACAACACGCATCAACATTGTAACGACCGACGGCTACCGTCTTGTGAAAGTAGTCTTGGCTTCCAGCAACGGTGCGCTCTTGGCAGATAAAAAGACGGATGTGATTATTCCTGTTCGTGCGATTGACCTTCTGAAGCGCATTGAGGGCGACCTTGTGATGCTTGTTAGCGACACGCACGCGAAATTCACTACCGGCAATGCGACGATTATCACACGAATTATTGACGAGCGTTTCCCGCCGTACGAAAGCGTTATTCCACAAGGCAACGACAAATTTGCACGGGTAGGCACCTCGGAACTGATTGCGTCGGTCAAACGCGCCGCGCTCTTTTCCAACACGAACACCAAGCAAGTACGTCTTGCACTAAGCACCAACAAAATTACGGTTATCGCCGAAGACCAAGAAACAGGCAATAAAGCACAAGAAGAAATCACCTGCGATTATGCGGGCGAGGCATTTGAAATCGGCTTCAATCACCGCTACATCGAAGAGGCGCTTGCTCACCTTTCTGATGACGGCATCAGTGCTACGGTGCTGACATTTTCCAACCCCAATCGTGCAGCGCTGATGAAACCGCTCCGCGACGATGTGGAAGGCGACGATGTACTGATGCTGGTCATGCCGGTACGACTCTAAATTTAATTACGAATTAGGAATGACGGGCGTTGAGACAGAAAGTGCTTCGGTTCTATCATCCTCGTAATTCCTAATTCGCAATTCGTAATTCTCTTGTATATGCGTTTGGCTTCGCTGACGGTCGAAAATATTCGGAATCATACCCACACGCACTGTGATTTTGTGCAGGGTGTGAATGTTCTTTGTGGTTTGAATGGGCATGGAAAAACGTCGCTTCTGGAAGCAGTTTCACTTTGTGCACTCTCGCAAAGTTTTGTTGCCTGTCCCGATAGCGCCTTGCTCCGGCGCGGTTCGGAATCGGCGGCAGTTTCAACGTCGTCCTATACCGACCTTGCCACACCATACAAAGTTGGTGTGAAAATTGGTTTGCATGAGCGAAAGCAGATTTCATCCTCGCTTGGTAAGCGTCTCACACCGCAAGATATTATCGGTGAAATGCCGATTGTGGTGCTTTCGCCGGACTTCAAGGCGATAACGGCGGGCGCACCGGACGACAGACGACGCTTTATGAACGGCATTCTCTCGCAAGCCAGCAAGCTCTACATGGCGAATATGCTCACCATGAAGCGCACACTCAAGCAGCGTAACACCATTCTTCACGGCGCAAAGCTGGGGCACCCCATAGACACAGCGCTTCTGGAGACATGGACGGAGCAATTCATCCAAACAAGCGCTGAAATCGTTATCCGGCGCTGGGAGTTTTTGCAGGAATTTTCCGACTACACGCGGCGCGTTTATGCCGATATTGCCCACAATGCCGAAGAAATCACAATGGAGTACGAGCCGGACAGCCTTCCGCGAGAACTGTTCGATTCAAAGCCAAGTGTGGAAGCGGTTCGCACAGCATACACGCACGTCTTTGACAAGCAGAAATTCGACGAGCGGCGGCGTGGCACGACGCTTGCCGGACCACAAAAAGACGAGATTGTTTTTCGCGTCGGCGGCGGTATTGCGAAGGAATGTGCATCGCAAGGTCAGCACAAAACCTTGCTTATTGCACTCAAAACGGCTGAATTCGAGTATTTGCGCGACCTTCGGCAAGAAACACCCATTGTTCTTTTAGATGATATTTTCAGCGAACTGGATGCAAAGCGGGCTGCAAATGTTTTTGCCTTGCTTCAGTCCGGTGCACAAACGCTTCTGACCACAACAGAAGAACGTATCTATCACGATTACGTCGCGTCATTTGGAACAAGTAATCATGCGCTCTTCAGCGTTCACGTCGGAGAAGTCGCACGGTTGCACTAGAGATACACTTTTCAGAATCAAAGCCGCGAACAATGTAATTCTCACACGCCATGGAAAATGAATCCGCAACCCCGCTTGCCGTCTTGCTCCAAAAAATGGCAGCAAAATCGGGCTTGGACAAAAAACTCCTCGAGGTCTCGGTAATGGAGTATTGGCAAGATGTGGTTGGCGAAAAAGCAGCAAAATCATGTGTGATTATGCGCATTGAATACGGCAAACTTATGGTACACTGCGCCTCTCCAGTCTGGCGAACGGAATTGCAAATGCGTAAAGCAGAAGTGATTACGCGGCTCAATGAGCGGGTGGGCAGCGAGGTAGTGAAAGATATTGTTTTCAAGTAATGCGTTTTTCTTTGTTCAAATCTGAGGTGAAGTATGGGTTTAGTATATGCTGATATTGAGTTAATAAGCGGTGATGACGATACGCTTTCACGCCGAGGCTTTATCTCGGAAGATGAAGTCAAAAAAATATCCATTTCTGCACTAGTGGACAGTGGAGCATATATGCTGGCAATTAATGAAACAATACGGACACAACTTGATTTGCAAACCGTTGATACACAAACTGCAGAATTGGCGGACGGTTCGCAAATAAGCCTTGATATTGTTGCGCCGATTATTGTCAAATTCGCCAACCGTGCGACGACCTGCCGCGCAATGGTGCTTCCGGGTAATTCCGAAGTGCTTTTAGGTGCAATTCCAATCGAAGATATGGATGTGGTGATTAACCCAAAAGAGCAAAAACTTACCGTGAACCCTGCTCACCCTTACATTGCGCACAAACCGTTGAAATAATGAATTTTTTGAAACACCACGTTTTCACAATTCTCTGCTTTTGCGCTCTGACTAGCTCCACAACTCAGGCTCAGGATTTTCGTATTCTGTCCGACGGTGTAGAATATGCTCAGTTAACGCGGCAGGTAGGCTCTCACGATACTACTGCACCTTTACCGTGCGTTGTCAATTTGCTGCGCATAGATGGCACGAAAGCCGCATTACAGCTTGTTCACAGCATGGACGCTGCTATCGGCGTAGAGACGACAAGTTCGCTGGCAAAACGCTATAATGCGCTTGCTGCCACTAACGCAGGCTTTTTTCGTATTGGTAGTATCTTTGCGGGCGATGCGACAGGCGTATTGCAAATTGACGGCAAGCTACTCAGCGAACCGTACAAAGAGCGTGTTGCCTGCGGCATTATCAACCGAGACGACAAAAGCGAGATTGTCTTTGGGCACTTGAAGTGGAAAGGTGAAGCACAGATTGGTACGCTCCGTTTTGGCAACAACCCGGCGCATCCGCTTGCCGGAATCAATCGTCAGCGCGAAGCAAATGAAATGATATTGTTTACGCCGGAATTTCACCGAACAACACTTACAACTACGGGCGGCATAGAAATTATCGTTCAAAATGGTTTGGTGACAAGTCTGCATGATAGCATTGGCAGCATGTTTATTCCGCACGATGGCTTTGTTTTGTCATGCTCTGGTGCGGCACGCGAATGGGCACTTGCAAACGTGCGCGTCGGCATGAAAGCAGTCACGACGACACAAATTGAACCGCTCAAAAGCGAGAGCGCTGGAGGCTTTCGGGTGGCGGAAGACATTGTTGGCGGTGTGTCACAGCTTCTTGAGGGCGGAAAAATAGCGCTGACATGGCAGCGAGAAGGCGCAGCGGAAGATTTTGCTCTCGGACGGCATCCGCGCACGGCAATCGCAAAACTCCGCGATGGACGTGTTTTGCTCGCAACGGTGGACGGTCGGCAAATCGGTGTCAGCGCAGGTATGACGCTCGAAGAACTTGCACAAATGCTTCTGGAATACGGTGCGACCGATGCCGTAAATCTTGACGGCGGCGGCTCGACAACAATGATCGTGGGCGGAAAAATCGTCAATAAGCCGTCCGATGCTGCCGGAGAGCGCACCGTGAGCGACGCACTACTCATATTTCCACGCAAAAAGTAAAGCAAAACTAAGAAAATGAATGTTTTTGTAAAATATGTCGCTTTTGAATTATGCCACAACAACTATTGGATATTGATGATGTAGTTGATAAAAGTATTGAAGAGGACGAGGATATCGTTCTTCCCGAAGAGTATCTTATCAACAGTTTTGGTGCTGATTATACCGTTGATAGTTTAGTTAATCGCCTTCAAAGAGGTGATATTTACATCCCTAGCTTTCAGCGAGACTATGTTTGGAGCCAAAAAGAGGCATCTCGATTTATAGAGTCTTTATTGCTGGGACTACCTGTGCCAGGTATTTTTCTTGCAAGAGAATCGCTTACCAATAAGCTTATTGTGATTGATGGGCAGCAGCGCCTCAAAACATTACAATTCTACTATACTGGGGAATTTAAGCCGGATTCTTCCTTAACTCACAGCAGAAAGTTTCAATTACAAAGAGTTCAGAAAAAATTTGAGGGACTTACTTATTCAGAACTAGACGAAAAGTATCGCATTAGACTTGATGATTCAATTATTCATGCAACAATTGTTCAGCAAGAGTTTCCACGTGAAAGCACACTTGATTATTCTAAGCACTACAGCAGTAGCATCTATCACATTTTTGAGCGCTTAAATAACGGCGGCTTAAAACTTACTCCCCAAGAGATACGCAGTGCTATTTTTTATGGAGAGTTTATCTCAATGATTGAAGAACTGAATGATTATCCTGCATGGCGAAGTATCTACGGTGCATATAATGGACGTATGAAAGACGCAGAGCTCATCATTCGTTTTCTGGCGTTATTAAATAATCTTGAGAACTATCGTCGTCCAATGGTGGAATTTTTAAATGAGTTTGCCGAAAAATATCGTAATGCCGACTCAGAACAATTATACCACTTTAGACAGCAGTTTACATTGACTATTGATGCTGCTAGCAAAGCACTTGGTTATCAAATTTTCAGGCTCAATAAAAGCATCAATGCTGCGCTTTTCGACTCCGCAATGATTGGGATACATAGTGCTGTGACATCTCCTCATTATAATTCAGATACCCTAAAAATACAGTATGCTGCTCTACTGGAAAATACGGAGTATAAAAATCTTATTGCTCAGTCTACATCGGATGACAATAATGTGCGTAAACGTATCGAAATTGCAAATTCCATTTTGTCAAAGTGATGAAAAATTCTACATTGGCAAGGCAGCAGCAAAAAATTGAAGATCTTATCAATAAGACCGATAATGCTACTAATCGTGATTTGAGCCTGCAATCTGAATGGGCAAAGTATCTCTGTATCGTTTGTGCAGGTTTCTTAGAAAATGCCTTGCAAGAACTTTATTCGGAATTTGCCGATGTCGCTGCATCAGAACCTGTGGCAAGGTTTGTTAAGCGCGAATTATCATTCATTCAAAATCCTAAATCGGATAGATTCATTGAAATAGCAAAATCATTTAAAGAAGAGTGGGCAAAAGACCTGAATGATTTTATGGATAAGAATGGAGGTAACTCGGCTATTAATTCAATCATGTCAAATCGTCACAATATTGCTCACGGCAAAGATTCGACAATTACCCTCTCTCTGTTAAAAGATTACTTTCAAAGAGCATTAAAAGTTATAGAGCATATCGAAAAGCAGCTAAACTCTTAGAAAAATTCAATTTTACCTATTTATTCAACACTATGGCTCAAGAAACAGAACTCCTCGAAATGCCTCTGGAAACAGTGGCGCAGGCAAACGACAATGGTGGCTATAACGAAGACACCATTAAAGTCCTCGAAGGCTTAGAGGCAGTCCGTAAGCGCCCCGCAATGTACATCGGTGATATTGGCGAACGTGGTCTGCATCACCTCATCAACGAAGTCGTGGACAATTCCATTGACGAGGCGCTTGCCGGCTATGCTCGCAACATCACCATTTCGCTCCACGCCGACGGCTCTTGCTCGGTGCAGGACGACGGGCGTGGTATTCCGGTTGGTCCGCACCCCGTCAAGAAAATCTCAACGCTTGAAGTCGTCATGTGTACACTTCACGCGGGTGGAAAATTTGAAAAAAGTGCGTACAAGGTTTCGGGCGGTCTGCACGGTGTGGGCGTTTCGTGCGTGAATGCACTTTCGGTTAATATGTACACGGAAATTCGCCGTGACGGCAAAGTCTATCGTCAAGATTATTCGCGCGGCATCCCACAAGGCGATGTTCGTGAAATCGGCGAGGCAAAATCAACAGGCACACTACAGCGTTTCTATCCCGATGGCGAAATTTTCAAAACACTTGAATTCAAAAGCGACCGTGTTGCCGACCGCTTGCGTGAATTGGCATTTTTGAATCCGCAAATCGTCATTCGTCTCCGCGATGAGCGTGACGGACGCGATGACGTGTATCACTATCCGGGCGGCTTAGTGGACTTTGTTACCTACGTGGATGAAGGTAAAATTGCGCTGATGAAGCCCATCATGGTTTCGTCGGTTTTCAAAGCAGAAGACGGCTCGGAAACGCCGGTGGACGTGTGCTTCCAGTACAACAACAGCTATAACGAAACCGTGCTGTCCTACGTGAATAACATCAACACTATTGAAGGCGGTACGCACGTTTCCGGCTTCCGTTCTGCGCTCACAAGGACGTTGAACGCATATGCTACCAAAAATAATCTCGTGAAAGGCGATAAACTTCAGCTCACGGGCGAAGATTTCCGCGAAGGCTTGACCGCAGCCATTTCGGTCAAAGTCGGCGAGCCGCAATTCGAGGGACAAACCAAAACCAAACTGGGCAACGGCGAAACCGAAAGCGCCGTCCGCTCTATCGTGAACGACCAACTGAATGCATTTTTAGAGCAAAATCCGTCAGTCGGCAAGAAGATTATTGACAAAGCAATTCTGGCTGCCGAAGCGCGAATTGCTGCGCGGAAGTCGCGTGAAATGGTGCGCCGCAAAAGCGCCTTGGAATCAAGCGCTCTGCCGGGTAAACTCGCGGATTGCTCCATTAGCACACCGGAGGATTGCGAAATCTTCATTGTGGAAGGTGATTCGGCAGGTGGTTCGGCAAAGCAGGGACGCGACCGCCGCTTCCAAGCTATCTTACCGCTTCGTGGTAAAGTGCTCAACGTCCAGAAAGCACGTCTGCCGAAAGTGCTGGAAAACGAAGAGATTCGCTGTATCTTCACCGCGCTTGGTGTGGGCTTTGGCGAGGATTTCGATATTGCAAAGTTGCGCTATGGCAAAGTGATTCTGATGGCGGATGCTGACGTGGACGGCTCGCACATTCGGACGTTGCTGCTGACGTTCTTCTTCAACTATATGCACCCTCTTATTGAAGCCGGTAAAATCTATATTGCACAGCCGCCGCTCTACAAACTCAAGAAAGGCAAAAAAGAATTTTATGCCTACAACGATGCCGAGCGCGACGAGGTAATAAGCCGCATTAAGAAAGAGTCCGGTGCGAATGTGGAAATTATTTCGGGCGAAGAAGTCGCTGCTGCCAATGGTAACACCTCAGGAATTCTCATTTCGCGCTTCAAGGGCTTGGGCGAGATGAATCCTGAGCAGCTTTGGCAGACAACGATGAATACTGAAACCCGCACCATTCTTCAGGTTTCAATCGAAAGCGCTGCTGCGGCGAGCAAACTTTTTGAGACGCTCATGGGCGATCAAGTCGAGCCGCGCCGCGAGTTTATTGAGCGTAATGCGCAGTATGTGAAGAATTTGGATATTTAACCTACGGCGAAAAAACAATAATGCTCCACGAAAGTCGTATGATTGCGGCTTTCGTGGTTTTTTCTTTTTCGTGAAAAATTGCGCATCCCGAAGCATCTGCCAAATCTCCAAATTCTGCCGCAATGAGACCACAGCAACACATCTACCCGAAAGGAAGCATTTATGCGCTCATGGAAACACGCTTGGAAGTATGATATTATGTTTCTCATTCTTTTTCTTATTCTATTTCTTGCCACAATGCTTCCCTCGTTTGCCCAAGTGCATAGTGAAACTACACCCAATAACGTAGCCGTACCCATGACAAAGCAAGCACCTGTTCGGGTCGTGGAGTCCTCCATGCAAACGCTTGCCCTACGGCTCTCTCCGGGCATGGACATAAAGGAAGAATTGGAACGCATTGTGAAAGAGCGCCATATCAACGCTGCATCGGTGCTAACTTGCGTAGGCAGTTTACGAGAAGCCGTTGTGCGCTTTGCAAATAAGCCAAAGGGTACGGCGCTAGGCGGTCCATTGGAAATTGTTTCGCTCACGGGAACATTTGGTCAGGACGGTTCACATTTGCATATTGCACTCTCAAACGGTGAAGGCACAACGATTGGCGGACACGTTCTTGCGGGTTGCCGTGTCTATACGACCGCAGAAATTGTTCTTGGTATATTGACGGATGCTGTTTTTACCCGCGAGCAAGATTCAGCAAGCGGTTACAAAGAACTTGTCGTTAGCCCCATAGATAAACAATAAGCTGTGTAGTTCGTCTGCAACCTCCCTCTCAAAGAAGTATTCTCTCATTCTCTCACTTTTATTATGCAAACTTTTGGCATTATTGGACTTGGTAAATTAGGACTATCTATTGCTGTCGGCTTGTCCACTCAGGGGCGCTTGGCATGGACAATGAACCGCAGTCTTGAGCAGCGCAACGCAGCGAAATTTCAGCTGCCGGTTTCACTGCCAATGTATCCCACGCTTGGCTCCATTCCGCATCCTGCCTCGTGTATCATTCTTGCCGTAGCCGATAATGCCATTGAAGAAGTCTCCGCCCAGCTTGCGGCGCATTTTGGCAGTCGCTTGAGCGATTTGGTCGTGATGCACTGTTCGGGCGTAAAAAGGCGCGATGCTTTGAAAGCCTGCGAAGAACAAGGTGCAATCACGATGAGCCTTCATCCCTACCAAACCTTTGCCATTGCGACGGCAAAAAACTTCAAAGACATTCCCTGGGGTGTAGAGTATCCGCCCGTAGAGCCATTTCGGACTATTGCCGAACAATTTGCCCTTGATTTAGTCTATACGTTGGGTGGCACACTTGTACCTCTTTCTGAAGAAACGCTTGCTCATAAGCCGCTCTATCACGCCTCGGCAGTATTCTCGGCAAACTATTTGAACGCAGTTGTGGGCTTTGCTGCCTTGAGCGCAGAACAGGCAGGGATTGACCCACAAGAATTTTTGCCCCAAATTCTCCGCCGTGCCCTCGACAATGCCATCGTCGGATTGAAGCAACTTGGTACGGGCAAGTTTCCGCTCACAGGACCAATCTCGCGGGGTGATGTGGACACGCTCCGTGAGCATATCAATAATTTTCGCTCGCTACCGAATCCAATGGAAATACTTCGTCCCTATTGCTTGATTGGCATTGCAACGGCAGAATTTGCGTGTACTCAGGGCGTGATTGATAGCATGAAGTGTCAAGCTATTATTGACCTTTTTGAGCAAGCTCTTCATCCGTAGAATGCAATACTATACAAGGTTTGAAGCGCTTTCCAGATATTTTTTCAAAAAGATATTCCCATCATCACTCTTCGATGTATTATGACGTTTTGTCTTGGCATAAAAGTAAAAGACGGCTTGATAGGAATAGCCGATACGCGCATCACTACTGGGGCAGAGTGTATCACGGTCAAAAAAGTAACGTTGCATCACTACGGGCGATTTCCAATGTTTTTGATGACCTCCGGCTTGCGCTCGGTGCGCGACAAAGCACTTACCTATTTCAGCGAAGTGCTTGAGGACAGTGATAATCGTTTTGATAAGCTCTACCAAGCGGTGAACGAGTTTGGCAAGCAAATACGCCGCGTTGCTGCCGAAGATGGGGATGCGCTCAAAAAAAGCGGGCTGGATTTCAATATCCACGCGCTTATTGGCGGACAGTTGGGGCGCGACAATGAGCACAAATTATTCTTGCTGTATCCCGAAGGAAATTGGGTGGAAATTGCGGAAGGCACACCCTACCACATTATTGGTTCTGCGCGGTATGGGAAGCCGATTCTTGACCGCGCCTTGCACTACGAAGCGCCGATGGACTTTGCGCTCAAGGTTGGCTTTCTGGCATTTGATGCCACTTTCCAAAGCGCGACCGATGTTTCTTATCCGATAGATGTCGTTCTCTACCGCTTCAACACCAGCGACATGGTGGAACATCGTTTTGAAAAAGATGATTTCCGCGAAGCTGCCAGTGCTTGGCAGGAGCATATCGTTCAGTCCGTGCATCATCTCCCGATGGGGCAGTTGGACTCCATTTTTGCGAAGTCGTTGGAAGTACCGCTTCGCTCTGCGCAAAGTACGCTCAATGGAGAGTCTCAGAAGTACGACGATTAGGAATTATACCGTTCCAAAAGAAAAGCCGCTTTACAAAATATCTGTAGAGCGGCTTTTCGTGTATTTGTCAGCAAAAAATTCTTATGCTGCCATAGTAGCAAGTGCTTTTACTGCGCGTGCGAGTCTTGAATGTTTCTTGCTTGGTCTGCGTTTGCCATGCGAACCGTTCACGACTTTGCCGTGCTTTGAGCGTTGATCACCTTTTCCCATAAGTAAGTAAGAAGAATGTGAAAAAATGTTGTTGATTGTAGTGAAAGGCAAGTTACGCATTTTTCACCGTTTGCCACCATAATGATTGCTGCAACGAATACAGGCGGACAGCATCAGACTTTACGCTCAAGACGCACCACTGACTCAATATGATAAGTATGCGGGAACATATCAACGGGCTGAATTTCTTCAATGGTATATTTTTCGGCAAGAAGCGCACAGTCACGGGCTTGTGTAGCAGGGTTGCAACTTACATAGACGATTCGCGGCGCTTCGATTTCCAGCAAATTTGCCACAACGTCCTGATGTAATCCCGCGCGAGGCGGGTCAGCAATAATCACATCCGGCGCGGGCAGACGGGATAGAATCTGCTTCTTGACTGCTTTTTGCATATCCTCAATCACAAACTCTACGTTAGCGATGCCATTGGCAAGCGCATTTGCTCGTGCATCCAGAATAGAACTTTCCGCAATCTCGATGCCGACCACAAATTTTGCACTGCGAGCCGCCGCAAGGGTAATGGAGCCTGTGCCGCAGTATAAATCCCACACAGTTTTGTCGGCAATATCACCCGCATAATCAAGCGCAATGCGGAAAAGCTGCTCTGCTTGGCGTGTATTTGTTTGAAAAAATGAAAATGGCGAAATGCGGTACTGTACGCCAAGTATTGTTTCGGAAATAACTCCCGTTCCGTGAATAATGCGTGTCTCGCCGCCTGCAACGGCGGCTTTGGAAGTCGTCACGGCATGAATTGCCGTAGAAACTTCGGGGAACATGGCGATAAAATCGTGCTGGAACCACGTAAGCATCTTCTCGTCAGCTTTTTCGTGCGGAGGCGATGTAACGAGAATGACCATCTGTTCGCCCGTCGCAGTCGAATTACGCACCACCAGATTCCGCAAAAAGCCTTCGTGTGTGCGTGTCTGATACACACTCACACCCCGTTCCAGTGCTGCCTTGCGAACTGCATTCACCATCCGACTTGAAAGCTCACTTTGCAGGAAACATTCTTCCACATCTAAGACCTTATCAAATCTTCCAGGAACATGGAGCCCGAGGGCAAAATTTTTGTTCGGAATGTCGCTTTGTGTCCGTTCATCGTTCATCAGCCAGCGAGAATCACCGAAGGAAAATTCCATTTTATTGCGGTAATAGAACTGTGACTCTGCCGGAAGTGTGTCGTGAAGCGTGTTATACGTCACTTTACCAAGCCGCTCGAAAGCATCCTGTACGTTTTGTTTTTTCCATGCGCATTGCTCGGCGTAGGCAAGGTGCTGCCACTTGCAACCTCCGCACGTGCCGAAATACCGACAGCGCGGTGTTTCGCGGGCAGGGGACGGCTCAAGAAGCTCAAGTATGCGGGCTTCGGCGTAACTTTTCTTCTTTTTACGAACCTCCGCCAGAACGTAGTCGCCCGGCACACCACCATCCACAAAATATACAAGCCCGTCGTGGCGGGCAATCGCTTTTCCTTCAAAGCCAATAGATTCTATGCGGAGTTCAAGCGCCATGAGCCAATGAATAGTGATAGAAAAATTTTCGTAATTGTTCAGGTCTGATGTTACGAAACAAGGAAGATATTTAGATGGCGGAACGCAGATTTCAGGATTTTTAGGATAAAGAGGATTTTCAGAAAAAGAATTTCATCCGATAAAACTGATATGCTTTTGGCATCCTGAAAATCCTATTCATCCTGAAATCTGCGTTCCGCCGTTCAACAATAATCAATATCGTACCTGACCAATGGCAAATTTTCAATATGATTTACAAATAATGCTCCCGAACGTGCTGAATGGTCTCCTCAATATTCTTTGCCGGAATCGGGTCGCCAATTGCCTCAAAGTCCCATGCACCATTGGGTTTGCGCGTAAGTTTACCCATCACCATAGAGACATAACCGCTAAATTGTGGGTCGGAAGCAAGATTAAATGTTGCCAAAACGTTGTCAACACGATGGCGCATTCCCTCGAAGACGCGAACACGTGCGTAGGGAACTTCAGCAAAATCTTGTCCTTTGAAGGAATTGAGATAGAGTACGATTGTTTCTACCTTTTCGTCCACTTTCGTCAGGTCAAGGTCAATAATTTCATTATCACGGTCATCGTCACCATCACGGTCGCCGGAGATGTCGTCGCCGCTATGTATGATAGAACCGTCGTCTGATTCCAGTTTGCGATAATAGATTGTTTCAAGGTAATTTTTCTCCGCGTCAAAGGTAGAGACGCTTGCATCCAAGTCCACGCTCCACGTCTTGCGGTCTTCCCACTTGAATATTCCCAAAAAAGATTGTTGTTCGCGGCGCTCTATTGCGCCCCAATTCAAGCCTAAACAAACGTATTCAAGCTGTTTCCCGGCTTTCTCAAGAGAAATTGTCGAGCCTTTTTTGAGGTTGATGCCCGTTTTTTTATTGAGTTCGATTGCCATAGTGGTGGTTGAAAGTATGAAGATGGAAAAAACTTTGAATCGTGAGTTAGATGTTTGCCGATACTGGTGCTTGTTTGCCCCATTTCCAATGCTTGCGAATCCAGTGATTGAGCGGGTCTTCTACAAATTTGAACAAAACAATCGCGATGATATTGAGCAAGATAAATTGCACAATCGCACCATGCCAAGCACGGAAATCCGGTGACACGCGCTCAACAATTGCTTCGATTAAGCCCATATGAATCAGATAGTAAATGTATGAACTTTTGCCCAATAAAACCATAGTATCGGTTGCAAGAAACTTCCGAAGCCACGTTTGCTCCACTATCAGTCCGTAATAAATCATCGTATAGCAAATCGGCAGGATGAAGTTATTGAGTATACCACCAATCGGCGTAAACATCCCAACGCCCATATAGGCGCTTTGCGGTTGTTGCAAGGACATGATGTAAATACTCGCCGCCGCCGCCGCAATGCCCAACCAGGTCACAATGCGCGTCTGGGGCGGTCTGCCTTCTTTTTCACGTTTCATCAAGAACCGCGCCAACCACATTCCGGCAAAAAACTCAAAGCAGCGCCCGAAAAATGTGTAGCTGAACATGAACAGAAACGGGGAGAAAAATTGCTTAAAATTGATTGCCTGCCCTGCGAGCAAAAGTAAAAAGCCTGTACAGTATATAAAACCAAGCGGTATCAGCATATTCCAGCGCCGTGTGGCAAAAAAGATAAGTGGTGCGCTGAAGTAGAAACACTCTTCGACTGTTAGCGTCCAGCCCTGTGGAATACCGGTGAATAAATAATCAAACGAGAATCCTCGTAAAAAGGTGATATTGAGAAGGAAGTGGTCAACTTTGAACTCGTGATGAAGCAAAAGCCGACTCGCAAATCCAGCGCAGGTCAGCAAAAAATACATCGGATAAATTCGTGCCACGCGATTACGAATATATGTTGCCCACCAGTGGGAATGCGGTTTTGCGGATTCATAATACCGTTGGTAAATGAGAAAACCACTCAGAACGAAAAACAATCCCACGCCTGTATGCAGTTCTTTGGTGAGTTGTAGCAAGAAAGGATGCAAAATGTAAACAGGCGGAAAATGGTGAAAATACACCATATACGCCGCAATAGCACGCACGCCTGTTATTTGCGGGATATAACCTGAGATTTGCTCTTTTGAATTGCTCATTGATTTGAGGATAAAAGTTCAGAATAAACATCCATATAGCGCCGTGCCTGATGTTCCAAGGTAAAACTCTCTAACGCCGTCTTACGGGCATTGGCAGAGAGCACGTGATAACGTTCTTCATTTTCGAGAACAAAACCGATGCCTCTTGCTAAATCGTGCGTGTCGAAGGGTTGAGCCAGATAACCGTTTTCTTTATGACAAATGGTATCTACCAAACCGCCTACACGGAATGCTACAGCAGGTGTCCCACAGGAAATTGCTTCCAGAGCCGTCTGACCAAATGCTTCTTCACGTGAAGGAATAATCATCACATCGGCGGCAGAGTATAGCACTGCAAGGGCTACATTATCGGTAATTGAACCCAAGTAATGTGCCGGAAAACCAAAATTCTGCGGCTTTTGAGGCTCAGACGCACCAAAGATAAAACATTCTACATTATGCGAAGCCACTTGTGTAGAGTAGTGCTGTAATGCGGCAGCTAGTAGATCAATACCTTTTCGAGTATCACCTGTAGCATTAATTGCACCAAAAAGAACAATTTTTTTGTCAGAAGGTATATTTAAAATATATCGTGCTGCCTCTTTCGGAATCGGCTTAAAAACGGCGGTATCCAGCCCGTAATTAATTGGTACAATTCGCTTTTCACGGAGCATTGCACTTTCGGATGCGCACGAACCAAGCCAGTGACTATCAGTAACAATGCTCAATCGCTTCAACTGGGGTATGATGCGCATTTTGCGCTTCCATGTCCACCGATGAAGGTCAAAACCTGATTCGCCGATGGGTCGATTCTGGGACGTATAACCATGAATATAGCGCTTGTCATCGCCAACATAATGCTCTGCTCCACAAAATGCCCACATATCATGCAATGTCCAAACTGTCGGGATATTTTCTAACAGGCGTAGTGATGCAGGATTCACAAAGCCGTTTTGAACCCAATGCAGATTTACCACATCCGGCTTTAGCGA
Organism: uncultured bacterium; assembly: GCA_937899715.1. GTDB lineage: Bacteria > Bacteroidota > Ignavibacteria > Kapaibacteriales > UBA4661 > PH2015. Next base: position 25,482 of record CALCNX010000030.1, on the reverse strand, counting down.
TAATGCTCGCTTCACTGCATTGCCCGGAACCCACGCAGGCGAAAGAAGTGACTGATTAGTAGTTGTCAAAAAACGTCGTGGAATTTGGTCAATCTGATGTGCTGTACGCGACCAGAGCTTTTGTGGTAATGTCTCTGCACCGTGTACGGTACTATCGTCGGTAAGTTTCTGGGAAACGACCATTTGTGAATCCACACCAAGCCGTCGTAAACCCTGATGCAGTCGGTATGACGCAATTGCAGCACCGCCACCAACATCAGTTGTGGCAACGTGGACAACGCGCAATCTCATTTTTCCTGATGGCATCATGGCTTCACGGCTTCCATAAAAAGCGAGTCTGCTTTGCGAATCGAACCCTCTGGTGTATTGTCCAGCAGATAGCTTGTGAAAGCAGGGATGCGGCTTTCATCAAAACGGCAAACCCGAGTATCTGTAAAGCCCGTTTGCTGCAAAAGCCGTCCAAGGGAGAATTTATCGTACATCCAACGATGAAGCTCGCCAGATGAGCGAAAAAGCCCTTCCTCAAAGGCAGATTTTGCTTCACCTCCGGCAATAATACCAACGACAAGCACAGCAACTTTTTCTCGAATTTTTTGGATAATCACTTTTGCGCCCTTCGCGCGAAGCCTTGAAAGCAAAGCCGGCTCTGACTTTGATGGCATTACTCCTTTTGCAACCAGGAGCCAATCTTCTGCCTCATCGCCGATGCGCTTCACAATGTAGTCGGGGTTTGTCATCGCAGGATCAAGTATATATGCACCCATCAGCCCCCCTACCTTGCTGCGTACCATTTGGTCAAGAAGTTCGAGAGTCACCCAGTCGTAGTTTGCCTCGGCAGTTTTGTCGCCTTGCAATGACTTTTCAAGCATAGCGAGGTACTCTCGTGCTTTATCCTCCAAATCCGGCACGACAACACGGATAATTCCACCGCTCTTTAGCACACGGAGTTGCTCTCGAAGCGAGGCTTGAGCAGTTTCGGGAGAGAGATGCTCCAGTACGTGCGAGGTATAAACCGCATCAAATGTACCCTCCGAGTATGGAAGTCCTTTGCGAAGGTCGTAAGCGCGGACGTGCGGCGAGGTGGAAACAAGGTCAATATTTGTCCATGCTTCGTGGAAATGCCCGCCACAGCCAATGTTGAGAAGGTTCATAGTGTTTGGAATAGTCAACTTCTTACCAAGGGTTTTCTAAATCTTCTGCTACGTAGCGGTGATTACGTGTTTTGTAGAGTGTGTTTTCTGTGGGGCGCTTCAAATCAAGTGCGTTACGCACAAAAAGCCTGCGCATCAGTGCCAAAGGCACGAGAAAAATAAAAAATACTAGCGAAAGCAGAATACGAGAATTGACTTTCCCAAGCAGTTCTGCCAGCTTCAGCCACAGCCAAGCCACTTTTGCGGAAAGCCAGTCTGAAAATGCTGCGATGAGCAAAACACCAAGCGCTGTCCACGAAATCCACGGCTTGTGGAAGACGAGAAATAGTACCAGTAAGCCCATTGCAAGCACGACCAGCGTACGCAAATTCTGCTCTGCCGAGTAGGAAATGTTTTTTTTCTGCATTGTCCGAGCTTTCTAAAACAGCGTGTAAATAAAAGGTGCAATGGCAGAACCACCAGCCAGCACAATAAGAGTACCGATAAGAAGCAACACAACAATCATCGGCAAAAGCCACCATTTCTTGCGTTCGCGTAAGAATTTCCAGAGGTCAGTGAGAAAGTCCATAGTAAAAAAGATTAAGGTTGGATAAGATTTTTCGTTAAAAGGCATTGGGCAATACTACCAGCGATTGCTTCATTGCCGCGATAGCTCAAATGCGCATAGTCCACAAACGTGGGCAATGGCACGGTATCGAAAGCATTATTGATGTCGTAGATAGGAAGTTGGGCAAAAGCAGGATTATCGAAAATTCGTTTGCGCACCGTTGCATGAAGAATCTTGTAACACTGACCATTGCTTGCTTCCACGATATTCCGCAAAGCAGATTCTTCTTGCGTGAGTGGTTTAGCGGTCGTCAGAAGGGAGGGTTGCCAGAAAAATACCGCTTGAAAGCCATACGTTTTAGCAAGATTTTGCACAAACGTAAACGTGCTTGTGTAATGCGTACAGACCGCTTCGGCACGTTCTTGGAGGACGGTCGGATTTTTCTCAAACTTTATGCCATCGCTGCGGGAACGCATAACAAGCGTCAGGAGCGAGGATTTCCAGACAAGATTTGCCCAAAGTCGTTCTTTGATAGACCGATAAATTTGGTCATAGAGCTCGTAGAACCCATGCGCCATCGGCTTTACCATACCGACTTTCAAATGCCCTTCATTAAAGCCGTCGTAAAAAATGACGAGATCCGGGCGTTTGCCGCCCATAAGCAATTTGGAGAGCAACACAGCTTCTTGGTCATTCACAAATCCCGGTAAGCCGTAATTGGAAACTTCAAAATGCTTAGTGGGATACTGTTTGTGCAAATTGAGTGATAGCTGCGATGCAATTGTCCATTCGTCAGGCGCATCAGCACAAAACATCGTGCTGCCACCAAAAAGCCAAACGCGCACAATGGAATCCCCGACAGTATGAGGCGGACTCACGGTTTTGCGGTAGCCGTCAGCAACAGTGAAGGTGGCGCTTGCAAAATCAGGATTCTTCCAGAGCGAATATGGTTCATAAACTTGTCGTCCGCCTGTTGCCGCTTGGTATGCCGCCACATCTTTAAAAAACTGGTCTTTCCACGGAGCATCCTTATATGCCGATTCTGTAAGGCTAACAGCAGCACTCTGCGCTGTTGCTTGCCGATTCAACAGCCATCCGGCAACAAGTTCCAAAAGAATAATGACAACCACAAGGAATAGAACCGTGTTCAGAAGTATCAAACTCAAGCCCGTGTATGCACGGCGAAGTGTCTCAAATGCTTTGCTCATAAATGAACGTTCATAAATGGAAATAATATCAAAAAAATCTGTGGAAATTAACTCAATCTGTATTACCCACTCTCAAAAAATCATCGTTAATCACTCGTCAAAATTTCTTTCCATTCTTCACTTTCCTCAAACTTTGGTTGCTTGGCTTTTTCAAAAAGGAAATTACCCACAACCAACACATCCATTTCCGTCCGCATGAAGCATCGATAAGAATCTTCCGGCGTACAAACAACCGGCTCACCACGGACATTGAAGCTCGTGTTGACAATCACGCCATAGCCCGTAAGCCGCTTGAAAGCTGAAATTAAGCCGTAATATCGTGGATTGGTCTCTTTGTGAACCGTCTGCAAACGGGCAGAGTAGTCCAAGTGCGTGATGGAGGGCAAATCCGAGCGCAAGAAGTAGAGTTTGTCCTTGAACGACTGCGAATGATAGTTTGGTGGAAGTGCATTGCGGCGCTTCTCTACAACATCCGCAATCAGCAACATATACGGCGACGGCGTTGAGACATCGAAATACTCCGTCTCGTCTTCCGCCAGCACGGACGGTGCAAAGGGGCGGAATCCCTCGCGGTACTTGATTTTCAAATTCAGTCGCTTTTGCATTTCCGGGTTTCGTGCGTCAGCAATGATACTCCGATTGCCGAGCGCTCTCGGACCCCATTCCATGCGCCCTTGATGCCAGCCGACGACATTGCCGTCCGCCAGAATTTTTGCAGTATCCTCCGCAAGGCGCTCAAAATTGTCATAGTAGGTATAAACTGCGTTAAATCTTTTCGCCGTTTCTTCGATTTCAAAATTTGATGCCTCCGGTCCCAAATATGAACCCTGCATAGCATCCATACGCCCTTGAAGGTCAATGCGCGGCTTGCCGTAGTAAATGTGATAGGCGGCATACGCAGCGCCCAGCGCCCCGCCAGCATCGCCCGCAGCAGGCTGAATGAAGAGATTCTCAAAAATACCGGATTTGAGCAATTTTCCGTTTGCGACACAATTCAGCGCTACACCGCCTGCAAGCGTGATGTTCGGGCTTCCCGTCAAACGTTTGGCTTCCTGAGCCATCTTCAAAACGATTTCTTCGGTAACGCGCTGAATAGCCAAGCCCAGATTACAATGATGTTGCTCCAAGCCTGTTTCTGCCTTGCGGACAGGGAATCCGAAGAGTTTTTCCCACGCATCGTCTTTAACCATGTACAGACCAGTCGCATAGTCAAAAACGTCTTGATTGAGCCAGAGCGAACCATCGTCATAGACCTGACAAATACTGGTCTTGATGATATTCACGTAGCGGTCAATATCGGGCGATGTGGGGTCGCCGTAGGGCGCAAGCCCCATAAGTTTGTACTCGCCGGAATTGACTTTGAAGCCGAGAAAATACGTAAATGCCGAATACAACAAGCCCACCGAATGGGGGAAATGAAGCTCTTTCAGGACTGAAATATCTTTGCCCTGACCATGTGCAATTGAAGCCGTTGCCCATTCGCCAACGCCGTCGATCGTCAAAATAGCGGCATCTTGAAACGGTGAAGCGTAATAGGCGCTCGCCGCGTGAGAAAGGTGGTGGTCAGGAAAAAGAAGTTTCAATTTGCCCCTGTCGTACTCGCCGATTGACTTCAATTCGTCGCGTATCAGTTTTTTCAGGAACATTTTTTCCTTGAGCCAGACAGGCATAGACATAAGGAACGACCGCACTCCGCGAGGAGCAAAAGCGTAGTATGTTTCCAAAAGCCGCTCAAATTTGAGAAGCGGTTTGTCGTAGAAAACAAGTGCTTCCACATCGGCAAGTTTGATGCCTGCTTCTTTCAAGCAGTATTCGACCGCTTTTTGCGGGAAATCGGGGTCATGCTTTTTGCGTGTGAAGCGTTCTTCGTGCGCAGCAGCAACGATTTCGCCGTTTTTGAGCAAAGCGGCTGCGGAATCGTGGTAAAAGGCTGATATACCGAGAATGTACATGGGGTTTTCAAAAATTATATATCAAATCATCATTAAATGTGGAAATTAAATTTCCTGAGCCGAAGAGGCGTTATTAAAACTTTGCTACAAACGCCGCAAAGCCGCTCAGAATCTGGGGAAGTTTTTCCACATCTTTACCGCCAGCCGTTGCGAGGTGAGGCTTGCCGCCGCCGCCGCCGCCAAGCTCCTTCGCCAGTGCGCCAACAATTTTCCCTGCGGGATATTTGTCTTTCATGTCGTCAGTCGAAACGCAGACCAGTTGTGCTTTGTCGTCAATGACGCTCGCAAGCAGCCCTACGCCTTGTTTACCGAGCGCATTGCGAAGCTCGTCGCCGAGTGCTTTCAGTTGGTCAATATGCGCCACTTCGATTTGCTCTGCAATAACCCGCAAGCCGCTTCCATTCACGTTCTTTGCGTTTGCGAGGAAGCCTTGTACTTGTCCCGCGAGTGCGTTTACTTGGAATTTCGAGAGTTCTTTTTCTAGTTGCTTCATTTTGTGCTGCACGTCCTCGAACTCACGCTGCTTTTCAGTCATTTGCGCGTGAAGGTTCGTGATGTATTGCTGCACACCTGCGCCTGTAACTGCCTCCAAACGGCGCGTTCCCGCCGCGATCGAAGATTCTCCCGTGAGCTTGAACAAGCCGATTTCACTTGTGTTGCTGACGTGCGTTCCGCCACAAAACTCCGCCGAAAATTTGTCGTCCATGATGACAACGCGCACCATATCGCCGTATTTATCGCCGAAGAAACTTTTTACGCCCGGCACTTTCCGGGCTTCTTCTATCGGTAATTCAAGTGTGCGGACTTCGATATTTTCGCGGATTTTTTCGTTGACCATATCTTCAATCTGCTGCATTTCTTCTGCCGTAACCTTCTGGAAATGCGGGAAATCAAAGCGCAAGCCCTCTGCCGTTACCACCGAACCCGCCTGCTGCACGTGTGTTCCCAGCACTCGGCGCAGTGCTTCGTGCAAAAGGTGCGTTGCGGAGTGATTGCCGATGATGTCCGCACGGCGGCGTTTGTCCACACTGGCAAGTGCCATTTGCCCCACGAGCGGTTCTACTTCGCGGTCGCAGATATGCACAATCGCGTCGCCGGATTTCTGTACGTCCACAACGTTATACGCTGTGCCGCCGAGTGTGATTGTACCTTGGTCGGCGACCTGCCCGCCCATTTCAGCATAAAACGGCGTTTTCTCCAAGACAATTTGATTGCCCTGTACGTGCAGAACTTTGGACTCCGTTACAAGCTCAGAATAGCCCGTGAAGCCGCTTCGCTCCGCGATGACGGACATTTCCACTTCTTGCAACGTGCTTTTGCGTGCCTTGCGCGAGCGTGAGCGCTGTTCATCCATGAGCGCGACAAATTCCGCCGCATCCACCGTCAAATTGCGTTCGCGGGCAATAAGTTGCGTGAGGTCAAGCGGAAAACCAAAGGTGTCGTACAGCAAGAAAGCATCCGCACCCGCAATCCGCTCTTGGTCGTTTGGACGCAAACGACTGACAATATCTTCAAATTTTTCCAAACCTCTATCAAGTGTTTGCAAGAACGATTCTTCCTCTGCCTTAATCACTCGCTCCACAATGCCTTGCTGCTCCTTGATTTCGGGGAATACATCGCCCATCGTATCAACAAGCGTTTGCACGAGTTTGTAGAGTACAGGTTCGCGGAAGCCCAGATTGCGGGAGTACCGCGAAGCACGGCGCAAAATCCGACGAAGCACGTACCCGCGTCCTTCGTTGCCCGGAAGCGCACCATCGGCAATCGAAAAACTCACCGTGCGAATGTGGTCAGCCATAACGCGCATGGCGATTGAATCCTTGTCGTCGAGCGCATTCACGTACGTGCGCTTGCTCATAGCAGCGATAGTGTCGATAATCGGCGTAAATACGTCGGTATCGTAGTTGGAATCTTTTCCATTCACCACTGCGCATATCCGCTCAAAGCCCATGCCCGTATCGACGTGCTTTGCGGGCAGGTCTTCCAGCGAACCGTCTGCTTTGCGGTTGTATTGGATAAAGACTAAGTTCCAAATTTCAATTACTTCGGGAACACCGGCATTGACGAGCGGTCCGCCGGAGCGATCGGACGTGCGGTCGTAGTGAACTTCGCTGCATGGTCCGCAGGGTCCGGTTTCGCCCATTTCCCAGAAGTTGTCTTTTTCGCCAAAGTAGTGAATACGGTCTTTGGGCAAATAGCGTTCCCAGAGTTTGGCGGCTTCATCGTCAGTTTTATAGACGGTGGCGTGAAGGCGCGTGGGGTCGAGCTTCCAAATGCCGACGAGCAGTTCCCATGCCCAATCAATCGCTTCGGATTTGTAGTAATCACCGAAGCTCCAATTACCTAACATCTCAAAAAAGGTGTGGTGATAGGTATCGTAGCCGACTTCTTCCAAGTCGTTGTGTTTGCCGGAAACGCGAATACACTTCTGCGTGTCAGCAGCGCGTGAATACTCGCGTTTGCCCGTGCCAAGAAACACATCTTTGAACTGGTTCATACCTGCATTGGTGAAAAGCAAGGTCGGGTCGCCGTGCGGCACAACAGGCGCAGAAGGCACAATGCGGTGCTGCTTAGAAGCAAAAAAATCGAGAAACGATTGTCGTAGGTCGCGTGAGGTCATTGTTGTTGGGAAATGTTGAGTGATGAATTTTGAATGTTGAGTTTTTATGCGGTGTTGAAGGTAATTATTTACCAAACTTGCCAAATTGGAAACTTATGCCAAGGTTCCATAAAACGTTTTCTCCTGCAATAGCAAGCGTGAGTTCGGGCTGGATAAAAAATTCATTGGTTCGTCCACGAATGCTAATACCAAGAGACGGAATTAAATAACGATTGATTGCATCTCTTTGTATTGAACGCAAGATAGTTGGCTGGTATGGTCTTATTGACGAAGCAGTATCCGCATAATAGTAATTTTCACCGCCAACGATATGCTGCTCAAGATAATGCAGCCCGGGATGTATAATAATATCATCATTCGTAGAGATAGCAAAATTTATTGGAAAGGAAACAAACACACGATAGGTCGAAGAACTCAGAGAGGCAGATATGTTCGGTCGAGAACTATCTATTGATAATGGCTCTGGCTGACCGAACAAACCTCTGTAAATTTGCTGATCATTATTAGCACTACCAGCAACTATCTCACCACCAAACAAGATGGAACCAATGAATGGCGCTTCGCTTTCGGTGATGCGGACTTTTGCATAAGGTCGAGCAGAAAGACTTGCGTCTATAAAATTAAAATCTGCACGCGTCATCAAACCAATATCCCAACCTTTACCAAGTCCGAATTGAAAATCTAGACCACCGACATACATAGCATCGTTCACTCTTGAAAAGTCTCTATACTGCGATACTGCACCAATTGATGTGGCAAAAGATGGACCAATCACTCGAAAACCAAAGCCACCAGCAGGCATCGTCTGTGCCGTTTGGTAGGTATTTAATGCCACAGAAGCCTGAGTAGTAACGGCAGTTCGGCAACTCTGCAAACTCCCCATCATCACCAAACACAACCCACCAAGCAAACAACGGATTACCGTCGAAAGCTGATTTTTATTGGTTTCTAAGTTGATGATTCGGGTCATTGCTGTACAATTGTTTTTCTTGAAAACGCCCTTACCACGCTGTTTCCACGTCATACTTCGGGATATTCCCGTCTGTAGTTACGAGAGTCAGACCTTCGTGCTGCGCCTGCGTCACAAGGATTCTATCGAACGGATCGCCATGATGGTGCGGTAAATCTGCAAGGCGATAGATGTGGTCGGGGGTTATGGGAAGAATACGAAAATCGTTATTCCGACACTCATCGCTGATTACCAGTGGTAGTGGTTGCCCAAGGTCTAGTTTTTTTAATGAAACCTTGATTTGCATTTCCCATATACTGGCGATGCTGATGAACAAAGTATCTGCATTCTCAATCATCGATAACGCCTTCGCTGAAAGGTGTTCAGGAGAAATGGAATACCAAATGAAAATGTGTGTATCCAAAAGAACCTTCATTTGTCTTCTCCCAACCAAAAACTCATCGGCAGCTCATCATCGAAATCTTCTGCTAGGTATAATGCGCTTCCTGCAAATAATCCCGGACCATAACGTTTGGGCTTATCAGTACTGCGATTCTCCGGTGGTAGTACCCTTGCAATTACTTGATTCGCTTCCTTCAGAATCACCTCATCGCCACCGCGCACAATAGCAAACAGTTCCGCAAGCGTGAATTTGTCGGTTTCTATGTTGATGATTTTGGTCATACTACTAATTGTTTATTTTTCAAACCCACGTTCCATGCCCTGCAAGCGCCGCCAATACTGAATTTGTCCGGCGTGCATCGCCACGTGCGTTGTCAGGATATGCCCCAGCCAATCGCCTCGCGTCGGCAAATGTTCGCGGAGGAAATCGCTGTGTGATGGCTCTTGAAGCCGTTCTTGAGGCAGTTGTACCATCGCTTCTCGCAAAGCAGCATAGACGGTCTCATTTGCTTGCCAAAGCTCGTGCTTTGTATGGCGTACTTGCACAACATCTGGCGAAGAACCTTGTAAATATGAGCTATGCCAGTCGTCTGGTAGAATCTGCCTTTCACCGAGTATGGTCAGCGCCTTGTCCGCTTCCGCAGCAAGATGCCCAAGTATCCACGACGGCGGGTTGGTCAAGCCAATGCACAGATATAACTGTTCGTCCGACAAATCCTCAATGAGGCTGCGGGTGAAAGCAAGCATCCATACGTTTAAGCGACATTCAGCAGTCATTATTTAGCAGCTTATGACATTGTAAAATAATTCTACCAAGCCACAAAGTTACGCATTTCATCCTAGACTAGGGAACAAAATTATGTGGTCAAAAGCAGAAAGTTCCGTAACTTGGGCGTTTGCGACATTTTGCGCATACCGACTTTTCAGAGGTTGAGCAGAAAATGGCACAGTCTGTGCAGTAGATTTCCCAGAACCACTTGGGAGAATGGCGTTGTATCATGTAGGCGAACGAAAAGTTTCCCCAAGAGAACGCAAAACGTCTCATTTTCGTACAGTTCCCTACACAAAAACGCTGACACGCTCCCGAAACAAAACAGACTATCAACAAAGACCGCATGAAATCACGATATTTTTTTGCTTGTATCATACTCTCGTTTGTCGTGCTTCTCGCCGAGGTGCTTCCTGCCACCGCGCAAGACCTCACAACGCTCAACTGGGAGTTTAGCAGCCAAGGGCTTCCCGTGACGCTCTCTCCTCCGCGCTCTATCACCATCACGGCGCTTGTTTCGCAGCCGAATCGTTTTGCACCGACCACCTCATTATTCGCTGGAACGGGCGGTGCGGGTGTCTATCGTTCCATTGATTCGGGACGCACATGGGCTGCGGTTAATAGTGGATTAGCAGCATTAACCGTTAATACTCTTTTTGTTGATGATTTTAGCCTGTATGCCGGAACAACCAATGGGCTTTTTCGCACCATTGACGGTGGGCAGTCGTGGACACGAGTACCGGTGAGCATAGGCACTTTTGGGGCAACGTTCATCACTGCCGGAGCAGTCGGTAGTTTCGACAACCGAAAAGTTCTTTTTGTTGGCTCCAGTAACGGTGTATTTCGGTCGGTGGACGATGGTACAACATGGGAGTATTACAATCGCGGAATGTCCTCTACGCAGTTTATCACAACGCTTCTCTTTTTCAATCGCAGAGTTTTTGCCGGAACACCCAATGAAGGCGTTTACTACATTTCGCCCGACAGCACGAACGCTTCTTGGATACAGCCATTTCAAGGACTGAGCCCGTTATCGGTTACATCGTTTACGACGGTGAGTAACGTCCGTATATTTGCCGGAACAAACGGCGCAGGCGTGTTCCAATCTACCGATATTGGTCCTACGTGGAATCCTTTCAGTACCCAATTGGATAATCCAACTATTACTGCGATGGCAACATTTGGCGACCGTATTTATGCGGCTACATCCATTGGTGTTTATGCAACGGCAAATCTGGGGCGTTTCTGGACAAACGTTAATACTGGTTTTCCTATTCGTGCTGCCGGAACGTTATTGCCTTTTGCAGGACAGCTTTTTGCTGCTGCCGGACCTAATATCCTACGTGGCACGGTCTTCCAAAACCCGCCGCCTGTGATTGTCCAACTAACGCCGTCCTCCACTCCGTCACGCCAGTCTGGCGCAGATTCAATTATCACACTGAACGGAAAAGATTTTAATGACCCTCTGGTTACGTTTGCCGGGCTGGGCTTGCGTCGCATTAGCTGGACACCGAACAGCGTCGTGGTAGCGCTGCCAGTGTCAGTCCTCACGAGCGACGGCGTGAAAACATTCACGCTCCAAAATCAAGACGGACAACGCACAACTGCCCTTTTCACGGTGTCCGGTGCCGTTGCACCGTTTATTAGTCGTATTGCACCGGATTCCGTGACTGTTGGCGACCCAGACTTTGATTTGCAAATTATTGGTCGTACATTCTTTAATAATGCAGCAAGCCCCAGTAGTAGTGCCACGGCAACGCTGGCTGGCGTACCAATTGACATCAAAGAGCGTGTCAATGATGTTGCCATTATAGGACGCGTTCCAGCGGTTGCCGTATCGGTGGCAGGGCGTAAGTTTATTCGCGTAACGAACCCGAACGGGCAGTTTTTCGATTATCCCTTCCGTGTGCGCGCCTACCCGCCTGCGATTACCGACCTCGACCCACCGCGCGTGAGCGTCGGCAATAGTGATTTCCTGCTGACTATCAATGGTCGTAATTATTTTACCAGTGCAAACGTGGAAGCGCCTAGTATTGCGCCGCTCACGGTGCGTCTGGCTGGAGTACCGCTTCGCATTGTGGAAAATACCACTTCTGCACGCGTTATCGTAAGCGTTCCGGCGACACTTGTCACTTCTCAGGCAACACTCACACTGCGCCTTACAAACGACGACGGGCAGTTTGCCGAAACGTCGCTGAGTGTAGTTCCCTTCAGCCTTTCACCCATCACCACACCACAAACGACGATTTGCCCCGGAGTAACAACACCGCTCACAGCAACCATTTCAAGCGGGGTTCCACCCTACAAAATAGAATGGTCGCCGCGTGTGGATTCGTCGAGCATTGATGCCAATGGTATTATTCGTGCTTTCATCTCGCCGACTCAGCCTACTCGCTATACGTTGACCGTTACCGACCGCAATGGTGCGGGGGTACCACTCACGCAATCACTTCAAATCGGAATTTTGTTGCCGCAAGCATCTGCGCCTGCTGCGGTCGTTTTTGATACGGTCAATACCTTTTTCCGCCTTTCTACTACACAAACAATCCGTTTCACTAACACCAGTCCCGATGGTACAACGCTTACGCTTGGTACACCACGCAGTACATCTGGCGCATTCCGCTTCATCTCCGGCATAGGAGCAAGTGTTCAGGCGGGTCAGTCGCTCGACTTACAGGTGGTTTTTGATCCGAAACGTGACGGTTTGACGACCGATACATTGCTGATTGCATTTGGTCCCTGCGACCGCTTCGTCAGTGTGGTGGTGAGCGGTGTGCGGGTTACTCCTGTGCTTCTGCCGCCTGTGCTGCTTCCTGTGGCAACGCAAACAGACGGGCGCGTTCCCTCGGGCACAGCAACACCGCTTTCGTGGCTGCCGAGCGCCTTTTTGTCTGTACCAAGCCAATACATCATTCAAATTGCACGCTTTGATAATACGTTCACAGAGCAAAATGGCTTCGCTGCGCCGCTTTTCACAACAACCATTAACCAAGCAACGACAGTTCAGCCTGCCTTTACGCTTCAGCCAAACACCGCTTACGCATGGGCAGTGCGAGCTGCGAACAGCGTAACGAGTAGCACGTGGGCAATCCCGTTCTATTTCATTACGCCACCAGCTACGGCGCAGCGTCTTGTTCTCGACCCTACACGGGTGGAATTTGGTGATGTGGTTCTGAATGACAGCGAACGACGCGGCTTGCAAACACGTCTCAGTGCACAACAAACAACATCTCAAGAAGTCATCGGCTCGGAAGTCTTTCCGGTATCAGGCACTCCACGCAGCGCTTTTGCACTTGGACTGCCGTTCTCGCGGAGCACCGTAACGGCAACTTCTCCAGCAAGTTTTATTGCCACTTTTTCTCCGCGCGATACCGTTCTTCATCAAGGTGTGATACGTTTTCGCTCGGCATCGGGCGACACGCTCTACGCCTTGCTTTCAGGGCGTGGCGTGCAGTGCGTTCCTGTAAATGTTCAAGCACCATGCGCCGAAACTGAGATTGGCTTCCGTTTTGCTCCGTTCAAAAATAATCTACCGCGTCCTGAAGTCGGCGATACCGTCACCGTGCAGCTTGTTATGCGCCGCTCGTCCGGCTTAGAATCATCATTCTATGCTGCTCGTGCGCAAAATTTCAACGCCGATATTTGGATTGTGAATGCGAATGTTCTTTTCCCACGCAGCGTATCGCAACCTACGAATCTGACCGACCAGCAGCGCACGCTTACGCCCAATCGGATTCGCTTCCGCAACATTCCCGTTCCACGTGGCAATCGCACGAGCGATGTCATTCTGGTAGAATTCAAGGCACAGGCACTTCTGACCGATACCATTGCAACAGCAATTCGTCTGGCAGAATTTACATGGAATGATGCCGGACAAGGCACAGCCACAAACGGCGCAAATATCCGTAGAATTCTGAACGATACCGCTATTTCTATTGAAACGTATGGACGTATCATTCGCCCTCGCTCTACGGCAGTGCTGTCGGCATTGAGCATAACCCCCAATCCGGCGACGGATGCCGTGGAAGCAATCGTAACGGTGCGAAGCGCTGTCGATGATATTGAACTCAGCGTTGTGAGCAGTATGGGTTTGACCATGCAGACTCAAAAGTCTGCGCTTTCGGAAGCAGGAACCTACGGCATTTCGCTCAACACCAAAAACCTTCCCACAGGCGCTTATATGCTTGTTGTGCGGGTACGGGAAGAAATTGTCAGTAGGCAATTACTTATTCTTGGGCAATAATGTCGCCTCTTTATCACCGACAATCATCAAACATTCTTCATTTCATTTATCAGTAATGAGCACTCAATTTCGATTTTGGCTTGTAACGGTATTGGTCGTTGCAGCACATTTGACAATAACAAGGTTTGATGCGGTATTCGCACAAGACCGACCAAATTCTTTGCCGACAACAACCAAAGACAGCGTACGCACCACGCCCACAGGCACACAGCAGCCTACCACAAACGTTGACATTCCCAACCCATACATCCGTTATGGCGTGTACGCTCAGGGCAGTTACAACCAGCATCAACCCAATTTCCAAGACCTTGTTACTACACCGTATGGAGTTAAATACTCGCCCGTTACATCCATTACGGGCGTAAACGGATTACTTTTCTCGGCAGGAGGTTTTTTTGAACTTCCCATTGCAGGACCATTCGGCATTGCACTTCGCGCCGGATATTCCAGCTTTGGTGCTACATTCCGCGCACAAGAAACAGTTCGAGCGAGTAATAATAATCAACCATTTGACTTGTCCTTAGGCTATTTTGCGGAAACGCAGCTTGGTACGCTTGACGGACAGCTGCTTTTGTGGCTGCGACCTCTGCGATATTTATCGTTGTATGTAGGCGGAACAGCCGGGTATGCTATTCAGCGCAAGGTTCGGCAATATGAGCAAATTCTTGACCCGAATTATACATGGGGTGATGGAAGCACTATTCGCGCGGAGTTCAACCAAAACATTCCCAATTTTCGGACTGTTCCGCTCTGGCTCACGGGTGGTATTAGCTATGAAATTCCGCTTAATCAGCAAGGCACGGTACTGCTTGCACCGGAGGTGTTTTATTCATTCCAATTACCAACTGTGCCGCTTTTTAGCTTGTTGAACGACCCAAATCGCACATGGCGTGTTAACTCAATTCGTGCCGGAATCTCGCTCCGTTTCTCGCCTAATCCGACTATTTTCGATGAAGCGGAAGTGAAACGTCAGCAAGAACAGCAGCAAACCAAGCAGCCGGAAGTCATTGCAACGAATACCAAACTAAGCTCCAACAAACCGCCTGCGGTGAAACTCTACTCCGTCGTCGGCGTTACACCCGATGGCGCAGAAACACCGAATCCAGTCATTCGCATTGAAGAAGTGCTCGCTTCAAAGTCACGTCCAATCTTGGGTTCAATCTTTTTTAGCGAAAACTTTGCAACGATTCCCGACCGCTACCAACTCCTCAATGCTGCTGACCGTTCGCGGTTCAAAGTGGAAAGCCTTGCGCTTCAAAGCGACCTCGACACGTATTATCACCTGCTCAATATTATCGGACAGCGCATGGCAACAAAGCCAAAGGCAAAACTGACCATTACGGGTATGTCGGATGCAATCATTGAGAAAAACAATAAAACCCTTGCTCTCTCGCGTGCTGAAGAGGTGAAAAAATATCTCGTCAGCGTGTGGGGCATCACTGCAAGCCGCATCTCGGCGCTTACTCGCACAACATTTCAGGTGAACCGCGACGATACGCATGAAGCCGAGGAAAATCGGCGTGTAGAAATTACCTCCGACACGCCGGAAATTCTGGAAGAACTGCGCTTCGAGTACCGTGGTAAAGTCGTTACGCCACCTGTGGTGAAAGCACGTTTCGATATCGAAGCCGAAGCGGGCTTGCAAGCATGGAAGTTGGAAATCGCACAAGCCGATACCCCGCTTAAAACAGTGCGTGGCGGCGACGCATATCCAAAAACCTTTGAGTGGAACCTTGCGAATGCGCCGCTTGACAGCTTACCGCAAACAGCGCAAGAAATCTCGCTTCGCATCGAAGCGACCGACCGCAATAGCCGTACGGCTCGTTCGCCCTTCACGGCATTGCCCGTGGAAATGATTTCTGCCGCTAAATCGAAAGGTACCCGCACTGAAATTTATCATGTGTATTCCACAATGCAAGGCGTGAGCGCATACTCCAGTGCTGATGCCAGCGTCCAACGGCAGTTACTGACCATTATGCGTAAGGGCATCAAGCCCGGCTCGAAGGTTGCTATTACGGGCTATGTAGATGCGCGGCTTTCCACCGATAATGCAAGAGCGCTCACCGAGCAGCAGGCGCAGAATGTAGCGAATCAACTGAACTTACCGGATATTATCAATGCCGGTGGCGGCGTGGCTTCGTTTTACAATAATACATTGCCTGAAGGTCGCTGGTACAACCGTTTTGTGCAGGTGGAGATTAAAACTGCTATTAAATAATTTGTTGGTTATCATCATTTGTTCCCACCATGCCCGGATATGCAAAGGACTACGAACGTTTCTATGCCGCAGACCGCGCTGAATGGCGTGCGTGGTTAGCAGAGAACCATGATATTGCAAAGGGTGTTTGGCTCATTTACTACAAAAAAGAGAGTGGCAAGCCTCGCGTAAGCTATGAAGAATCGGTGGAAGAGGCGCTCTGTTTTGGCTGGATAGATTCTGTTGTCAATAAAATTGACGAGGAATCCTATATGCAAGTCTTCTCCCCGCGCAAGGCTTCAAGCGGCTGGTCGAGAACAAATAAGGTACGCGTTGAACGATTGCTCGCCGCGGGACTGATGGAATCGGCTGGGCTAAAGAGTATTGAAATTGCCAAAGAAAATGGTACATGGGAATCCTTAGACGAGGTGGAAAATTTAACCGTCCCTGATGATTTGCAAGAAGCCTTAGTACAGCACCCTCCAGCGCTAGAGAATTTCACAGCGTTTTCTCGCTCTGCCAAAAAACTCATTTTAGTATGGATTTATAGTGCAAAGCGACCCGAAACCCGCATGAAACGTGTCCTCGAAACTGCGCAATTAGCTGCACAGAACATCAAAGCGCAACAATCCACATCTAAAGACAAGCGTGAGTAAAAAAACATAGCCGCACCGTAGACAGGGATATGAAGCGGTGCATATACGGCAAGGTATAAAAACAAGGTTTGTACAGCGTTAAGAGAAATCGTATCTTGCAGTTTGTATCAAAAATTTTGTTCTTGACCTCAAGACTCAAATTGTTCGCCATCCAAGCGGAAGACACCTAACATTGTATCCATGAAGCACCTTCGCAATTTCTGTATTATCGCTCACATTGACCACGGCAAATCCACGCTTGCCGACCGACTTTTGGAACAAACCGGCACGCTGCAAAAGCGGGAGATGACCATGAATCAAATGCTCGATAGCAATCCGCTTGAGCAGGAACGCGGCATCACCATTAAGCTCCACGCTATTCAAATGCGCTATACCTCTCGTGCAGGCGAAGATTATACGCTCAACCTCATTGACACGCCCGGTCACGTGGACTTTTCATACGAAGTTTCACGCTCACTTGCTGCCTGCGAAGGCGCACTGCTCGTGGTGGACGCAACGCAAGGCGTAGAAGCGCAGACCATTAGCAATCTTTATCTGGCTATTGAGGCTGGCTTGGAGATTATTCCTGTTATCAATAAAATTGACCTTCCGAGCGCTGCCACGACCATCGAATCGGTCAAACAACAAGTCATGGATTTGATTGGCTGCAAAGAAGAAGATATGGTTTTGGCATCGGGCAAAACAGGTATCGGTATTGATGATATTTTGGAGGCTGTTGTGGCACGTATTCCCGCCCCGAAGGGCGACCCTGACGCTCCGCTTCGTGCTCTTATCTACGATTCCATTTTTGACCCCTACGTGGGTGTGGTGGTGAATGTACGCATTATGGACGGTACGCTCCGCGACAAAGATAAAATTTATTTCTACGCTACCGATAAAACCTACGAAGTAGAAAATTGTGGCTATATGAAAATGAGCCGCGTGCCCACCGGACAGCTCTCGGCAGGCGATGTGGGCTATATCACGGCAAGCGTGAAGAATCTCCATGATACGCGGGTAGGCGACACAATTACCCACACCGAAAACAAGGGCGAACGAATTTCGGGCTTCAAAGAAGTGAAGCCTATGGTCTTTAGCGGAATTTATCCTGCCGATAGCGACGACTTCGAGGACTTGCGCGAGGCATTACAAAAACTATCCTTGAATGATTCGGCAATTACCTTTGAACCGGAAAGTTCTGCTGCTCTTGGGTTTGGCTTCCGATGCGGGTTTCTTGGCTTGCTCCATATGGAGATTGTGCAAGAGCGCTTGGAGCGTGAGTTTGAGCAGGTCATCGTGACAACTGTGCCGACGGTTCGCTACAAACTGGTCAAGACCAATGGTGATGAAGATTGGATAGAATCGCCCTCGCAAATGCCCGAAAATGTTACGTCTATCAAGGAAATTTATGAGCCTTTCATCAAAGCGCAAATTATTACTCCGACGGATTATATCGGCGCAATTATGAAGCTCTGCATGGACAGACGCGGCATATTTTTGGCAACAAATTACATCACAGAAACTCGCGTGGAGATGCTCTTTGAGTTGCCACTTGGCGAGGTCATTTTCGATTTTTATGATAAATTGAAGTCCGGTACTCGCGGTTATGCTTCGTTTGACTATGAGTTGATAGATGTACGCCCGGGCAACCTTATCAAACTTGATATTCTGCTCAACGGAGAACCTGTTGATGCGCTTTCCAGTATCGTTCACCGCGACAAAGCATACGACTGGGGACGAAAATTGTGCGGCAAGCTCAAGGAACTCATTCCGCGACAAATGTTCGAGGTGGCAATCCAAGCTGCTATTGGCGCAAAAGTTATTGCCCGCGACAACATTAGCGCAATACGCAAAAACGTTCTTGCGAAGTGCTACGGCGGCGATATTTCTCGTAAGCGCAAACTTTTGGATAAGCAAAAAGAAGGCAAAAAACGAATGAAGCAAATCGGTCGCGTAGAAGTGCCGCAGGAAGCATTCTTGGCGGTCTTGAGCCTTGACAGCGACTAAGAAAACTACTGTGAATCTTTGCTTTGCCTTTCCCGTATTCTTCTCTATTCTCTATGACAAAACAACCGCGCTTTCGTAGGCTTCCCCGAAGCCGCAGCGCACAACATCTTTTCATCCTTCACTATGGCAAAATCACTCGACCAAATCCGCGCTGAATCAAAGCGCGATGCAGACCGCAAGAAAAACAGCAAAGCTAAGTCCGAACGCATCAATCTCGACAAAAAACGTGACGGCGAGAAATCTGCTGCAAATGCAGCCGCTAACGAAGCACCTCAATCACTCGGAGAGCTTGCTCTTTCGTGGACGCGCACAATTATCGGTGCGTTTGTGATGGTAATGATTCTGAATGGCGTGCTGGTAGCTTCGTTTGTCGTGCCAACCGGTTCTATGGAAAGTACCGTGATGACGGGCGATTTTCTGTTCGTAAATAAATTCATCTTCGGTCCTTCCACGCCCCAGATGATACCGATTCTCAACATTCCTATCCCATACTACCGTTTTCCGGGCTTGCGCAAACCTGTCAAAGGCGATGTCATTGTTTTTATTTTCCCCGGCAACCGCGAAGAAGCAAAGCCGCTGGAGTTCCAGTATTATCTCAAGCGCTGCGTCGCAACGGCGGGCGACACACTGACCATTCGCAATAAACAAATCTTCATCAATGGTGTTGCCTCAGCGTTCCCGCCCGAAGGTCGTTTGAGCAATTTCATTGAATCCCCCGATTCCGACGACCGCTTTCGCACGTTCCCAATTGGTGCAGGCTTCACACGCGACAATTACGGACCGATTCGTATCCCGAAGCAAGGTGATGTCGTCGAGCTCACACCCGTGAACCTTGCGCAATGGGAAGTATTCATCCGCCGCGAAGGACACGACGTTGCCACGAATGACGGCAAAATTTTGATTGACGGAAAAGAAGCCGTTCGCTACACCGTACAGCGTGATTATTGCTTCGGCATGGGCGACAACCGCGACAACAGCCTTGACAGCCGCTATTGGGGCTTCGTACCTGTTGACGACGTTGTCGGCACACCGCTCATTGTCTATTGGTCGTGGGAAACGAATTTACCGAGCCTGTTTGAAAAGTTTGGAACCTTGCGCCCAAGCCGTTTGGGGAAGGTTATCAACTAGAACAATGAATTGAAAGAATGAAGGCGAGAAGGAAAGAAGGGCAATGACGAGAAGAATATGAGAACACCTTCGTTATCGTCAATTTCCCCCTTCAAGAATATTGTCATCCAGCCCTGCATTCCTGCGTGTTTGCAGGGCATTTTTATTGATTTCTTTTGCTATTGACTATGTCATTTGCTCAACGTATCGCATTGGGTATTATTTTGTCGGCACTTGCTGGAATGGGGACTGTTTATATTGTGTGGCAACGTATTGATGAAACACGCTCCTCCGTGCGACACGACGACCACACAGAACGCATACAAGCGGAATCTGACAAATTTTTGGCACAATTCATCGGCATGGAAACAGGAGCGCGAAGCTACATCATCACGGGCGATTCCACGCATCTTGCACTTTATGCCCGTACCGTCGGTGAAGTTCCGCTCACCATAAAGCAGCTGCGGGCGCTGATGCAACCTCTCACCCCAGAAAACGCCTCAATTCTCAATTATCTCGATGTCACCCTAGACAAAAAGATTGTGGAAGCTAACCAAGCAATCGCAATGCGCCGCGAACAGGGAATAAAGCTTGCTGCAAATGTGCTTATTAGAGGAAAAGCTGCAAACGTGGCAGACACCATGACGACACTGATTCAACGACTTCAGCAGACGGCACGAGCAGCGAATATCCAGCAATACGAAGCCGTACCAAAGCAGTATCACGACAGTGCCTATCTGCTGCTATATGGGCTTGGTGCGGCGATGAGCATACTGCTAGCAGCAGCACTGTGGGCAATATTTGCACAAAGGCGTGCATTAAAACCGATTGTGGAAGGTATTGAGAAACTTTCGCTGGGTGATTTTTATCATCGCATACCGCCCGGAAAAACGGCAGACACAAAGCCTATTATTGCAGCAGTAAATATTCTCGGTGAGCGGATGCTCTCAATGCAGGGGAAGACGCGACAGTCGGAAGATGTGTATGCAGACTTGTTCCATACCACGCCGGATTGTGTGTCGGTCTGGCGGGCAACTCGTAACGGTTACGGACAAATCAGCGACTTTGAATGTATCCTCGCCAATAACGCATGGAATATGGCGTATCATCGTTCGGTCGAATATTTCACGGGAAAGCGCATGAATAGCGCATTGCCAAATTTCCAGCCTTTATTCGAGCAATGCAAACTGATTGTAGAAGAGCATCAAAAGCTGACAATTCCTCACGTTGTGGAAGGCAAGCACTACCGCTTAGTTGCCTCAAAAATGCGTGATGGACTGCTCTTGCGTTTGATGGAGTAAGCCGGAAAACACCAATCAGATTTTATTTACTCGTAGCGAAGCGCTTCAATAGGGTCTAACGAAGCGGCTTTCCATGCGGGATAGCTGCCAAAGAGAATACCCAAAAGCGTACAAATTGCCACACTGCCAATGACCCATTCCGTCGGCACAGAAGCAGCGCCAAAACCAAGGGCAGAGCCGAGAGCAAGACCACCAATAAAACCGAGAATTATCCCGAAGACTCCGCCAATCTGACAAAGTGTAATTGCCTCAATCACAAACTGGCTCATAATATTCCAGCGTTTTGCGCCGATTGCCTTGCGGACACCGATTTCACGGGTGCGCTCCTTGACCGAGACGAGCATAATGTTCATAATTCCGACTCCCGCCGCGATAAGCGCAATAGCACCCGATGCAAAACCGAACATTGTTAAATAACTCGTGAAGCCTGCAAATGCGGTAGCGAGTGACTCATTTGTTTCAATTTCAAAATTATTATCGTCACCCGGCTTAACATTGCGAAGAGTGCGCATAGAACCTATTGCTTCGTCCGTTGCGAAGTTCAGTGCCTCTTTGCTTGGCGCTTTAACGTATATGGTCAAACTGATAAATTCGGCGAAATATTTCTGATAAATAGATAGCGGCACATAGACGACATCATCGAGACTTGAACCCAGCACAGAACCGCGCTTTTTCTGCAAACCGATAACCGTAAAGCGATGCCCTTTGACCGAAACTTGCTGACCAAGTGGTGAGCCAAAAGGAAATAAGCGCTCGGCAACATCGCGCCCAATAATAATGACATTACGATTGAGATTAATATCCTCGGCTGTAAACTCGCGCCCTTCGTCAATAATGACATTGTTACAGACAAAATATGCTTCGTCAATTCCCTCCACCGTTACCGTCGGGTCGGTGGAAAGATTGTTTGCTTTCACAATAAGTTGATTTTCATTGTCATTCACACTAATTGCTTCTGCACTTTCTGCCATGAGACGCTTAAATTCACGTGCCTGCGCGAAGTCAATAGGCTTGCGATTACGATATCTCTGCCACTCGCGGTTGGACATGATAATACTGGGGCGGCGGCGAATCTGAAATGTATTTTGCCCCAGCGATGCAAGCTCACCATTGACAGAGTTATTGAGCGAGGTGACAGCAGTGCCCGCGCCGATAATAGCAAAAATGCCAATCGCAATACTCAAGAGCGTTAGCCCCGACCGCAATTTATTTGCACGGACGGCATCAAACGCCATGATGATACTCTCAATGAAAATTTTCATAGTGGAAATAGAATGAGGTCTTGGAAATTACTCGTACCGTAATGCTTCTACGGGGTCAAGTTTCGATGCTCGCATAGCAGGAATCATACCTGCCAGCACACCAACGACAATCGAAACAACAGTGGCGATAATGAGCAAATTAGGTGGGATGTACGGAGTAAGGAACGTAACCTCACCAAAACGTACCACACTAAACATCACAACCGAACAAAGGACAAACGCAATCACCGCACCCAAGAAGCATAGCGATGAGGCTTCTACGAGGAATTGGAAGAGAATAGAACGGCGACGTGCTCCAAGAGCTTTGCGAATACCAATTTCCTTTGTCCGTTCGGTTACCGACACGAACATAATGTTCATAATGCCGATAATGCCCACCAAAAACGAGAGCGCTGTTAGCCCAATTCCCACAGCCCAAATGCCAATGCGAAGGTTGGCAATATTGTCTCGGAATGCTTGGGATTCGTTCACAGCAAAATTATTATCTTCACCGGGCTGGAGCCTACGAATTTGCCTCATATGCCCTACGGCTTCCATTTTTGCGTTCTCCACGTTTTCCTCGCCGCCTGCTTTAATTGCTACGGAGATATTTTTCATCATTTTGTTGCCACCCGAATAGATATTGAGGAAGGCTTTAATCGGAATGATAATTTGGTTGTCTATCCATGGCGGGGCAAACATTGAGCCTTGTTTCTCAATTTTTCCAATAACGGTAAAAGTTACACCCTTGATTTTTAGCTCTTTACCGACCGGGTCAGTGCCTTCGCCAAAGAAATTTTTCACCACATCGTAACCAACCACACAAACGTTGCTGCTATACATATCTTCGACAGGCGAGAAGAATCTTCCTGTTTTTATCACCCCTGCGGCAATATCAGCATAGACGCTATTTGCGCCCACGACCGTCAGTCCGGTGAAATTATCGCTGCCGGATTTGACAGTGGCGTTCCACTTGCGGGCTAGAATGGATGTGGCTTCGGCGCTTTGCATCCGCTCGGCGAGTTCTTCACACTGACGGAGCGTGATGTCGGGACGATTCATGGTCTCACGCCACGATTTTCGTCCTGTCCAGTCCCATTTGTCAATGTAGAGAACATCAGTGCCAAGCGTTGAAATAGCTTGCTCAAAGGCAAAATCCAGCCCTTGCAAGAACCAGCCCATAAAAATCACAAACGCAATACCAATCACAACTCCAAGCGATGTCAAGCCTGAACGAAGTTTATTGGAACGAATTGCGCTTAAAGCAATTTTTATACCTTCAAGTATTTGTGACCACATAACGTTGAAAGAATAACGAATGATGAGGAACAAGTGGTAATATTCATAAATGGCAAATTACGCTTATACGGCGGCTTCGCTGAGTTCTGCTTCGTGTGCTTTTTCAATCGCAGAAACGGGGTTTTCGTTGATGGTATCGGATTCAATAACGCCGTCTCGAACGCGCACCACACGGCGTGCGTGTGCCGCAATGTCGGGTTCGTGCGTAACGACGATAATTGTGTTGCCGCCGAGCCATAATTCTTCAAACATCCGCATCACATCATCACCGGTTTTAGTGTCAAGGTTACCCGTCGGTTCATCCGCAAGGATAATTGAGGGGCTGTTGACAAGCGCCCGCGCAATAGCGACACGCTGGCGCTGACCACCCGAAAGCTCGTTGGGCTTGTGCCCCATACGCTCGCCCAAGCCAACAGCGCGGAGGGCGTTTTCAGCACGCTCTTTGCGCTCACCGGCTGGCATACCGGAATAGACAAGCGGCAGTTCTACGTTCTTGAGTGTGGAGTAACGCGGCAAAAGATTGAATGTTTGAAAAACGAAACCGATTTCTTTATTACGAATTTCGGCAAGTTCATTATCGTCCATCTCGCTAACCACGTTATTATTGAGGATATACGAACCTTTGGTGGGCGTATCCAAGCACCCCAGAATATTCATCAGGGTTGATTTGCCGGAACCGGAAGGTCCCATAATCGCAACATACTCGTTTTTGCGAATTTTCAGCGAAATGTCCTTCAGTGCATGGACAATTTCTTCGCCCATCGTGTACGACTTCGCAATATGCTCAATGTCAATGAGCATCGGCTGTTCTTGTTCTGTGGAGGTAGTCATATAATAAAAATCAAAATGTGAGAGATTTCGTGTTAATCAGTAGAAACGAGTAGGCTCTATTTTTTCTTGAATTTTTTCGAGCCAAGCGAATCCACTTTTACGAGCGTTCCGTCCTCAAGTTCCTTGCTAATAGCGCGGAAGTTACCACTAATCACCGTCTGCCCTTCCTTCACACCGTTGAGAATTTCAATATATCCGCCATCGCTGATACCTGTTTCCACACGAACCATTTTAGCTTTGTTGTCTTCTTTGATAAAGACTACCTGCGGTGGCTTGTTTGCAGCACTCTCGGCAGCTTTTTTCTTCGCACTTTCTTGCTTTTGTGTGTTCGCGGCAAGTGCCTCGCCACCTTCTTTTTCTTGCGGCTTGCGGATAGTTACCGATTGGAGTGGTACGGCAATGGTATTAGGACGTGTCTCCGTTTCGATGTCCACATCGCAGCTCATGCCCGGACGCAAACGCGCATCGGTATCAATGAGACGAATCTTGATGGCAAAGTTGACAACTTCCTCTTGTGTGCCCGTAGCAGCACGTTTTGCCGAGTTACCCATTTGATAGACATAGCCGCGGAAAACGCGGTTTGGGAAAGCATCAATGCGCACACGAGCAGTGTCGCCAACGGAAATCATAACCACATCGTTTTCATCTACATCAATTTCCGCATTCATAATTGAAAGGTCAGCAATTTGCATAATCTCCGTGCCTTGGAATTGTGCAGTTCCCAGCACTTTTTCACCTTTTTCGACCGGCAGCGCAACAACGATACCGTTGTTCGGCGCATAGACCGTCGTACGCCCGGATGTGACATTAGACTGGCGAACAACAGCTTGTGAACGCTCATAGTCTTTCTGACTTCCTTCAAATCGCGCTTGAAAACTCGCAAGAGCGGCAGTAGCTTGGTCGAGTTCGCCTTTGGAAGCAAACTGCTTTTCGTACAAGCCCTTGATGCGGTCAAACTCAATCTTTGCACGGTCAAGGTCGGCGCGAACGGTATTGATTTGCGATTTTGCGGATTCTGCTGCA